>NZ_BAAHSC010000209.1:0-41199 GCF_054655095.1 Thermus sp. FJN-A
GTTCCCATGGTCATCCGCAGGAGGAACAGCCGGCGGTATCTCCCTTGGATGCAGTACCTGGCCATCGTGGGGCGGAGGGTGGTGGAGACGGTGGGGAGCATGCTCCATCACCTCTTCCCCAGGCGCATCCACGCCGTGACCCAGGAGGGTTTCGTCATCAAAGTTCTCACCTTCGTCCTGGCCCATAACATCAGTCTCCTGACCCAGAAGATGGCTGGGTAGCAACTTGGGTTATCCTAAACCCAGCTCTCATGGGGTGTGTGCTAAAATCCCTTCGTGCTTAGGGCTTTCCGGGTTACCCAAAGAAAAATGGCGCGCCCGAGAGGACTCGAACCTCTGACCTTCGGCTCCGGAGGCCGACGCTCTATCCAGCTGAGCTACGGGCGCACTCAGCGGGAGCTATCCTAGCACGCACAGGAGGAGGCGGTCAAGTGTTTGGCATCAACAAAAAGGTCATCACCATCCTTTTCGGTCTACTGGCCTTGGCCTTTGCCGTGGGGGCCATCCTCCTCTTCACCCCCCAGGCGGGACAGCAGGCGCGGGGCAAGCCCGTGCTGTGGGTGAACGGGAAAGCCGTCCACGAGCTGGACCTTCTCCGGCTCCAGGGGAACGACCCCCTCTATGCGGCCAACCCCGAAGGTCTCCTCAAGACCTTGGTGGACACCCACTTCCTGGAGCAGGTGATCCTCACCGAGGCCCTCAAGCAGGATGCGGCCCGGGTCCGGGTGGGGAGCGCCGAGGTGCGCAAGGAGTTGGACCGCATCAGGGAGCAGTTCGGCCTTAAGGAAAAGAAGGCTTACGAGCAGTTCCTCAACCAGGTGGGCTTCACCGATGCCCGGCTCCGGGCCGAGATCAAGACCCAGCTCCAGATCCAAAAACGCCTGGAGCAGATCCGCTCCTCGGCCAAGCCCACCCCGGAGGAGGTGCGCTTCTACTTCGAGGCGCACCGCGACGATTACAAGGGAGAGGCCCGGGTGAAGGCCAGGCAGATCGTGGTGGACGACCCGAAGCTGGCCGAGGACCTCCTGGCCAAGGCCAAGGCCGGGGAGGACTTCGCCGCCTTGGCCAAGGCGCACTCCAAGGTGGGGGCGGAGCAGGGTGGGGCCCTGGGCGCAGGACCCGGAGAAAGCGAGCCCAAGCCCGTGACCAAGGTGGTCTTCCCCGAAAAGGTGGCGGAAGCGGTCTTCGCCACCAAGGGGCCGGGCCTGGTGGGGCCCATAGAGGCGGGCGGGCGCTACTACCTGGTGCGGGTGGAGGCGTACCTGCCCCCCAAGGCCCCCTCCTTCGAGGAGGTCAAGGACCAGGTGGAAAAAGACGCCCAGGAGGCCAAAGGCAACGGGGCGCTGGAGGCCTACCTGGAGGACCTGCGCAAGAAGGCCCAGGTGCGCTTCGCCGAGGACAGCCCCTACCTTTACAAGAACCCCCCCGTGGCCAAGGTGGACGAGAAGGAAATCCTCCTCTCCCAGGTTCTCCAACCCGTCTTCTCCAACCAGCAGACCGCGGCCCTCATCCAGCAGGGTCTAGGGGAGCTGGCGGTGCAGTTCTTCCTGCCGCAAACCCTGGAAAACCTCATTGACCGGGAGCTTCTGGCGCAGGCAGCCAAGAAAAGCGGCCAACCCTTCCTTGGCAGCAAGGACGAGATCGCCCAGGCCTACTTGCTGTACGAGACCCGGGACCTAACCGCCACCGAGGAGGAGGCGCGGAGGTTCTACGCGGAGAACCCCGCCCTCTTCACCGTGCCCGCCAGCGCGGAGGTGGTGGGGGTGGTCTTCAAGGCCGAGGCCAAGGCCAAGGCCTTCCGGGAAGCCGCCTTGCGGAGCGGGGACCTGCAGGCCCTGGCCAAGGCTCAGGAGGGAACGGTCACCGAGTACGGGACCGTGAACCCCAACCAGCTTCCCGCCGTGCTGGACAGGTTGGTCTTCAAGGTCAAGGAATCCTTCCCCCAGGGCCCCTTGGGCGAGGTCAGCGAGGTGGTGAAGCTGGAGGACGGCACCTTCGCCGTGCTCCTCATCAAGAACCGCCGGGCGGAGGTGCTGAAGCCCTTTGCCCAGGTGGTGGAGGAGGCCAAGGAGGGGGCCATCAACAAGAAGCGACAGGCTAAAGCCCAGGCCCTGATCCAAGAGCTTCGAAAGGCGGCCAAGATCGAAAACCGCCTGAACCAGGTCTTGGCGGAGCTCACCCCCAAGACCGAGGAGAAGAAGGAGACCCCGCCCCGGGAAGAAGCCCCCGCTAAGCCCTAGGGGGAAAGGCGCCGGCCTCCTTAAGCTCAGGCCATGAACCTCCCCAGGCTCCTCACCCTCTACTACGAGGAACGCCCGGACCCCGAAGACCCGTGGCAACGGGTGGCCTTCGGCACGAGCGGCCACCGGGGCACGAGCCTCAAGGGCACCTTCACCGAGGCCCACGTCCTGGCCATGGCCCAGGCCATCGCCGACCTAAGGGGTTCTTGGGGGGCCATGGGGCCCCTTTTCCTGGGCAAGGACACCCACGCCCTCTCCGAGCCCGCCTGGGCCACGGCCTTGACCGTGTTCGTGGCCAACGGCCTCGAGGTGCGCGTGGAGCCGGAAGGAGGCTACACCCCCACCCCCTTGGTCTCCCTGGCCATCCTGGAGCACAACGCCATAAGCCAGGCCCCGGCGGATGGGGTTCTCCTCACCCCCAGCCACAACCCCCCGGAGGACGGGGGGTTCAAGTACAATCCCCCCACCGGGGGCCCGGCGGACACCTGCATCACCAAGGCCATTGAGGAACGGGCCAACCTCCTCCTAAGGGAGGGGCTGAAGGGGGTGCGGCGCCTTCCCCTGCGGGAGGCCCTGCGGCGGGCCAAGCCCTACGATTACGCCGGGCTCTACGTGGAAAGGGTGCGGGAGGCGGTGGACCTGGAGGCCATCCGCGCCTCCGGCCTCAGGATCGGGGTGGACCCCTTGGGAGGGGCGAGCCTCAGGGTCTGGGAACGCCTGGCGGAGCGCTACCGCCTGAGCCTGGAGGTGGTGAACCCCACCCTGGACCCCACCTTCCGCTTCATGCCCCCAGACCACGACGGCCGGATCCGCATGGACTGCTCCAGCCCCCACGCCATGGCGGGCCTCTTAGCCCTCAAGGACCGCTTTGACCTCGCCATCGGCAACGACCCCGACGCCGACCGCCACGGCATCGTGACCCCCAGGGGCCTCATGAACCCCAACCACTACCTGGCGGCGGCCGTCCACCACCTCTTCACCACCCGGACCTGGCCGGGGGCCAGGATCGGCAAGACCGCCGTCACCAGCGCCCTTCTGGACCGGGTGGCGAAGGCGCTCGGGCGGGAGGTGTACGAGACCCCCGTGGGCTTCAAGTACTTTGTGGATGGGCTTCTTCAGGGCTGGCTGGGCTTTGGCGGGGAGGAAAGCGCGGGGGCAAGCTTTCTCCGCCTTGACGGCAGGCCCTTCTCCACCGACAAGGACGGCATCCTCTTAGGGCTTCTCGCCGCCGAACTCATGGCCAAGCGGGACCAGGCCCCAGACGCCCTCTACGGGGAACTGGCCGGGGCCTTGGGCCGTCCCTACTACGCCCGCAAGGACCTGCCCCTGGCCCCGGAGGCCAAGGCCAAGCTCGCCGCCCTCTCCCCCGAGGCCATCCGGGAGAAGGAACTCGCCGGGGAACCCATCCTGGCCGTGCTCACCCGGGCACCGGGCAACGGGGAGCCCCTGGGGGGCCTCAAGGTGGTTACGGAAAGCGCCTGGTTCGCCGCCCGGCCCAGCGGCACCGAGGACGTGGCCAAGGTCTATGCGGAAAGCTTCAAGGGGGAAGCCCATCTAAAGGCGGTGCTGGAGGCGGCTTTGGCCTTGGTGGCGCGGGCCTTGTCCTGATTGGGCTTTCCCACGTGGGCGCCCTGGGGAAGCGCGTTGACAGCCCTGCCCCCCCTGGGTAGGATGGGGGCGGTTTTTAAGGGGGGTCAAGGAGATGCGCGTTCTGCTCGGTCTATCCCGCGCCATAGATGCCCTAAGCGAGAAGGTGGGACGGCTGGTGGTGTGGCTGGTGCTTTTGGTGGCGCTTCTTTCCGCGGGGAACGCGGTCATGCGCTACGCCTTCAGCTACAGCTCCAACGCCTACCTCGAGGCCCAGTGGTACATGTTCAGCCTCATCTTCCTCCTGGGCGGAGCCTATGCCCTTAAGCACAACGCCCACGTGCGCATCGACCTCCTCTACGGCCGCCTCTCCCCCAGGGCCCAGGCCTGGATCGATGTCCTGGGCACCTTCCTTTTCCTCATCCCCATGTCCGTGGGGGTGATCTACTTGTCCTGGCCCTGGTTCCTGAACTCCTTCACCGCCCGGGAGGTCTCTCCCGACGTGGGGGGCCTGCCCCGCTGGCCCATCAAGCTGATAGTCCCCGTGGGCTTTACCCTTCTCCTTCTCCAGGGTCTCTCCGAACTCATCAAGCGGTTGGCCTTCCTTTCGGGGCACCTAGAACTCCCCAAGGAGGAGAAGGAGGTGGTGGAGTGAACCTAGAAGGCCTCCTCCCCCCCCTCATGTTCGCCGCCCTCGTGGTCTTTCTCCTCTCGGGCTACCCGGTGGCCTTCTCCCTGGGAGCGGTGGGCATCGTCTTCGGGTTCTTGGGCATCGCCCTGGACCTCTTCCCGGCGGGGCTACTCCGGGCCATGCCGGACCGCATCTTCGGCATCATGTCCAACCAGCTCCTCCTGGCCATCCCCTTCTTCACCTTCATGGGCATAATCCTGGAAAAAAGCGGCCTGGCCGAGGACCTCTTGGACACCATGGGCAAGCTGTTTGGGCCCCTTAGGGGCGGGCTTGCCCTGAGCGTGGTCTTCGTGGGGGCCATCCTGGCCGCCACCACGGGGGTGGTGGCGGCCAGCGTCATGGCCATGGGCCTCATCTCCCTGCCCGTGATGCTCAAGTACGGCTACAACCCCCGCCTGGCCAGCGGGGTGATCCTGGGTTCGGCCACCCTGGCCCAGATCATCCCCCCCAGCGTGGTGCTCATCGTCCTGGCCGACCAGCTCGGGGTGAGCGTGGGGGACATGTACCGGGCGGCCTTGATCCCCGCGGGGCTCACCGTGGGCCTTTACTTCCTCTACGTGATCTACGTGGCCCTCTTCCGGCCCCGGTGGGTGCCCGCCTTGCCCAAAGAAGCCCGGCCCGAAGCGGGTAAAGAGCCCGAGGCCGCCTTTGCCCTCCTCTCCTACCTTCTGGTGGGGATAGGTTCCTGGAAACTCGGGGAGTTCTTGCACCTGCCGGGGTGGCTCGAGGGCTTAGAGGTCCTCCTGGGGCTTTTCCTCTGGACCCTAGTCCTTCTCCCCAGGATTCGGCGGAACCCCCTTCTCCGCCGGGCCCTCGTCTCCATGGTCCCCCCCCTGGTCCTCATCTTCCTGGTCCTGGGCACGGTCCTCATCGGCTTGGCTACCCCCACGGAGGCCGGGGCCATGGGGGTGATGGGCGCCCTCGTCCTTGCCGCCTTGAACCGCCGCCTCTCCTTCCCCGTTCTCTACGGGGCCATGGAGGGCACCGCCAAGCTCACAGCCTTCGTGATCTTTATCCTTATCGGCTCTACCCTTTTCAGCCTGGTCTTCCGGGGCGTGGATGGGGACCTTTGGGTGGAGGGGTTCCTCACGGGCCTTCCCGGTGGGGAGACGGGCTTCATCCTCTTCGTGATGGTCTTGGTCTTCCTCCTGGGGTTCTTCATAGACTTCTTTGAGATCGCCTTCATCGCCCTACCCCTTCTCGCCATCGGGGCAGAAGCCTTGGGAATAAACAAGCTCTGGTTCGGCCTCCTGGTGGGGGTGAACCTCCAAACCTCCTTCCTCACCCCGCCCTTCGGCTTCGCCCTCTTCTACCTAAGGAACGTGGCCCCCAAAGAGGTTCGGACGGAGGACATCTATCTGGGAGGCATCCCCTTTATTGGTCTGCAGCTCTTGGTGCTCCTCCTCGTCTACTTCCTGCGGGACCCCATCCTCCGCTTGGTGGGAGGAGCCCTGGGTTAAACAAGGCCCCGGGGCCTAAAGCCCCGGGGTTATGCTTTTGGGTTAGAGGGTGGGGAAGGCGAACTGGGCGTAGCCCAGCTCCGCCACCCCAAACCAGCGGTACGTCTCTTCCCGGAAGGCCTTCCAGGCGGTGTAGACTTTACGGTAGGTGGCGTCCTTGGCCGCTTCCTCCTCGTACCACTCAAAGGCCGCCTTTTGGGCTGCCTTCATGACCTCCGCGGGCCACTTCCGCAGGCGGACCCCAGCCTTGACGAGGCGCTGCAGGGCGGGGGCATTGACCCGGTCGTACTTGGCCAGCATAGCGAGGTTGGCCTCCGCCGCCGCCACCTCAAAGGCTTGCTGGTACTCCTTGGGGAGCTTCTGCCACTCCTTGAGGTTCACGTAGAAGGAAAGCTGTGGCCCGGGCTCGTGCCAGCCGGGGTAGTAGTAGTACTTGGCCACCTTGTGGAAGCCCAGCTTTTCGTCGTCGTAGGGGCCCACCCACTCGGCGGCGTCCACCACCCCCCGCTCCAGGGCCGGGTAGATGTCCCCACCCGCCAGCACCTGGGGCACCACCCCAAGCCGGCTCATCACCTGGCCGCCCGGACCAGGAATACGCATCTTGAGGCCCTTGAGGTCCGCCAGACCCTTGATCTCCTTGCGGAACCAGCCCCCCATCTGCGCCCCGGTGTTGCCCCCAGGGAACTGGATGATGCCAAAGTCCGCGAAGATGGGGCGGAAGAGCTCTATCCCGCCCCCATAGTACATCCAGGCGTTCTGCTGCCTGGCGGTGAGACCGAAGGGTACCGCGGTGTCATAGGCGAAGACTTGGGCCTTGCCCACGTAGTAGTAGCTGGCGGTGTGGCCCGCCTCCACCGTGCCCTGCTGCACCGCATCCATCACCTGGAGGCCGGGGACGATCTCCCCCGCCTGGTAAGTGCGGATCTGGAACCTGCCCCCGGTGAGGTCCCGCACCCGCTCCGCCAGCACGTCCGCCGCCCCAAAGATGGTGTCCAGGCTCTTGGGAAAGCTGCTGGCCAACCGCCAGCGCACGGTGGGGGTTGCCTGGGCAAACACCGGACCGAAGGCCGCGCTGGCCGCCACGCCGATACCCGCCTTCCTTAAGAAGTCTCGCCGCTTCATTGTTGACCTCCTTAGCGGTCCGGGGGGATTATACCCCGGGCCCGGGTGGGGGACGCAAGCCCCCTTGCAAGTTCTTGCACACCCTAGCGCAGGTAGAAGTGGGTTTCCACCACCTGGTAACGCCTGGCCCTCGAGGCCTCCAGATACACCCGGAGCCGGGCGTCCCAGTCCGTGTAGACCCCCTCCAGCCGCAAGGCCCCTGGTTCCGTGTCGGTGTACACCGCCCGCACCCGGTGGAGGCCCCGGGGAGGGGTGAGGGTGTAGCGGTAGGCCCCTGGAGGCAAGACGTGGGTGCCCCGGGGGAGGAAAAAGCGGTCCAGCTCGTAGGTGTAGCCGTCCGGGTCCTGGACCACCAGGCTCACCCAACCGGGGCTCTCCAGGGTGAGGAAGAAGCGGATGTCCTCCCCCACGAAGTACGTGGCCCCCGCCCCTCGGTCGGGCTCAAAGCGCAGGATGGCCGGTGTAAAGTCCAGGCGGTAGGTGAGGGTCACCCCTTCCAGGGTCAGGGTGCAGGCGGAAAGAAGTCCCGCCAAAAGCGCCAAAAGAAGCCGCATGGGCACCTCCCCTTACCAGCTTAGACCCCTCAGGCCCTAGACCCCTTCAGGAAACCTTAAGGCCGCCTGGGCCACGGGGCCATAGCGCTTGCGGTGGACGGGGCAAGGCCCCAGGCGGTCCAAGGCCGCTTGGTGCTCCGGGGTGCCGTAACCCTTGTGCCGGGCGAAGCCGTAACCCGGATAGAGGCGGTCCAGCTCGGCCATGATCCGGTCGCGGTGCACCTTGGCCAGGATGCTGGCCGCGGCCACCGTGGGGCTATTCTCGTCCGCCTTGGGGGGGAAGAGGAGGGGAAGGGAGGTGGGAAGGGCGAGGTAGTCGGTGACCAGAGCCTCCGGGGCCAAGGGGAGGGAGGCCAGGGCCCTTTCCGCCGCGAGGAGGGTGGCCTTGAGGACCCCGAGCCGGTCCACCTCCGCCGCCTCCACTACCCCCAGGGCGTAGGCCAGGGCCACCTCCTTGACCCTTTCCGCCAGGCGTTCCCGCGCCTTGGGGGGAAGGAGCTTGGAGTCCTTGAAGGGATACTCCCCAGGGGACAGGATCACCGCCCCCACCACGATGGGCCCCGCCCAGGCCCCCCGGCCCGCCTCGTCTAGGCCAGCCACCAGGAGGCCCGCCCGCCAGAAGGGGGCTTCCAAGGGAGCCTCCACGGACCGCATTATGCCCCACACCCTCACCGGAGAGGCAGGCCTAGAATGGATCTAGGCCATGAGGGGATGGCTCGGAGTGGTGTTCCTGGCAGGCCTGGCCGCAGCCCAAGGCTTCCTTGTCTTCACCCCCTTGGGCCAGGCGGAAGGCCGGTTAGAGGGGGGCGCCATCGCCTTTTATGGGCTCCCCTACGCGGAGGCCGGGCGCTTCCAAGCCCCCAGGCCCCTGGCCGCCTGGCCCCAAGGGGTGGGGCAGGAGCGGGTCGCCTGTCCCCAGGTTCCGGGGACCACGGCGCGGTTGGGGAGCGCCATCCCGCCCCAGCGGGAGAAGTGCCTGGTCCTAAACCTCTATCTGCCCGCCCGGCTCCCGCCCCCGGAGGGCCTCCCCGTGATGGTCTACCTGCACGGGGGCGGCTTCACCTCGGGAAGCGCCGCCGAGCCCATCTACCAGGGCCATCTCCTGGCGCGGGAGGGCGTGGTGGTGGTGGTCCCCAACTACCGCCTGGGGCCCTTGGGCTTCCTGGCCCTTCCCGCCCTGGCGGAGGAAGACCCCGGGGCGGTGGGGAACTATGGGCTTTTGGACGTCCTCGAGGCCCTCCGCTTCGTCCGGCGCTACATCCGCTACTTCGGGGGCGACCCCGAGAACGTCACCCTCTTTGGGGAATCCGCCGGGGGGATGCTGGCCTGCGCCCTCCTGGCCCTTCCCGAGGCCCGGGGGCTCTTCCAGCGGGCCATCCTCCAGTCCGGGGGGTGCGGCTACGTCCGTCCCCTGGAGGCGGGCTTCGCCTTCGGGAAAGCCTGGGCCAGGGCGCGGGGGTGCGACCCTAAGGACCTCCCCTGCCTCCGCGCCCTTCCCCTGGAGAAGATCCTCCCCCAGGAGCCCACCCTGGAGGCCATGGGCCGCCTCCTCTCCCGGCCCTCCATCTTCCTTTCGGGGCCCTTCAGGCCCCACCTCGGCCCCCTCCTGCTCCAAGACCCCCGGCAGGCCCTGAGGGCGGGAAAGGCGGCGGGCATCCCCCTCATCGCCGGGGCCAACGCCGAGGAGGTAAGCTTCCCTGCCCTGCAGGGGCTCCTTGGCCCCAGGACCTGGGCCGAGGCCCAGGCCAGGCTGGAAGCCTCGGGGCTTTCCCCCAGGCAGGTGGAAGCCCTCCTCGCCCTCTACCAAACCCGCTTCCCTGACCCTGAAGCCGCCTGGGGAGCCCTTCAGACCGACCTCACCCTCCTCTGCCCCTCCCTTCAGGTGGCCAGGCTCCAAGCCCCCCACGCCCCCACCTACGCCTACCTCTTCACCTTCCGGGTGCCGGGATGGGAGGGCCTCGGGGCCTTCCACGGGCTGGAGCTCGCCCCCCTTTTCGGGAACCTCACGGCCATGCCCTTCCTGCCCCTTTTCCTGGGCGAGGAGGCCAAGGCGGAGGCGGAGTACCTGGGGCGGAAGATGCGCCGCTACTGGACCTCCTTCGCCAAGGGCGGCGAGCCCGAGGGCTGGCCCCGCTGGCCCCTTTACCGGGAAGGCCACCTCCTGCGGCTGGACGTCCCCGTGGGGCTTCTGCCAGACCCTTACGAAGAACGGTGCGGCGCCCTCGAGGCCTTAGGGCTACTATGAAGGGCATGAAGGCCCGCGCCACCTGCCCCCTGGACTGCCCCGATGCCTGTAGCCTCCTCCTCACCCTGGGCGAGGGGCGCCTCCAGGGGGTGGAAGGGGATCCCCGCCACCCCATCACCCAAGGCTTCGCCTGCGCCAAGACCTACCGCTACCCGGAAAGGGTAAGGGAAAGGCTCCTCTACCCCTTGCGCCGGGTGGGGCGGAAGGGAGAAGGGAGGTTCACCCGGGTCTCCTGGGAAGAGGCCCTGGACGCCATCGCCCAGAAGCTCCAGGAGGTCCTGGACCGATATGGGGGTGAAGCCGTCCTCCCCTACCACTACGCGGGCACCATGGGCCTGGTGGAGAACCAGCACCCCCTGGCCTTCTTCCGGGCCATCGGGGCGAGCGAGCTTCTGGAGACCATCTGCGCCACGGCGGGGAGCGCCGCCTGGGAGATGACCTATGGCCCCCGCCTCAGCCCCGATCCCGAGGACATCCCCGAAAACGCCCGCTACATCCTCCTTTGGGGCATCAACAGCCTCTCCACCAATAGCCACCTCACCCCCTTCCTCAAGGAGGCGAGAAGGCGGGGGGCCAAGGTGGTCCACATAGACCCCTACGAAAACCTCACCTCTCGCTTCGCCGACCTCCACCTCAGGCTCCGCCCCGGCACGGACGCCGCCCTCGCCTACGCCCTGGCCCACGTCCTCTTCCGGGAGGGCCTTTTGGACCGGGACTACCTGGGGAGGGCGGCGGTGGGTCTGGAGGAGTTCCAAAAAGAAGCGGAAAAGTGGCCCCCAGAAAGGGCAAGCGCCCTCACCGGGGTGCCGGAAGCAGCCATCCTCGCCCTTGCCCGGGAGATGGGGGAGGCGAAGCGGGTTTTCTTGCGGGTGGGCTACGGCATGACCCGCCATCCGGGAGGGGGGAACGCCCTCCGCGCCGTGATCCTCCTCCCCGCCCTCCTCGGGGCCTGGCGCTACCCGGGGTGCGGGGCCATGCTCTCCACGAGCGGGGCCTTTCCCTTAAACAAGCGCTTCCTGGGGGGAAGGCACCTCCTCGCGGAGGACCACCCCCACGAGGGCTACTTCCGGCCGAACCCCAAGGCGCGGGCCATCAACATGAACGGGCTCGGCACCGCCCTCGCCGGGCTTGAGCCCCCCATAAGGGCCCTCTTCGTCTTCAACAGCAACCCCCTGGTGGTGGCCCCGAACACGGGGGAGGTGAAGGCGGGGCTTGAACGGGAAGACCTCTTCACCGTGGTGCTGGAACAGGTGATGACGGAAACCGCGGCCTTTGCCGACTACCTCCTCCCCGCCACCTTCTTCTACGAGCACCCCGACCTCTATACCAGCTACGGCCACTACTACCTCTCCTGGAACGAGCCCCTCTGCCCCCCCGAAGGGGAGGCCCGCCCCAACACCTGGGTCTTCCGGGAGCTGGCGAAGAGGCTCGGCCTGAAGGAGCCCACCCTCTACTGGACCGCGGAGGAGGTGGCGCGAAGCCTCCTCGCCTCGGACCACCCTTACCTAAAGGGCCTCACCCTGGAGAGGCTTAAGGAGGAGGGCTTCGTGAAGCTCAACCTCCCCAAGCCCTTCCTCCCCTTCGCCGAAGGCGAGGTGCGCTTCAGCCCCCCGCCCGAGGTGATCCCCACCGAGCCCCTTCCCGAATACCCCCTGATCCTCATCACCCCCCCGGCCCACCGCTTCCTGAACACCACCTACGGCGGCGTCCCGGCCCTGGTGGCGGCGGAAGGCGGGGAGCCCAGGCTCCTCATCCACCCCGAGGACGCCGGGGTGCGGGGGGTGAAAAGCGGGATGCTGGTTCACATCCGCTCCCCCTGGGGCAGGATCACGAGGAAGGCGGAGGTGAGCGAGGCCCCCATCCCGGGGACGGTGGTCCTCGAGGGCACCTGGTGGGAGCGATGGGCCCCGGACGGCAAGGGGGTGAACCACCTCACCTCGGAGGGGCTCACGGACCTGGGGGGAGGGAGCACCTTCCACAGCACCCCCGTGGAGGTGGAGCCCATCCGCCTGGCCTGAGGCCGCCCGTGGGCTTTGCGCCCGGGCCCAAGGCCTGCTACCCTTAGGGGGTGCACGGGGAGGTGCGCCCTTCGGGCGGGCGCCGAGAACGCCCCCACAAGCGCTCCGTGGCCCTGGCCGCCTGGGCCAAGGGGGGCCTGGTCCTGGTGCGACGCCCGCAGGAGGACCCCGAGTTCGGGGGGGCCTGGGGCCTGCCGGCGGTGAGCCTGGCCGAGGGGGAGGCCCTGGAGGCGGCGGCCCTGCGGGTGGCCCGGGAGAAGCTGGGGGCCGAGGTGGCCCTCCGCTTCCCCGTGGCCTTCGGCCGGGAGGAGCGGGCGGCCTACACCCTGGAGCTTTGGGTCTACGAGGCCCACCTCCTCTCCCCGGTCCTCCTTCCCGAGCCCAAACCCGGGAAGACCTTTTACACGGCCTTCCGCTTCGGAAGCCCCGAGGACCTGAGGGAGGCCGCCAGGCGGGGCTCTCTTTGCAGCCGGCTCTACCTGGCGGTCAAGGGCTTTTGCTAAAGCCATGGAAACCCTGGTGCTGGTGAACCTCTTCCACGAGCTGGCCCTGAAGGGGGGAAACCGCCCCGCCTTCCTCCGCAAGGCCAAGGCCCACGTGAAGCGGGCCCTGCGGGGCACGGGGGCCGGCCTCGAGGCGGAGTGGCCCATGGCCCTCCTCTTCCGCCTGCCCGAGGAGGCCTGGCCCGAGGCCCAAAAGCGCCTGGGAGAGACCCTGGGGGTGGAACGCTTCGCCCGGGTGGTGCGCACCCAGGCCGACCTGGAGGCCATGGAGGCCGCCTTGGCCGAGGTTTTGGCAGGCGAGCGCTTCCAAAGCTTCCGCATCACCGCCAAGCGCTCCGACAAGCGCTTTCCCCTCACCTCCCCGGAGGTGGAGCGGGCCTTGGGGGCCTTCGTCAAGGCCCGCACCGGGGCCCAGGTAAGGCTCAAGGGGGCGGAGCGGGAGTTCGTGGTGCGCATCCTCCCCGGGGCGGCCCTCCTGGAGGTGGAGCACCACGCCGGCCCTGGGGGCCTTCCCCCAGGGGTCTCGGGGCGGGTGGTGGCCCTCCTCTCCGGGGGAATAGACTCCCCCGTGGCCGCCTACCGCCTGATGCGCCGGGGAGCGGAGGTGGTCCTGGTCCACTTCCACCCCTTCCCCCTCCTCTCGGGGGCGAGCCGGGAAAAGGCCCGGGCCCTCGCCGAGCGCTTGGTGCGCTTCCAGCACCGCCTGAGGCTCCACCTGGTGCCCTTCAGCGAGGTCCAGCGCCACATCATCGTGGAGGCCCCCACCGCCTACCGGGTGGTCCTCTACCGCCGCTATATGCTCAGGATCGCCGAAGCCATCGCCCGGGAAGAAGGCGCCCTCGCCCTTTGCACCGGGGACAGCCTGGGCCAGGTGGCCTCGCAGACCCTGGAGAACCTCCACGCGGTGAACCAGGCGGCCACCCTCCCCGTCTTCCGCCCCCTCATCGGGTGGGACAAGCAGGAGATCATGGCCGAGGCCCGAAGGATCGGGACCTACGGGATCTCCATCCTCCCCGATGAGGAGTGCTGCACCCTCTTCGCCCCCAGGCACCCCGTGACCCGGGCGGAGCTGGCCGTGGTGTTGGAAACGGAAAGCCGCTTGCCCACCGCAGAGCTCGTGGCCCTCGCCCTGGAGGGCCGAGAGGTGGTGGCCTACGCCTGGCCGGGGCGCAAGCCCCTACAGGAAGAGGGCAGGGGGGCTTTTATAATGGAGCATGGACCTGCTGAAGGCTAAAGCCCTTCTGGAGCGCGGCGAGACCACCCCCCTGGACCTCTTGGAGGAAGCCCTGGAGCGGGCCCGCGTCTTTCAGGACCGGAACGCCTTGGCCTACCTGGACGAGGAGGGGGCCAAAGCCGAGGCCAGGCGGCTCACGGAAGAGCTCAGGCAGGGGAGGGTGCGGGGCCCCCTCCACGGCCTTCCCCTCACCGTCAAGGACCTTTTCCCCGTGAAGGGCATGCCCACCCGGGCCGGAACCCGGGCCCCCCTCCCCCCCCTTCCCGAGGAGGCGAGGGCGGTGCGCCGCCTGCGGGAGGCCGGGGCCCTCCTCTTCGCCAAGACCAACATGCACGAGATCGCCCTGGGGATCACCGGGGAAAACCCCTGGACGGGGCCGGTGCGGAACGCGGTGGACCCCACCCGGCAGGCCGGGGGGAGTAGCGGGGGAAGCGCCGTGGCCGTGGCCCTGGGGATTGGCCTCGCCTCCCTGGGCTCGGACACCGGGGGCTCCATCCGCATCCCCGCGGCCTTCAACGGGGTGGTGGGCTTCAAGCCCTCCTTCGGGCGGGTGAGCCTGGAAGGGGCCCTTCCCCTCTCCCGCTCCACCGACCACGCCGGGCCCCTCACCCAAACCGTGCGGGACGCCCACTTCCTCACGGAGATCCTGGCCGGGGAGGGCATCCCCCTGGAAGGCCCCCAGAACCCCACCTTCGGCGTGCCCCTGGACTTCCTGGAGGGCAGGCTCGGGGTAGGGGTGCGCAAGGCCTTTTCCCGGCTTCTGGAGGACCTGCCCACCCTCCGGGCCGAGGTGAAGGAGGTCTCCTTGCCCCTGAGGGGGGTCTACGAGGTCTACACCCGGCTCACGCGCTACGAGGCAGCCCGCATCCACGAGCGGGCCCTCAAGGAACACCCCGAGGGCTTCTCCCCCAAGGTGCGGGAGGCCCTCCTCGAGGGCCTGGCCCTCACGGAGAAGGACTACCGGGATGCGGTGGCCGAGCGGGAGGTCCTGCGCCTGGAGCTGGTGAAGGCCCTGAGGGGCGTGGACGCCCTCCTCCTCCCCGCCCAGCCCCTCCCCGCGCCCCCTCTGGGCACGGAGGAGGTGGAGCTGGAATCGGGTAAGAAAAGCCACCGGGAGGCCTTTATCATCCTCACCCTCCCCTTCAGCCTCCTGGGGGTGCCCACCCTCACCCTGCCCTTCGCCCGGGTGGAGGGCCTGCCCGTGGGCCTTCAGGTGGTGGGGGCCTACGCCGAGGACGGGAAGGTCTTGGCCATCGGGGGCTGGCTCGAGGCCCGCCTCAAATGAGCCAGGCGTAGAGAAGGGCCAGGGAAGCCAGGGTGAGGGGCAGGCCAAAACGGATGTGCTCCAGAAAACTCACCCGGACCCCTTCCCGCATGGCCCCTTCGGCCACGATGAGGTTGGCCACGCTGGCGAGGAGGGCGAGGTTACCCGCCGCCGTGCTCGCCCCGGCGAGAAGGAGAAAGCCCCTGGGCTCATGGCCTAAGGGGGCAAGGAGAAGAACGGCAGGCACGTTGGAGATGAGCAGGGAAAGCACCACGGTAACCAGGAGAAGCCCCCAGGAGCTCTGGGCCAAGGGCAGGAGGGCCTCGGCCAGGCCCAGGCGGCGGACGCCCTCGGTAAGGATGAAAAGCCCCCCGAACATCACCAAAAGCTCCCAGTCCACCCGCAGGAAGTAGCGCTCGGAGCGAAGCCTTCGGGTGAAGAGGAGAAACCCCGCCCCCACCAGGGCCCCCTGGGCCATGGGATAGCCCAAGAGAAAGGCGAGAAACAGCCCCAGGGCCACCAGGAGGCCCTTGCGGAGAAGCCCGCGGTGGAGGCGGTAGCGCAAGGGCGGCAAGGGAAGGAGAGGCTTCAGGGAGCGGACCTCAGGGTAAAGGAGGGCCAGGAGGAACACCTGGAGGAGAAGCCCCAACAGGCTGGGGAGCCAAAGGGCTTTCAGGAAATCCAGGTATGCGAGGCCGGAGAGGCTGGCTACCACGATGTTCTGGGGGTTCCCCGTGGGGGTCATGAGGCTTCCCGTGTTCACCGCCCCCATGAGGGCGAGGAGGTAGGGGACGGGGTTCAGGCCCAAGCCCTGGGTCACCTGGAGGACTAAGGGGGTGAGGAGGAGGGCCATGGTGTCGTTGAGGAAGAGGGCGGAAAGCCCCCCGGCCCCGAAGGTGAGGAGGAGAAGGAGGGCAAGGGGTGTCCGGGCCAGGCGCAAAAGCCGCTCCGCCACCAGGCCAAAGAAGCCGGCGTAGGCCAGGTGGGCGTTGAGGACCATGACCCCGAAGAGGAAGACCAGGGTCTCGGCGTCCAGGGCCTGCCAGGCCTCCTCGAGGTCCAAGACCCCAAGGAGGACCAGAAAGCTGGCCCCCACCAGGGCCACCCCCGCCCGGTTCATGCGGTAACCGGGAAGTCCCCCAAGGGCGAGCCCCAGATAAGCGAGGAGAAGGACCAAGGCGCTAAGGCCTTCCCGGATCTCCCCCATAGAGCCTTGCCTCCAAGCGGGCCTTCACGGGGGGCCACTCCTCCCGGAGGAGGCCATAGATCACATCGTCGCGAAAGGTGCCGTCAGGAAGCCTGCGGTTTTTCCGCAACACCCCCTCCCGCACCGCCCCCAAGGACTCCAGGGCCCTTTGGCTTCGGGCGTTCCTCAGGTCTACCTTGAACTGGATCCGCTCTACCCTCAAGACCTCGAAGGCGTGACGGAGGAGGAGGTACTTGGCCTCCTTGTTTACCGGGCTTCCCCAAAAGGGCTTGAAGACCATGGTGCCGAGCTCCAGCTTGGCGTTTTCCGGCTCGGGGGCGATCACGGAGATGCGCCCCGCGAGGGTGTCCTCCCGGTAGATGGCCCAGTTCACCCGCCCCGGCTCGGTGAGAAGCCCCTCCAGATGGGCCCTTAAGGCCTCGGGCGTGGCCTCCTGCGGGGCCCGGCTCAGAAAGCGGTAGACCTCGGGGTCGTAGGCCTCGAGGAAACCCGGCAGATGGGCCAGGGAGAGGGGCTCGAGGCGCACGTACCGCCCCTCCAAGACCTGGGGAAAGCGCCACATGAGCCCATTATGCCGTGGTAAAATTCCCCTTGAAAGGAGGCAAAGATGTTACAAAAACGCTTTCTTTCCGCGCTTCTATCGCTTCTGGGCCTTTCCTTTGCCCAGCCCGTCACCATCACCTACTGGCAGTACGAGTTTAAAAGCAAGGTGGAGGCGGTAGACGAGCTCATCCGCCGCTTTGAGGCCCAGAATCCGGGGATCAGGGTGGTGCACCAAACCTTCCCCTACGACGCTTACCAACAGAAGGTGGCCGCGGCCATCCCCGCCGGGCAGGGACCGGATGTGGTGAACCTCTACTACGGCTGGGCCCCCACCTGGGTCAAGGCGGGCTACCTGGTGCCCTTGCCCGAGGACTGGAGCCGGCGGATAGACCAGGACTTTGTGGCCATGGCCCAGGCGGTGAAGATAGAAGGAAGGGTATACGGCGTGCCCACGGCCGTGCGCAGCCTGGCCCTCTTCTACAACAAGGACCTCTTCCGCCAGGCGGGCCTTTCTGGCCCCCCCAGGACCTGGGACGAGTTCCTGGCGGCGGCCAGGAAGCTCACGGTGAAGCAAGGGGGGCGCTTCACCCAAATCGGCTACGGCATCGCCCCCGACGGGCAGGACCACCACCTGGTGCGGGAGGTCCTGGTGCGCCAGTTCGGCGGCCGACCCTATTCCGAGGACGGCCGCAAGGTGCTTTACCTAAACGAGGCTGGCCTGAAGGCCTTTACCTTCTACACCGACTGGGTGCGCAGGCACGAGATCGGGGTGCCGGGCTTCTTTCCCGGCAACAACGGCTACCGGGACGGCTTCATGGCGGGAAGGATCGGGATGATCATAGATGGCTCCTTTGCCATCGGCACCGTCCAACAGGGGGCCCGCTTCTCCTGGGGGGTCACCGAACTCCCCGTGGAGCGGGCGGGAAGCCGGAAGGCCAACTTCGGTTCCTTCTGGATGCATGGCCTCACCCCCTTGGCCACAGGCCCCAAGCGGGAGGCCGCCCTCAGGTTCTTGGCCTTCCTCACCTCGGAGGAAGCCCAACGCTACTGGCTGGAAAAGGTGGGGGAACTCCCCGCCAGCAAGGCCCTCATCCGCGATCCCAAGCTTTCCCTGCACCCCGTTTACGGCCCCTTCATTTTGAGCCTGGGCTACGCCAAGGCCACCCCCTTCGTGGACGAGACCGCCCAGCGCAAGGTGATGGTGGACGCCATCAACCGGGTGCTCCTCCAGGGGATGGACCCGGCCCAGTCCCTGCGCATGGCCGCGGAGGAGGAGCAGAAGATCCTGGACCGCTTCTGGAGGTAGGGTGCGTCTCACCCTCGGCCAGCGGGAAGCCCTTTGGGCGTACGCCTTCTTGGCCATCCCCCTGGCTTTCTTCCTCTATTTCCGCATTTTCCCCGCCTTCCAGGCCCTGGGGCTCTCCCTCTACGAGTGGCACGCCGACCCTTCCGCCCGGCGGTTTGTGGGTTTGGAACACTACGCCCACCTCCTCGAGGACCCTCTCTTCCGCAAGGCCTTGGGCAACACCTTCCTCTATACCCTCTTAGGGGTTCCCGCGCAGCTCCTCCTGGGCCTCGCCCTGGCCCTCCTTCTCCAGCGGGTACCGGTAGCCCGGGATTTCTTCCGGGCGGTCTACTTCGCCCCCTACGTGACCCCCGCGGTGGCCGTGGCCTGGGTGTGGAGCTGGATGCTTTCCCCCCACTTCGGCCTGGTAAACGAGATCCTCATCCTCGCCGGCCTTCCACCCCAGCCCTTCCTGCAAAGCCCCAGCCAGGCCTTGCCCACCGTGACCTGGGTGGTGGTCTGGCAGAACCTGGGCTTCCAGGTGGTCCTTTTCCTGGCGGGCTTAGAAAGCATCCCCCGCCAGTACTATGAGGCGGCCCGGATCGATGGGGCGGAGGGGTGGCGGCTTTTCCGGCACATCACCTGGCCCCTCCTAAACCCGGTCCTGGTCTTTTCCGCGGTCATCGCCACCATCGGCTACCTGCAGCTTTTCACCCAGGTGGTGAACCTTAACTTCACCGACCAAGGGGGGCCCTTGAACAGCACCTTGACCCTGGCCCTTTACATCTACCAGCTGGCCTTTCTCCGCTTCCAGCTGGGGTATGCGGCGGCAGTCACCGTGGTGCTCTTCGCCCTTATCCTCCTCATCACCCTCCTCCAGCTCCGGATCTTCACGCGGAGGGTGGAGCTATGAGGGCCCAAAGGCGGCTTGGGAACCTCCTGGCCCTGGTCCTTTTGGCCCTGGGAAGCGGGGTCATGGTTCTCCCCTTTCTCTGGATGGTCCTCACCTCCCTCAAACCCTTTCCCGAGCTCTTTACCCTTCGCTTCCTGCCCCAAGAGCCCACCCTGGAAAACTACCGGCAGGTCCTCTGGGGAACGGGGTTTCCCCGCTGGTTCCTGAATAGCCTGCTGGTGGCCGCGGTAACCACGGCCTCCGTGCTCTTCTTTGACAGCCTCGCGGGCTACACCCTGGCCCGGCTCCGCTTTCCCGGGAGGGGCCTCCTCTTCGTGCTGATCCTCTCTACCCTCATGGTGCCCACGGAGATGCTGGTCATCCCCTGGTACGTGATGAGCGCGGAAAAGGGGTGGATCAACACCTACTTCGGCCTCCTCTTCCCCGGCCTCGTCACCGCCTTCGGCGTCTTCCTCATGCGGCAGTTCTTTGAGACCCTGCCCCAGGATCTCTTCGACGCCGCCCGGATTGACGGGCTTTCCGAGTTTGGGGTTTTCTGGCGGGTGGGCCTCCCCCTGGTGCGCCCGGCTTTGGCCGCTCTGGGCATCTTCACCTTCCTGGGCAACTGGAACGCCTTCCTCTGGCCCCTCATCGTGGTGCAGACCCCGGAGATGCGCACCCTGCCGGTGGGGATCGCCCTCTTCTCGGGGGAGGCGGGCACGGCCTGGAACCTGATCATGGCCGCCTCGAGCCTGGCCATCCTACCGGTCCTGGTGGTCTTCTTCTTCTTCCAGCGGCAGATCATCGAGGGCGTGGTCCTGACGGGGCTCAAGGGCTGACCCGGGGAGCGTGATAGGCTAAGGGCAATGTTCCGCGTGGGCATCCTCACCGTTTCCGACAAGGGCTACCGCGGGGAAAGGGAGGACACCACCCACCTCGCCCTGCGGGAGGCCCTCCTGGGGGGGCCTTACCAGGTGGTGGCCTACGAGCTGGTCCCCGACGAACCCCCCCTCATCAAGAAGGTGCTCCGGCTCTGGGCGGACCGGGAGGGGTTAGACCTCGTCCTGACCAACGGGGGCACGGGGCTTGCCCCCAGGGACAAGACCCCGGAGGCCACCCGGGAGGTGCTGGACCGGGAGGTGCCGGGCCTGGCCGAGCTCATGCGCCTGAAGGGCCTGGAGAAGACCCCCATGGCCGCCCTCTCCCGGGGGGTGGTGGGGGTGCGGGGGAAGACCCTCATCCTCAACCTGCCGGGAAGCCCCAAGGGGGCCCGGGAGTCCCTGGAGGCGGTTTTGCCCGTCCTGCCCCACGCCCTCTCCCTGGTGACGGGCAAGCCCTGGCGGGAGGGGCACCATGAGTAGGGTACCCGAGCCCTCCGTCTTCCTGGTGGTGGACGAGGCCAAACGGAGGGCCCGGGAAAAGGGCACGGGACTCATAGACCTCTCCATCGGCTCCACCGACCTCCCGCCCCCCGAGGCCCCCCTAAAGGCCCTTGCCGAGGCCCTGAAGGACCCCACCACTTACGGCTACTGCCTGAAGAGCTGTACCCTCCCCTTCCTGGAGGAGGCGGCCCGCTGGTACGAGGGGCGCTACGGGGTGGGCCTGGACCCCAGGCGGGAGGCCCTGGCCCTCATCGGCAGCCAAGAGGGCCTGGCCCACCTCCTTCTGGCCCTCACGGAGCCCCAGGACCTGCTCCTATTGCCCGAGGTGGCCTACCCCAGCTACTTCGGGGCGGCCCGGGTGGCCTCCTTGCGGACCCACTTCATCCCCTTGCGGGCCGACGGCCTTGCGGACCTGGACCGCGTTCCCGAGGTGCTCTGGAAGGAGGCCAAGGTCCTCCTCCTCAACTACCCCAACAACCCCACGGGGGCCGTGGCGGACTGGGACTACTTTGAGAAGGCCCTGGAGCTCGTGCGGCGGCACGGCCTCTGGCTCATCCACGACAACCCTTACGTGGACCAGGTCTACGAGGGCGAGGCCCCTTCCCCCCTGGCCCTCCCTGGGGCCAGGGAGCGGGTGGTGGAGCTCTTCTCCCTCTCCAAGAGCTATAACCTGGCGGGCTTCCGCCTGGGCTTCGCCCTGGGGAGCGAGGAGGCCATCGCCCGCCTGGAGCGGGTGAAGGGGGCCATAGACTTCAACCAGTACGCGGGCATCCTGCGCATGGGCATGGCCGCCCTGAGGACGCCCAGGGAAGCCCTCTCGGGCTTCGCCCAAACCTACCGGGAGCGCGCCTTGAGGATGGCCCAAGCCCTGGAAGGGGCCCTGGCCCTCCTTCCCCCCAGGGCCACCATGTACCTGTGGGGCAGGCTTCCCCACGGGGTGGACGACCTGGAGTTCGTCTTAAGCCTAGTGGAAGAGGGCGTGGCCCTCGCCCCGGGCCGGGGGTTTGGGCCGGGCGGGAAGGGCTGGGTCCGGATCGCCTTGGTCCGGCCCCTGGAGGAGCTCCTAAAGGCCGCCCAGGCCATCCGCCAGGCCCTGGACTAGGGGCTCCTTTATTTCCCCCCTCGTTCGCCCCTTGGCTCCGGCAATCCCCACCGGGGTGGTGCTACTGCCACCGTTCCTCCGGGGGAAGGCCCTTGAGGCCCCGCAGGACCTCCCCCACCAGGTAGAGGCTTCCCGCCACCACCACCCGCTCCCCCAGGACGAAGGCCTTCTCCAAGGCCCTAGAAGGCTCTTCCTCCACCACCGCCCCTGGGAAAAGGGGAAGGAGGGCCTTGGGGTCGGCGCTCCGGGGGGAAGCGTACCGGGTCAGGACCACGGGGCCCAGGTCCTTCAGGGCCTGGGCCATGGCGGCGTGGTCCTTCTCCCGGCTGAAGGCGAGGACGAAGGCGGCGGGGAGAAACCCGTGAAAGCGGAGGGCCTCCCTGAGGGCCAGGGCGCCCTCGAGGTTGTGGGCCCCGTCCAGGATGAGCTCCCCCTTCCCGTAGGGAAGGCGCTGTAGCCTCCCCGGGTTCACCGCCCGGGCGAGGCCCCGTTCCACCGCCTCCCAGGAAGCCCCAAGAAGCCTCCCCCCCACCGCCGCCAGGGCCAGGTTCTCCGCCTGGTGGGGGCCCAAAAGGCGCGCCCGCAAGGGGCGGGCCTCCCCCGTCCCCTCCAGGTGGAGGACGAAGGCGAGGCCCTCCGGCAGGGCCTCCACCCCTTCCACCCGGAAGGCCTCCCCCAAGGCCCAAAGGGGCGTTCCCCGGGCTTTGGCCTCGGCCTTTAGCGTGGCAAGCCCCACCCCCTTGGCGGCGGTGAGGGCAGGAACCCCGGGGCGGAAAATCCCCGCCTTCTCCCGGGCCACGTCCCCCAGGGTGGGCCCGAGGCGGTCCAGGTGGTCGTGGCCGATGTTGGTAACCGCGGAAAGCAGGGGTTCCGTGGCGTTGGTGGCGTCCAACCGCCCCCCCAGGCCCACCTCCAGCACCGCGAACCCCACCCCCTCCCGGGCGAAGTGGAGGAGGGCCAAGGCGGTGGCTACCTCAAAGAAGCTGGCCCCCACCCGCTCCGCATGGGGGCGAACCTCTTCTAAGAGGGAGAAAAGCAAGCCTTCAGGGATGGGCTCTCCCCCCACCGCCACCCGCTCCGCAAACGCCTCCAGGTGGGGACTGGTGTAGAGCCCCACCTTCAGCCCCGCCTCCTCCAGGATGGCCGCCAGGGCCCGGGCGGTGGTGCCCTTGCCGTTGGTGCCCCCCACCAGGGCCACGGGGTAGGCCTCCTCCGGGTTACCTAGGGAATGGAGAAGGGCCCGGATCCGCTCCAGGCCCATGACCACCACGTCCTGGCGGGCATAGAGCCAGGCCAAGGGGTCCATCTAGCCCTTCAAGACCGCCTTACAGGTGGGGCAGAGCCCCCTAAAGGTCACCTCGGCGGCGTGCACCTCCACCCCGGGATGGGCCTCCTGGGCCAAAACCACCAGGTCCGGCAAGGCCACCTCCAGGTCCACGATCTCCCCGCAGGCCTCGCACACCAGGTGCAGGTGGGGGTGGAGGTTGGCGTCGTAGCGGGTGGCCTCCCCCGCCTTGGTGATGGGGATGAGGTACCCCTCCTCCACCAAGGCGTCCAGGGTGCGGTAGATGGTGCCCAGGCTCACCTTGGGCACCTCTTTGCGGACCTCCTGGTAGATCCAGGCGGCGTCGGGGTGGTTTCGGGCCCTCCGCACCACCTCCAAGACGGCCCTACGCTGGCGGGTCAAGCGCTTGAGCGCCATCGGCTCCACTATACCCCAGATGGGGGGAAAACTCCACTAAACCTGTCGGGTTTGGGCCAGAAGCTCCCGCCCCCCCTGCTCCAGGACGTCCTGGGCCAGCTCCAAGCCCAGCTCCTCCGCCTCCGCGGCCTCCCCCTCGATCTCCGCCCGGATGAAGCTCTTCCCGTCCGGGGAGAGGATGGCCCCCTCCAGGAGGAGGGTGCCGTCCTCCGCCACCTGGGCCAAGGCCCCCACCGGGGCCAGGCACCCGGCGCCAAGCCCCCTCAGGAAGGCCCTTTCCGCCCGCACCCGGTCCGCGGAAGGGTGGTGGTGGAGGGCGTAGGCCAGCTCCTCGGCCAGGTCGTCCCCCTGCCGGACCTCGAGGGCCAGCGCCCCTTGCCCAGGGGAGGGAAGCATGACCTCGGGCTCCAGGAACTGGTCGATGCGGTTGCGCAGGTCTAAGCGGATAAGCCCCGCCGCCGCCAGGACGATGCCGTCGTACTCCCCGTTCCCCAGGGCCGCCAAGCGGGTGTCCACGTTGCCCCTCAGGTCCTTCACCACGAGGTCGGGGCGGTAGGCGAGAAGCTGGGCCTTGCGCCTAACCGAGCTCGTGCCCACCACCGCCCCTTGGGGGAGGTCTTCCAGGCGCTTGTAGGTCTTGCCCAGGAAGACGTCCCGGGGGTCCTGCCTCCGGGGGATGGCGGCGATCTTGAGGCCAGGGGGCTCCTCGGTGGGGAGGTCCTTGAGGGAGTGGACGGCGATGTCGATCTCGCGGGCCAGGAGGGCCTCCTGCAGCTCCTTGACGAAGATGGCCTGCTCCAGGGGGCTCACCCCCTGGTCCCCCCGGGTCTTCACCGTCTTGACCTTAAACTCCGCCTCGGGCCAGCTCTCCTTCAGACGCTCCACCACCCACCGGGTCTGGGCCAGGGCCAAGGCGCTGCCCCGGGTTCCCACCACGATGACGCGCATACTTTCCCATACTACACGAGAACCCGGCAAAGCCCCCTCCTCACGCCCCTGCCTCCAGAAACCCCCGCCGGAGCCTTGCACCGGGGCCCCCATGCTGGCCCAAGCCAGCATGGGGTGGTATTACTCCAGGGCCAGGCCCAAGGGGTCTTCCAGGAGCGCCGCCAGGTGGCGGCAGAAGCGGGCGGCCTCGGCCCCGTCAATCAGGCGGTGGTCGTAGGTGAGGCCGAAGGGCATGACGAGCCTGGGAGCGAAGGCCTCCTTCTCCGCATCCCAGACCGGCTTCACCTGGGAACGGGAAACCCCCAGGATGGCCACCTCCGGCCAGTTGACGATGGGGGTGAAGCCGGTGCCCCCGATCCCGCCCAGGTTGGAGAGGCTGAAGGTTCCCCCCTGCATGTCCTCGGGGGCAAGCTTCCGCTCCCTGGCCTTCTCCGAAACCTCCTGAAGCTCCCGGGCCAGGCGCAAGACCCCCTTCCGGTCCACGTCCCGGATGACCGGCACCAGAAGGCCATGGGGGGTGTCCACCGCCACCCCGATGTGCACGTAGTCCTTGTAGATGACCTCGGCCTTTTCCGGGTCTATGGAGGCGTTGAACTTGGGGAAGGCCCTTAAGGTGAGGGCCAGGGCCTTGAGGAGGAAGGCGGTGAGGGTAAGCCTATAGCCCCGCTCCTCCGCCCGCTTGGCGTAGCGCTTGCGCAAGGCCTCCAGCTCGGTGATGTCCGCCTCGTCAAAGTGGGTGACCATGGGCACCTGGGCCCAGGCCTGGCCCATGGCGCGCAGGGTGGCCTTGCGAACGCCGCTCATGGGCTCACGGCGCACGGGACCCCACCTGCTGAAGTCGGGAAGCTTGGGCGCCGGGGCGGGAAGGGCCTCCTCCTTAGGAACAAGCCCCGCCGCCCGGCGCACGTCCTCCTCGCTGATGCGCCCGGCAAGCCCCGTGCCCCGGACCTGGGCCAGGTCCACCCCGAGCTCCCGGGCAAGCCGCCTCACGGAGGGCGCCGCGGGGATGAGACGGCGCTCCCCAGGAGCCGGCGCAGGTTGGGACGGGGCCTGGGGCGCCGAGGGGGTGGGCTTGGCCGGGGCTGGGGGAGGCGCCTCGAGGCGCTGGGGCACCGGAGGGGCCGCCCCTGCCCCTTCCTCGGCTAGCTCCAGGAAGGGCTGGCCGGGGCGCACCTCCTCCCCCACCTTCACCAATACCCGCCGCACCACGCCGCCCGCCTCCGCGGGCACCTCCATCACCGCCTTGTCGGTCTCCAGCTCCAGGAGGGGCTGGCCCGGGGAGACCTGGTCCCCCTCCTTGACCAGGATCCCCACCACCGTGGCCGTGCTCACGTTGTCGCCCAGTTCGGGAAGCTTTAGCTCCATCCTTACCCCCTACCGCCTGTGGGGCGGCGTTTCCTCCAGCTTAAGGCCGAGCTCGCCCCGGGCCCGGTCCACCAGGGCCGCCTCCACCTGGCCCGCCTCCGCCAATAGGGCCAAGGTGGCGTAGGCGATGTGCCGGGCATCCACCTCAAAGAAGTCCCTCAGGGCCTCCCGGGTGTCGGAGCGGCCGAAGCCGTCCGTGCCCAGGGCGCAGAAGGGCCGGTCCAGGTAACCCCGGATGAGGTTGGGTAGGGCCTTCAGGTAGTCGGTGGCGGCCACCACGGGGCCCTCGTGCCCCTCCAGGGCCTCCACCACGTAGGGCTTGCGGGCCTTCCCCAAAAGCCTTCGCTCCCGCTCCGCCTCCAGGGCGTCCACGTAGAGGGCCTTGTAGCTGGTGGCGCTCCACACGTCCGCCACCACCCCGTACCCGGCCAGGACCTCCTGGGCCTTCACCGCCTGGGGCAGCATGGGCCCCGAGCCCAGAAGCTGCACCCTGGGCCCCTGGCCCTCCCCTTGGCGGAAGAGGTAGAGGCCCCGGAGAATCCCCTCCTTGACCTTTTCCCGCGGCTCGGGCATGGGGGGGTGGGGGTAGTTCTCGTTCTCAATGGTGATGTAGTAGAAGACGTCCTCCCCTTGGCCGTACATGCGGCGGAGGCCGTCCTCCAGGATCACCGCGAACTCGTAGGCGAAGGCGGGGTCGTAGGCCAGGAGGTTGGGGGCAGCCAGGGCGTAGACCTGGCTCTGCCCGTCCTGGTGCTGCAACCCCTCACCCTCCAAGGTGGTGCGCCCCGCGGTGGCCCCCAGGAGAAAGCCCCGGGTGCGCTGGTCCGCTGCCGCCCAGACCAGGTCCCCGATCCGCTGCAGGCCGAACATGGAGTAGGTGATGAGGAAGGGAATGGTGGGGATGCCCCAGTGGGCGTAGGCGGTGCCGGCGGCGATGAAGTCGGCCATGGCCCCGGCCTCGGTGATGCCCTCCTCCAGGATCTGCCCCTCCTTGCTCTCCTTGTAGGCGGTGAGGGTGCCCGCGTCCACGGGGATGTAGAGCTGCCCCTGGGGGGAGTAGATGCCCACCTGGGCGATGAGGGCCTCCATGCCAAAGGTCCGGGCCTCGTCGGGCACGATGGGCACGATGAGCTTACCCACCACCGGGTGCCGCAGGAGCTTGGCCAGGATGCGCACGAAGGCCATGGTGGTGGAGATCTCCCGTCCCCCCGTGCCCTCGTAGAACTCCCGGAAGAACTCCTCCCCCGGCACCTCGAGGCCCCCCCTGAAGCGCACCCGCCTCTCCGGAAGGAAGCCCCCCAGGGCCTTGCGGCGCTCCAAGAGGTACCGCACCTCGGGGGAGTCGGGCCCGGGATGGTAATAGGGAAGCTCGGAAAGCTTCTCCTCGGGCACGGGGATCCCCAGGAAGGCCCGGGCCTCCTTGAGGTCCTCCTCGGTGAGCTTCTTCACCTGGTGGGCCACGTTCTTGGCCATGGCCGTGGGCCCCATGCCGTAGCCCTTGATGGTGCGGGCCAGGATGACCACGGGGCTCCCCTTGTGCTCCACCGCCCGCTTGTAGGCGGCGTAGATCTTGACCATGTCGTGCCCGCCCCGGCTCTGGGTGAGCTCGGTGAGCTCCTCGTCCGTCATCTCCTGGATGAGCTCTTTGAGCTCGGGGGTGTTGAAGAAGCGCTCCTTTAGCTCCTTGGCCCCGAAGGCGGCGTAGCGCTGGCTCTCCCCGTCCACCAAGGCCTCAAAGCGGCGCAGGAGGTGGCCGCCCTTGTCCTTGGCGATGAGCCGATCCCAGGCCGAACCCCACACCACCTTGATGACCTGCCAACCCGCCCCCCTGTAGAGCCTTTCCAGCTCCTGGATGATCTTGGAGTTGCCCCTTACGGGCCCGTCCAGGCGCTGGAGGTTGCAGTTCACCACGAAGACCAGGTTGTCCAGGCCCTCCCGGGCGGCGAGGTGGAGCGCCCCCACGGTCTCCGGCTCGTCGTGTTCCCCATCCCCCAGGAAGGCCCAGACCTTGGCGGTGCTCTTGGGCTTCAGGCCCCGGTCCTCCAGGTAGCGCATGAAGCGGGCCTGGTAGATGGCCTGGATGGGACCAAGGCCCATGGAGACCGTGGGGAACTCCCAAAAGTCCGGCATGAGCCAGGGGTGGGGGTAGCTGGAAAGCCCCCGGCCCCCCGCCACCGGGGGGTGGACCTCCCGGCGGAAGTTCTCCAGGTCGGCCTCGCGGAGCCTCCCCTCCAAGAAGGCCCGGGCGTACACGCCGGGGGAGGCGTGGCCCTGGAAGAAGACCAGGTCCCGGTCCAGGCCCGCCTCGGGCCCCCGGAAGAAGTGGTTGAAGCCCACCTCGTAAAGCTCCGCGATGGAGGCGTAGGTGGAGATGTGCCCCCCGATCCCCTCCGCCTTCTTGTTGGCCCGGGTGACCATCATGGCGGCATTCCAGCGGAGGATGTTGGCGATGCGCTTTTCCAGCTCCAAGTCCCCGGGGTAAGGGGGTTCCTGCCCCTTGGGGATGGTGTTCAGGTAGGGCGTGGAGAGGCGGTTGGGCAGGGAGTACCCCTCGAGGTAGAGGTACTCATCCAGGAGGCGGAAAAGCTCCTCCACCCGCGGGAAGCCCTCCACCCGGAGCACGTACTCCAAAGACTCCAGCCACTCCCGGTTCTCCACCTCTCTAAACCGGGCCTTCTCCTCTTCGGAGAGGGCCTCTAGAGCGTTTTTCAGCGCGTTCTCCGTCATGCTACCCCCTTGGCGCCCAACTACACTACACCGACTCACCCTTAAGTGTGGGGCAAGCCGGGAGCCTTGTCCAATAGGAAGCGCCGGGGCAACGTGATAAGATTTGTTTATCATGGACCTGCGCCGCTTGCGGCTTTTCCTCCTTCTGGCCGAGGAGAAGAACTTCCACCGGGCGGCGGAAAGGGCCTACCTCTCCCAGCCCGCCCTCTCCCAGCAGATCCAGGCCCTGGAGCGGGAACTGGGGGTGCGGCTCCTGGAGCGCCGGCCCTTCCGCCTGACCCCCGCGGGCGCGGTGCTCTTGGAGGAGGGGAAGAGGCTCTTGGAAGAGGCCGAGGCCCTGAAGGAAAGGGTGCGCCGCGCCGGGCGGGAGGAGCTCCGCTTCGGCGTGCCGGAGAACCTCCTGCCCGACCTCATGCCCCTCCTGGACCACCTGCGCCGGGGCCTGGGCCAGGCGGTGGAGGTCCTGGAAATGCACACCCCGGAGCAGGTGAAGGCCCTGAAGGAGGGCCGCCTGGACTACGGCCTGGCGGGCCTCAAGGTGGAGGACCCCGCCATCGGCCAGGATCCCCTCCTGGAGGTGCCCATCGTGGTGGCCCTCCCCGAGGGCCACCCCCTGGCCTCCTGGGAGCGGGTGCCCCTCCGGGCTCTCAAGGAGGAACCCTTCCTCCTCCTGCCCAAGGAGGCCCTTCCCCCCCTGTACGAGGCCTTCATGGAGGTCTTTCGCCGGGCTGGCTTCACCCCGAAAGGGGTACGGGAGGTGGCCCGCTTCCCCCAGGCGGTGAGCCTGGTGGCGGCCGGGGTGGGCGTCCACCTCACCCTGGCCCCTTACCGCATCTTCCCCCACCCCGGGGTGGTGCTTAGGCCCCTGGCGGAGGAAGCCGCCCTCCAGGTGTCCCTCATCTACCGCAAAAACCCCCCTCCCCCGAGGCTTACCGAGGTGCGGGAACTCCTGCGGGCCTTGGCCCTTTAAGCCTGGAGGCCGGGGGGATCGGCCTCCCCCCAGGCGAGTTCCACCAGGCCGATAAGCTCCTCCACGGGGAGGCCGTAGTCGCGGGAGAGGCGGCTGATCTCGTGGCCCAGCCTCCGCAGGTGGGCGAGCTGGGCGGGATCGGCCCCCTTGGCCAGGTCCAGAAGCCAGGTGAGGAGGGTTTCCGCCTCCTCGTCGGTGAGGCCATCCGTGAGGGCCTCGTCTTCCAAAAGGAGTTGGGCCGGGTCTTCCCTCATCGCCTCTTCAGTATCTCCTCCCGCCGCACGAAGCCAAGCCTGCGGGCCAGGGCCTCGAGGTGGGCGGGGTCCTGGGCAGCCTCCACCTCGGCCTGCAACCGGGCCACCCGGGCCTCCGCCTGCCTGATGGCCTCCGCCAACCGGGCCTTCTCCTGGGCCAGCTGGTGGGCCCGCACCGCCTCCTGCCCCAGGAGGAAGAAGGCGTGGGCCAACCCCAAGGCGAAGACCAGGTGCAGGACGCGGTAGATGGGCCGCTCCAAGGTGGCCCTATTATACCCGGGAGGAGGACATCCGCACCTTGCCAAGACCGGGAATTTATCCTAATATAGGAGGAAGGCCCGAGGAAAAACCGGCTCCCAAAAGGCAAAGGGGGGCCGCAAACCATGATGATACGATCTTTTATCTGCCTCAAGTGTTGCATTTGCACACGGCATGTGTATACTGGAATCGTAAGGAAGGAGGAGCCATGCCAAGGATGCGGGAAAAGGAGAACTACCGGGCGCGGCTAAAGGCGGTAGGCCTGCGGCACACCCTGCCGCGGGAGCGGATCCTGAGCTACCTGGACCGCAAGAACGTGCACCCCACCCCCGAGGAGCTCTACAACGGCCTGAAGAAGCGGGGCTACGACATCGGGCTCTCCACGGTCTACCTGAACCTGCACGTCCTGCGGGAACACGGCCTTATCTACGAGTTCAAGGACCCTAAGGGCTACACCCGCTACGATGGCTACAACGAGCCCCACGTGCACCTGGTCTGCACCTCTTGCGGCAAGGTGGAGGACCTCCTCTTGAAGAACCTCCCCGAACTGGACCTTTCCCAGGCCCAGCAGGCCGCCGGGGAGAAGAGCGGCTGGGCCCTGGAGGGCTTCCGCCTGGAATTCCGCGGCAAGTGCCCTAACTGCCAAGGCTAAGGCCACCCTGAAGGAGGGTGGGGGGATTTCCGGATCCCCCAGGGGGAGCGAAACAAAGAGCGCAGCGGGGCCCGGGGGTGCTCCCGGGCCCTCTTCTATTCCGCCAGGGCCTCCGCCGCCTCAAGGATCGTGCGCACGCCGAAGCCCGTCCCCCCCTCGGGGCCCAGGGCGTGGGCCTTTTGGGCGAAGGCGGGCCCGGCGATGTCCAGGTGGACGAGGGGCACCCCCACGAACTCCGCCAGGAAGAGGGCCGCGGTGATGGCCCCTCCTTGGCGGTCCCCCACGTTCTTGAGGTCGGCCACGGGGCTTTTCAGCTTCTCCCGGTAGCCCCTCTCCAGGGGCATGGGCCAGACCTTCTCCCCCGCCCTCTCCGCGGCCTCGCGCACCCTCTCCCCCCACGAGGGCTCGGTGGTGAAGAGGGCCGCCACCTCCTCCCCCAGGGCCACCACCGCGGCCCCCGTGAGGGTGGAAAGCTCCAGAATGCGCTCCGCCCCCTCCCTTTCCGCGTAGGCCAGGGCGTCCGCCAGGGTGAGGCGGCCCTCGGCGTCGGTGTTCATCACCTCCACGGTCTTGCCGGAAAGGGTCTTGAGCACGTCCCCCACCCGGTAGGCCCGGCCCGAGACCAGGTTCTCGCAGGCGGCGATGTAGCCCCTCAGCTCCACGGGAAGGCCCAGGAGCGCCGCCCCCTTGAAGGCCCCGAGGACGGCCGCCGCCCCCGCCATGTCCCCCTTCATGGTGGCCATGCCCTCCGTGGACTTCAAGGAGTAGCCGCCGGAGTCGAAGGTGAGGCCCTTCCCCACCAGGTCCAGCCGGGCCTTGGCCCCTTCTGGGGCGTAGCGGAGCTTGATGAAGCGGGGCGGGTTCTCCGAGCCCTGGGCCACCGCCAAAAAGGCCCCCATGCCCAGGGCGGCGATGGCCCCCTCATCCAGGACCTCCACCTCCACCCCCAAGGACCCCAAGGAGAGGGCGGCCTCCGCCAGGGCCTCGGGGGTCAGGAGGTTAGGGGGCTCGTTCACCAGGTCCCGGGCGAAATAGACCCCCTCCGCCACCCTCCGCGCCCGCTCCACGTCCTCGAGCCGGGCCCCGGAAAGGTGGAGGCTTGGGACCTTCTCCTTGCGCTCGCCCTTGTGCCGCTCAAAGCGGTAGGCCCCGAGGAGGAGCCCCTCGGCCAGGGCATAGGCGTCCTCCAAAGGCTCCACCAGCACCTCGGGGAAGGCAAGCCTGAGGAGGGCCTGGGCAAGCCTTCCCCCTGCGGACCGGGCGTCCTCGTCCAGGCCGAAGAGGAGAAAGTGGCCCTCGGGGGCGGCCAGGAGGAGGCTCTCCCCCGCCTCCCCCCTAAACCCCGCCCCCTCCATGGCCCGGCGGAGGAGCCCCCCCAGGCGGGCATCCAGGGCCTCCCCTTGGGGGAGGAGCCCCCCCTTTTTGACCCAGAGGACCTTAAGGGGGGCCTGGCCTTCGGCCAACGTGGCTTGGGTGGTGTTCAGGGTGATCACGCCTGGAGTTATACCACGGCCCCGTGGCAAAATGGTGGGGATGCGCCCTCTCTTCTTCCTACTGGCCAAGCAGGCGACCCTCGGGGGGGCGGCGGCCCTCGAGGGGGTCATGATGAAGGCCCCCTGGGCCTGGGCCCTGGCGGTGCGCCTGCCTGGCGGCCAAATCCACGTGGAGCGCCACGAGGAAAAGGCCCTCACCGAGCGCTACCCCTGGGCCAGGCTCCCCCTCATCCGCGGGGTAGTGGCCCTATGGGACGCCCTCTCCGTAAGCTACCGGGCCCTGGCGCGGAGCGCCGAGCTGGCGGGGGAAGGGGAGGAGGTGCCCAAAGGGGCCCTCTGGGGCACGGTGGCGGTGAGCCTCCTCTTGGGCCTCGCCCTTTTCATCGTCCTCCCCGGCTTCCTCTCGGGGCTTTTGCTGGACCCGGCCCGCCACCCCCTCCTCTACAACCTCCTGGCGGGGCTTATCAAGGTGGGGATCCTCGTGGGCTACCTCCGCTTCATCGGCCGCATGCCGGAGATCCGGCGCTTCTTCATGTACCACGGGGCGGAGCACAAGGCCATCCACGCCCACGAGAAGGGCCTTCCCCTCACGGTGGAGAACGTCTTGGCCCAACCCCGCTTCCACCCCCGGTGCGGCACCACCTTCATCGCCTTCGTCATCGTGGTTTCCGTGCTGGTCTACAGCTTCATCCCCGCCCCCGAGGTCCTCTGGTGGCGCCTCCTCGCCCGGGTCTTCTTCCTCCCCCTGGTGGCCGCCTTGGCCTATGAGCTCCTCTACTTCTCCGCCCGGCACCAAGACCCCTTCTCCCGGCTCTTCCGGGAGCTCGGCTTCCGCTTCCAGGCCCTCACCGTGGCCGAGCCCACCCCCGACATGGTGGAGGTGGCCATAAGGAGCACGGAGGCCGCCTTGGGCGAACAGGTGGTGGCATGAAGCGGGTCCTCGTGGCCATGTCCGGGGGGGTGGACTCCTCCGTGGCCGCCCTCCTCCTCAAGGCGCAGGGGTACGAGGTGGTGGGGGCCATGATGCGCTTCTGGCCCGACCTGCCGCCCCCGAGCCTGGAAGGGGGGAAGCCCCGGGCCTGGGAGAGCTGCTGCACCCCCGATGCCGCCTACGAGGCGCGGCGGGTGGCGGACCTCCTCGGCATCCCCTTCTACCTCCTGGACTACCGGGAGGTCTTTGAGGAGGAGATCATCGCCCCCTTCCTCCAGGACTACGCCCGGGGCCGCACCCCGAACCCCTGCGCCCGGTGCAACACCTTCGTCAAGTTCGGGGCCCTCCTGAAGCAGGCCCAAAGGCTCGGCCTGGACTACGTGGCCACGGGCCACTACGTGCGCCGGGAAGGGGAGGCGCTCCTCAGGGGGGTGGACCCCAACAAGGACCAGACGTACTTCCTCTGGGGGACGCCGAAGGAGGCCATCCCCCACCTCCTCTTCCCCGTGGGGGGACTCACCAAGCCCGAGGTGCGGGCCATCGCGGAAAAGGCAGGCCTGCCCACGGCGAGAAAGCCCGAAAGCCAGAACCTCTGCTTCGTGGCCGGGGACCTCAAAGGCTTCCTCAAGGAGCGCCTGAAGCCCAGGCCCGGCCCTCTCGTGGACGCCCTCACGGGGGAGGTGGTGGGGGAGCACGAGGGAGCGAGCCTCTACACCCTGGGCCAGAGGAAGGGCCTGGGGCTTTACAAGCCCCACCTGGAGCGTTACGTGGTGGGCGTGGACCCCGAGAGGAACGTGGTCTACGTGGGCCCCAAGGAGGCCGCCTTCTGGGAGGGGCTGGAAGGGGAAGAGGCCAACCTCCTCGGCCCCCTTCCCGAGGAGGTGGAGGTCCAGGTGCGCTACCGTACGCCCCCCGTCAGGGCCAGGGTGGAGTCCCTGAACCCCTTGCGCCTCCGCTTCGCTAGCCCCGTCTTCGCCGTCACCCCAGGGCAGAGCGCCGTCTTCTACCAGGGGGAGAGGCTTCTTGGGGGCGCGGTGATCGTGAGGGGGCTTTACAACCTGGCGGGCCTGGACCAGGGCACGGCGGAGAGGGTCTTGACCTTCTCCTGACAAAGGGCTGCAAGAGTACGGGTGGGAGGTTTGAGATGCGGAAAGCACTCCTAGGAATCTTGGCCTTGGCTAGCGTGGGCCTGGCCCAGCAGACCATCACCCTGGTGGGGGCGGGGGCCACCTTCCCCTACCCCCTCATGGCCAAGTACGGCGACGAGTACACCCGGCTCACCGGGGGCAAGGTGCGCATCAACTACCAGTCCATCGGTTCCGGAGGCGGCATCCGCCAGTTCCTGGAGCAGACCGTCCACTTCGGGGCCTCCGACGCGCCCCTGGACGACCAGCGCATGAAGCAGATTCGGGACCAGTTCAAGACCAACGCCCTGAACATCGGCTACGCCCTGGGGGCGGTGGTCCCCACCTACAACCTTCCCGGCATCCGGGAACCCCTGCGCTTCACCGGGGAGGTCCTGGCGGGGATCTACCTGGGCAAGATCAAGACCTGGAACGACCCCGCCCTGCAGGAGCTTAACCCCGGCGTGAAGCTTCCCCCCATGCCCATCACCGTGGTCCACCGCTCCGACGGTTCGGGCACCACCTTCGTCTTCGCCGACTACCTCTCCAAGGTGTCCCCTGAGTGGGCCCAGAAGGTGGGCCGGGGCACCAGCCTCCAGTGGCCCGTGGGCGTGGGCGCCAAGGGCAACGAGGGGGTGGCCGGGGTGGTGCGGCAGACCCCAGGGGCCATCGGCTACGTGGAGGTGACCTACGCCAAGCAGAACAACCTGGCCTACGGGGCGGTGCAGAACAAGGCGGGGCGGTTCGTCCTGGCCGACCTCCCCTCCATCAAGGCGGCGGCCAACGTGCCCTTGCCCGGGGACATGCGGGTCTCCCTCACCGACACCCAGGCCCCCGATGGCTACCCCATCGCCAGCTTCACCTACCTCCTCCTTTACGAGAACCTCTCCGTCAACAAGGCGGTGAAGTCCGAGGAGGAGGCCCGGGCCCTGGTGGAGTTCGTCAAGTGGCTCCTCACCGAGGGGCAGAGGTTCAACGAGCCCCTCACCTACGGGGCCCTTGCCCCGGTGGCCCAGCAACGGGCCCTGGCCCTCCTCTCCCGGGTCACCTACGGGGGCAAGCCCATCGGCAAGGAGATCGTGGGCCGCTAACCCCGGCCCGGCCTAGGGGTGGCCTTTCCCGAGGCCACCCCTTATCTTGGAGAGGGGTTGTATGCGCCGGCTCTACACCCATTTTGGCGACCGGGTCTTCGCCTTCCTGCTCCTCCTTTTGGCCCTGGGGGTCGTGGTCTTGGCCCTCCTCATGGCCTACGAGCTCTACCAAGGGGGTAGCCTCGCCCTCCGCCGCTTTGGCCTTCTCGGGTTTGCCCTGGGGCGGGAATGGGACCCGGTGATCCAGAAGGTCTTCGGGGCCTGGCCTTATATCCTGGGCACCCTCATCGTAAGCCTCTCCGCCCTTTTCCTCTCCTTTTTTCCGGCTTTGGCCGCCGCCATCTTCGCCGCAGAATACGCCCCCAGGTGGCTTGCCCAGATCATCAACTTCCTCTTGGACCTCATGGCCGCGGTGCCCAGCGTGGTCTATGGGCTTTGGGGGATTTTCGTCCTGGCCCCCTGGATCCGGGACAAGGTGCAGCTCCCCTTCTACATGTGGGCGGCGGAAAACGCCCCGGGGCTTCTGCCCTTTCTCGGCGTGCCCACGGGATACGGGCTCATGACCGCGGTGCTCATCCTTGCCTCCATGGTGGTGCCCTACACCGCCGCCTTGGCCCGGGACGCCATCGCCTTGGTGCCCAAGGAGCACCGGGAGGCGGCCTATGCCCTGGGGGCCACGCGCTGGGAGGTGATGCGCCTGGCCATCCTGCCCCTGGCCCGGGGCGGCATCATCGCCGGGGCCTTTCTGGCCCTGGCCCGGGCCGTGGGGGAGACCATGGCGGTCACCATGGTCATCGGGAACTCCCACAAACTCCCCTATACCCTCTTTGGCGGGGCCGCCACCATGCCCAGCGTGATCGCCAACGAGTTCACCGAGGCGGTGGAGGACCTCCACCTCTCCGCCCTGATCGCCGTGGGCTTCCTCCTCTTTCTGGTTTCCATGGCGGTGAACTTCACCGCGGCCTATGTCCTCCGGCGTCAGGAGCGCCTGGTCAAGGGGGTGCTATGAGGACCCTGGAGAAGGACCTGGCCCTAAGGCGCCGCTACCGGGTGGAGCGCTTCATGATGGGCCTGGTGGCGTTGGGCACGGTGCTTTCCTTCCTCCTTCTCTTCTTGGTCCTGGTCTACGCCTTAGCCCAGGGGGCAGGGGCTCTGAACCTGGACTTTTTTCTCAAGGACATGCGCCCCCCCGGGGAGACGGGCGGGGGTCTCAGGCAGGCCATCGTGGGCACCCTGATCGTGGACGGGCTAGGCCTCCTCATCGCCTTGCCCTTCGGGCTCGCCGCGGGCATCCTCCTGGCGGAATACCCGGACCACCCGGTGAACCCCTACCTCCGCCTCCTCTCCGACACCCTAAACGGGATGCCCGCCATCCTCTTCGGCCTTTTGGCCTTCGTCCTAATCGTGAAGCCCATGGGGGGGTTTTCCGCCCTTTCTGGAGCCTTCGCCCTGGGCTTCCTCATGATTCCCATCCTGGCCCGGAGCACCGAGGGGGTGCTCTCCCTGGTGCCCAAGGAGATCCGCGAGGCGGGGCTGGCCCTTGGGCTTCCCCGCTGGCGGGTCATCCTCTCCCTGGTCCTGCCCGCCGCCCGGGCCGGGCTCATCACGGGGGTACTCCTGGCCTTCGCCCGGGCGGCGGGGGAGGCGGCCCCCCTGCTTTTCACCGCCTTCGGCAGCCCCCTTTTGGAGCTCAACCCCCTGAAGCCCATGGACACCCTGCCCTTGCGCCTCTTCGCCTTCGCCATCAGCCCCTACGAGGACTGGCACCGCCAGGCCTGGGCCGCGGGGTTGGTGCTCTTCGGGCTCATCACCCTGACAAGCCTGCTGGCCCGGTGGGCCTCGAGGAGGTTCTAAATGGTCAAGGAAGCCGTGGACGTGCACATGGAGTCCAAAAACCTGGTGGTCCGCTACGGGAACCGGGTGGGGGTTGGGGTTGGGGGCGGGGTGAACCTTCCCCTCTACCGCCACCAGGTCACGGCCCTCATCGGCCCCTCCGGGTGCGGGAAGACCACCTTCTTGCGGGCCCTCAACCGCATGCACGACCTCACCCCCATCGCCCGGGTGGAGGGGGAGGTGCTCTTGGACGGGGAGAACATCTACGCCCCCGGGGTGGACCCCGTGCTGGTGCGCAGGCGGGTGGGCATGGTCTTTCAAAAGCCCACCGCCTTCCCCACCATGTCCATCTACGACAACGTGGCCGCCGGGCTTAAGCTGGTGGGGGTCCGGGACAGGCGCCGACTGGACGAGGCCGTGGAGCGGGCCTTGCGGGGAGCCGCCCTTTGGGACGAGGTGAAGGACCGCCTGCGCGCCCCGGCGAGCGGCCTCTCGGGCGGCCAGCAGCAACGCCTCACCATCGCCCGGGCCCTGGCGGTGGAGCCCGAGGTGCTCCTCATGGACGAACCCACCGCCAGCTTAGACCCCATCTCCACCCAGGCCATTGAGGACCTCCTCCTCTCCCTGAAGGAACAGGTCACCATCGTGATCGTCACCCACAACATGCAGCAGGCCGCCCGGGTTTCCGACTACACCGCCTTTTTCCTCAACGGGGAGATGGTGGAGTTTGGCCCCACGGAAACCCTCTTCACCAAGCCCAAGGACCCGCGCACGGAGGCCTACATCACCGGCCGCTTCGGCTAGGCCGGTAAAATCGGCGCTATGTCGCCCCTTGCCCTGCTCTTCCTCACCCTTTTCAACAGCATCCTGGGGCTTTCCATCCTCTTCCCCATCCTGGGGCCCTTGGGGCGCGAGCTGGGCCTTTCCGAGGTCCAGGTGGGCCTCTTCTCCACGGGCTACGCCCTCATGCAGTTCCTCCTCGCCCCCTACTGGGGAAGGCGGAGCGAAAGGGGCCGGAAGCCCGTTCTCCTCCTGGGCATCCTGGGCTTTGCCGCAAGCTTCCTCCTCTTCGGCCTTTTCGCCCTCCTGGGGCAACGGGGCCTTCTCGGCCTGGGGCCGCTCTTCCTCCTCCTCCTCGCCGCCCGCCTCCTCGGCGGGGCCTTCAGCTCCGCCACCCTGCCCACGGCCCAGGCCTACGTGGCCGACGTCACGGGGCGGGAGAGCCGCACCGCCGGGATGGCCCTTCTGGGGGCGGCCTTTGGCCTGGCGGTGATCCTGGGGCCCGCCTTGGGGGCGGGGCTTGCCGCCCTCTTTGGCCTCCTGGCGCCGGTCTTCTTCTCCGCAGGGGTCGCCTTGGTAAACGCCCTCTTCGTGTACCTGGCCCTGCCGGAGTCTAGGCCTAGGGGGACCCAGGAGGCGAAGCGGCTTTCCCCGTGGGACCAGAGGGTCTTCCCCCTCCTCCTCCTGGGATTCGCCCTGAACCTCTCCGGCGTGGCCCTGGAGCAGACGGTGGCCTTCTACTTCCAAGACCGCCTGGGCCTAGGCGGGGTGGAAACCGCAAGAAGCGTGGGCCTGGCCCTGGTGCTTTACGGCCTGGTGGCGGTCTTCATCCAGGGCTTCCTGGTGCGCCAGCGCTCCTGGCCCCCCAGGACCCTCCTCCTCCTGGGCCTGCCCCTGGGTACCCTGGGCTTTTTGGTTCTGGTCCTGGGCCATAGCTTCTGGGCCCTGGCCCTAGGCCTGGCCCTTCAGGGGGCGGGGGCGGCCCTGGCGGGGCCGGGGGTGACGGCCGCCTTGTCCCTGGCGGTAGGGGAGGGGGAGCAGGGGCTGGTGGCGGGCCTCAACAGCTCCGCCCAGGCCCTGGGCCGGATGCTGGGGCCCGTCTTGGGCACGGGGCTTTACCGCCTGGCCCCCGAGGCCCCCTTCCTCCTGGGGGCAGGCCTCCTCCTCCTGGCCCTCCTTTTCCTCCCCGCCCTTTTCCGTCGGGTGAGGCTCTAGATGCGGCTTCGCCTCTTCCGCCAGAAAAACTTCCGCAACCTGGCCCAGGGCACCCTCCATCCCCCGGCAGGCCTCTTCGCCCTGGTGGGGGGGAATGCCCAAGGCAAGACCAGCTTTCTCCTGGGCGTCCACCTGGCCCTCGGGGGGGAGGTGCGGGCCCCCTTGGCCGACCTGATCCGCTTCGGGGAAAAGGAGGCCTGGCTTTACGCCGAGGTGGAAACCGAGCTCGGGCTTTACCGGGTGGAGCAGCGCCTGACCCCGGATGGGCGGGAAGTTTTCTTGAACGAAAAGGCGGTAAGCCTCCGCGCCCTGTACGAGCTACCCGGTTCGGTCCTCCTGCTTCCCGAGGACGTGGAGGTGGTCCTGGGGGCCAAGGAGGAGCGCCGGGCCTTTTTGGACCGCCTGATCGCCCGTTTCTCCCGCAGGTACGCCACCTTGCTCTCCGCCTACGAGAAGGCCCTGCGCCAGCGAAACGCCCTCTTGAAGGCCGGGGGCAACGGGCTTTCCGTGTGGGACCAGGAGCTCGCCCGCTACGGCTCGGAGATCATGGCCATGAGGCGGCGCTTCCTCAAGCGCTTCCTGCCCATCTTCCAGGGAACCCACCGGAGCCTGGCCCCCGGGGAGGCGGGGCTCCTTCTGGAGGAAACCGCCCAGGGGGATTTCCTGGAGGCCTTAAGGGCGCGGCGGGAGGAGGAGCTCGCCCGGGGGCAGACCCTGGTGGGCCCCCACCGGGACGATCTGGTCTTCCTCCTCTCCGGGCGCCCCGCCCACCGCTTCGCCAGCCGGGGCGAGGCCAAGGCCTTGGCCCTGGCCCTGCGCCTGGCAGAGCACCGCCTCCTCGCCGAGCACCATGGGGACGCTCCCCTCCTCCTGGTGGACGAGTGGAGCGAGGAACTGGACGAGGCCCGGCGCCAAGCGGTCCTGGCCTACGCCCGGGAGCTTCCCCAGGCCATCCTGGCCGGGCTCCTGGCTCCCGAGGGGGTGCCGGTATGCTGGGTGGAAGGGGGGGTGGTGGTGTGCCCTGGCGGCTAAGGGAACTCATCCCCCAGGCCCTGAAGAAGGCCGGGGGGAAGGAGCGGCTGAAGCGCGGCCTGGTGCTCTCCGCCTGGAAGGAGGTGGTGGGCAAGGAGCTTTCCCGGCTCACCGAGCCCGTGGCCCTCGAGGCGGGCACCCTCACCGTCCGGGTGGCGGACCCCGTGACCGCCCACCAGCTCACCTATAGCCGCTTAGCCCTCCTCAAGCGGTACGAGGAGCGCTTCCCCGGGGTGGTGAAGGAGATCCGCTTCCTGGTGGGCCCCCTGGAGGAGGTGGCGCCCCCGCCCCCTAGGCCTCCGGAAAACCCGGAGGCCGCCCGCAAGGCCCTCCTGTTGGCCCAGGAGGCGCCCCCTGAGCTGCGGGAGCGGGTAGCCCGGGCCGCCCTGGCCCTCTTCCAAAGGCAGCGGGGCGACCCCTGCCCCATCTGCCAGGTTCCCAGCGAGACCCACCCCTGCCCCACCTGTAGGCGGCTTCTCGCGACCCCCGGGGTGCGCAAGGAGGCGGAAAGGCTGTACCGGGGAAAGCCCCCCCGCCTCGAGGGGGAGGCCCTTCTGGTGGCCCGGCACCTGGCCCGGGAGCGGCTTCTTGGCGAGATGCGCGACCTCTTCCCCGAGGCCCTGCGCGAGGAGGGCCTGAGGCCCCTCCTCGCCGACCTGGTCCAGCGCTTCCGGGCCCTCTTCCCCGGGGAACCCCTACCGGTAGCGGTGCAAGGCCTTCTGGACCGGAAAGGATGAAGGGAAAAGCGAGCTCCCGCTTGCGTATCCGCCCTCGGGAAAGGGCCAGGGGCCGGCTGTGGGTCCACGACCTCCGGGACCCCTGGGCCACCCTGGCCCTCTCCCGGGGCATCCCCCCATCACCCTGAACGTCTACCGGCACCTCCTGGAGGAGGAGCGCCGGGGGTACGTGCTGAACCTTAGCGAACTTCTAGGAAGCCCCAAGACAAGACCCCGGGCTTGAACTATAAGCCCCCAAAGGACCTTCCCCACGCTATCACAGGGGGAAGCTTTGTGTCCTGGAGCTTGTGAGCGGCGCAGGACTTTAACGTGTGAGGTCTGCCCTCTCCCCCACCTGACCCCCGAGATCCGTTGCCCGGAGGCAACACTCTCCCTTCCGTGGTGTCAGGAACAAGACCGAAATCGCCCCCGGTCCGGGCAGATAAGGGGTAGCGCCGGAGCCCCGTCCGGGACGGCGTTCTGAGAAGCGGTTCGCCTCCCCTTGGGAAACAAGGGGAAAACTTGGGAGAGAGGACATTCCCATAGTATAACCCAAGTTGCTACCCAGCCATCTTCTGGGTCAGGAGACTGATGTTATGGGCCAGGACGAAGGTGAGAACTTTGATGACGAAACCCTCCTGGGTCACGGCGTGGATGCGCCTGGGGAAGAGGTGATGGAGCATGCTCCCCACCGTCTCCACCACCCTCCGCCCCACGATGGCCAGGTACTGCATCCAAGGGAGATACCGCCGGCTGTTCCTCCTGCGGATGACCATGGG
>NZ_BAAHSC010000210.1:0-237 GCF_054655095.1 Thermus sp. FJN-A
TCATAACCCAAGTTGCTACCCAGCCATCTTCTGGGTCAGGAGACTGATGTTATGGGCCAGGACGAAGGTGAGAACTTTGATGACGAAACCCTCCTGGGTCACGGCGTGGATGCGCCTGGGGAAGAGGTGATGGAGCATGCTCCCCACCGTCTCCACCACCCTCCGCCCCACGATGGCCAGGTACTGCATCCAAGGGAGATACCGCCGGCTGTTCCTCCTGCGGATGACCATGGGAAC
>NZ_BAAHSC010000211.1:0-237 GCF_054655095.1 Thermus sp. FJN-A
GTATAACCCAAGTTGCTACCCAGCCATCTTCTGGGTCAGGAGACTGATGTTATGGGCCAGGACGAAGGTGAGAACTTTGATGACGAAACCCTCCTGGGTCACGGCGTGGATGCGCCTGGGGAAGAGGTGATGGAGCATGCTCCCCACCGTCTCCACCACCCTCCGCCCCACGATGGCCAGGTACTGCATCCAAGGGAGATACCGCCGGCTGTTCCTCCTGCGGATGACCATGGGAAC
>NZ_BAAHSC010000212.1:0-249894 GCF_054655095.1 Thermus sp. FJN-A
GGGGGCCGGCACACGGGGTTTTTTTCTGGGTACCGGCCGCAGTTTTACTTTCGGACGACGGATGTGACGGGGGTGGTGGAGTTGCCCCAGGGGGTGGAGATGGTGATGCCTGGGGACAATGTGACGTTTACGGTGGAGCTGATCAAGCCGGTGGCGTTGGAGGAGGGCTTGCGGTTTGCCATTCGTGAGGGTGGGCGGACCGTGGGTGCCGGCGTGGTCACCAAGATCCTGGAGTGAGGTGAGGCATGCCCAAGATCCGCATCAAGCTTCGGGGCTTTGACCACAAGACCCTGGACGCCTCGGCCCAGAAGATCGTGGAGGCCGCCCGGCGCTCCGGGGCCCAGGTGTCGGGCCCCGTACCCCTGCCCACCCGGGTGCGGCGCTTCACCGTGATCCGGGGTCCTTTCAAGCACAAGGACTCCCGGGAGCACTTTGAGCTCCGCACCCACAACCGCCTGGTGGACATCCTGAACCCCAACCGCAAGACCATCGAGAGCCTCATGTCCCTGGATCTGCCCACCGGGGTGGAGATCGAGATCAAGACCGTGGGAGGTGGCAAGTGAAGGGCATCCTGGGCACGAAGGTGGGCATGACCCGGATCTACAAGGACGACCGGGCCATCCCCGTCACCGTGATCCTGGCCGGGCCCTGCCCCGTGGTCCAGCGCCGCACCCCGGAGAAGGACGGGTACACCGCGGTGCAGCTCGGCTTTCTGCCGCAAACCCCTAAGCGGGTGAACCGGCCCATGAAGGGGCACTTCGCCAAGGCGGGGGTGGAGCCGGTGCGCGTCCTGAAGGAACTCCGCGACTTCAACCCCCAGGAGGACGTGGTGACGGTGGGGATCTTCAAGCCGGGGGAGCGGGTGGACGTGACCGGGACCTCCAAGGGCCGGGGCACCGCGGGGGTGATGAAGCGCTGGAACTTCGCGGGCGGTCCCGACTCCCACGGCGCCCACAAGATCCACCGCCACCCGGGTTCCATCGGCAACCGCAAGACCCCGGGCCGGGTCTACAAGGGCAAGAAGATGGCGGGCCGCTACGGGGCCGAGCGGGTCACGGTGATGAACCTCGAGGTGGTGGACGTCATCCCCGAGGAGAACCTCCTTTTGGTGAAGGGCGCGGTACCGGGGCCGAACGGCGGCCTGGTGGTGGTGCGCGAAACCAAGAAGGTGGCGCAGGCCAGGCGGTAAAGGCGGTAAAGGAGGACGTGGTGTACCAGATCCCTGTACTCTCCTCTTCCGGCAGGCGCGAGCTTGCCGCAGAACTCCCCCAGGAGATCAACCCCCACCTGCTTTGGGAGGTGGTGCGCTGGCAGCTGGCCAAGAGGCGCCGGGGTACCGCCAGCACCAAGACCCGGGGCGAGGTGGCCTACTCCAGCCGCAAGATCTACCCCCAGAAGCACACGGGCCGGGCCCGCCACGGGGACATCGGGGCCCCCATCTTCGTGGGGGGCGGTACGGTCTTCGGCCCCAAGCCCCGCGACTACAGCTACACCCTGCCCAAGAAGGCGCGGAAGGCGGGCCTGGCCATGGCCGTGGCCGACCGGGCCCGCGAGGGCAAGCTCCTTCTGGTGGAGGACTTCGCCGGGGTGAACGGGAAGACCAAGGAGTTCCTGGCCTGGGCCAAGGCCGCGGGGCTGGATGGCTCGGAGAGCGTTCTCTTGGTGGCGGAGAGCGAACTCGTCCGCAGGGCCGCCCGCAACCTGCCCTGGGTGGTGACCCTGGCGCCCGAGGGGCTTAACGTCTACGACATCCTGCGCACGGAGCGCCTGGTCATGGACCTGAAGGCTTGGGAGGCCTTCCAGGCCCGCTTGGGAGGTGAGGCGTGAAGACGGCCTTTGACGTGATCCTGGCCCCGGTGCTTTCCGAGAAGGCCTATGCGGGCTTCGCCGAGGGCAAGTACACCTTCTGGGTGCACCCCAAGGCCACCAAGACGGAGATCAAGAACGCGGTGGAGGCCGCCTTCAAGGTGAAGGTGGTGGGGGTTAACACCCTGAGTGTGCGGGGCAAGAAGAAGCGCCTGGGCCGTTACCTGGGCAAGCGCCCCGACCGCAAGAAGGCCATCGTGCAGGTGGCCCCCGGGCAGAAGATCGAGGCCTTGGAGGGCCTCATCTAGACCTCGTCGGGTGGGGAGCCCGGCCCCGATCCGGCAAGGAGGAAAGAGCATGGCAGTCAAGAAGTTCAAACCCTACACCCCGAGCCGCCGCTTCATGACGGTGGCGGACTTCTCCGAGATCACCAAGACCGAGCCGGAGAAGTCCCTGGTCAAGCCCCTGAAGAAGACGGGGGGGCGCAACAACCAGGGCCGCGTCACCGTGCGCTTCCGGGGCGGCGGCCACAAGCGGCTTTACCGCATCGTGGACTTCAAGCGCTGGGACAAGGCGGGCATCCCCGCCAAGGTGGCCGCCATAGAGTACGACCCCAACCGCTCGGCCCGCATCGCCCTCCTGCACTACAAGGACGGGGAGAAGCGCTACATCATCGCCCCCGAGGGGCTTCAGGTGGGGCAGGAGGTGGTGGCGGGGCCCGATGCCCCCATCAACGTGGGTAACGCCCTCCCCTTGCGCTTCATCCCCGTGGGCACCGTGGTGCACGCGGTGGAGCTGGAGCCCAAGAAGGGGGCCAAGCTGGCCCGCTCCGCCGGCACCAGCACCCAGATCCAGGGCCGGGAAGGGGACTACGTGATCCTGCGCCTGCCCTCCGGGGAGCTCAGGAAGGTCCACGGGGAGTGCTACGCCACGGTGGGCGCCGTGGGCAACGCCGACCACAAGAACATCGTTTTGGGCAAGGCGGGCCGCACCCGGTGGCTCGGCCGCAAGCCCCACGTGCGCGGCGCGGCCATGAACCCGGTGGACCACCCCCACGGCGGTGGCGAGGGCCGGGCTCCCAGGGGGCGTCCTCCCGCCTCCCCTTGGGGCTGGCAGACCAAGGGGCTTAAGACCAGGAAGCGGCGCAAGCCCTCCAGCCGCTTCATCGTCGCCCGGCGCAAGAAGTGAGGTGAGCCATGCCGCGTAGCTTGAAGAAGGGCGTGTTTGTAGACGATCACCTCCTGGAGAAGGTGCTGGAGCTCAACGCCAGGGGGGAGAAGCGGCTCATCAAGACCTGGAGCCGCCGTTCCACCATCGTCCCCGAGATGGTGGGCCACACCATCGCGGTTTACAACGGCAAGCAGCACGTGCCCGTCTACATCACCGAGAACATGGTGGGGCACAAGCTGGGGGAGTTCGCGCCCACCCGCACCTACCGGGGGCACGGCAAAGAGGCTAAGGCCACCAAGAAGAAGTAGCCATGGAAGCGAAAGCCATTGCCCGATACGTGCGCATCGCCCCCAGGAAGGTCCGGTTGGTGGTGGACCTGATCCGGGGGAAGAGCCTCGAGGAGGCCCGGGCCATCCTCCGCTACACCCACAAGCGGGGGGCTTACCACGTGGCCAAGGTGCTGGAGTCCGCCGCCGCCAACGCGGTGAACAACCACGACATGCTGGAGGACCGGCTTTTCGTGAAGGCGGCCTTCGTGGACGAGGGGCCCGCCCTCAAGCGGGTGCTTCCTAGGGCCCGGGGCCGGGCGGACATCATCAAGAAGAGGACCAGCCACATCACGGTCGTCTTGGGGGAGAAGCATGGGAAATAAGATCCACCCCATTGGGTTTAGGCTCGGCATCACCCGGGACTGGGAGTCCCGCTGGTACGCGGGCAAGAAGCAGTACCGCCACCTCCTGCAAGAGGACGAGCGGATCCGCGAGACCCTCACCAAGGAGCTCTACCCCGCCGGGCTGGCCCGCATCGACATTGAGCGGGCCGCGGACAACGTGGCCGTCACCGTGCACGTGGCCAAGCCGGGCGTGGTCATCGGCCGGGGCGGGGAGAAGATCAAGGCCCTCCGGGACGCCTTGGCCAAGCTCACCGGGAAGAACGTGGCCCTGAACGTCCAGGAGATCCATAACCCCAACCTCTCCGCGCCCCTGGTGGCCCAGCGGGTGGCGGAGCAGATCGAGCGCCGCTTCGCCGTGCGCCGGGCCATCAAGCAGGCGGTGCAGCGGGTCATGGAGTCCGGGGCCAAGGGGGCCAAGGTGATCGTCTCTGGCCGGATCGGCGGGGCGGAGCAGGCCCGCACGGAGTGGGCCGCGGAAGGGCGGGTGCCCCTCCACACCTTGCGTGCTAACATAGACTACGGCTTTGCCTTGGCCCGCACCACCTACGGGGTGCTGGGGGTCAAGGCGTACGTCTTCCTGGGCGAGGTGATCGGCGGCCAGAAGGCCAAGGCCCGTCCCGAGGCCGCGAGGCCCGAGGAGAAGCCCCGCCGCCGCCGCCCCGCCGTGCGGGTGAAGAAGGAGGAGTAAGGCCATGCTGATGCCCAGGCGCATGAAATACCGGAAGCAGCACCGGGGCCGGATGAGGGGGGCGGCCAAGGGGGGGGACTACGTGGCCTTTGGGGACTTCGGCCTCGTGGCCCTCGAGCCCGCCTGGATCACCTCTCAGCAGATCGAGGCCGCCCGTGTGGCCATGGTGCGCCACTTCCGCCGCGGCGGCAAGATCTTTATCCGCATCTTCCCCGACAAGCCCTACACCAAGAAGCCCCTGGAGGTGCGGATGGGTAAGGGGAAGGGCAACGTGGAGGGGTACGTGGCCGTGGTGAAGCCGGGCCGGGTGATGTTTGAGGTGGCGGGGGTTACCGAGGCCCAGGCCCTCGAGGCCCTGCGCATCGCCGGCCACAAGCTCCCCATCCGGACCAAGATCGTGAGGAGGGACGCCTACGATGAAGCCCAGTGAGATCCGCAAGCTCCCCCCGGCGGAGATCGAGAAGCTCTTGCGGGAGAAGAAGCGGGAGCTCATGGAACTCCGCTTCCAGGCCTCCATCGGCCAGCTTTCCCAGAACCACAGGGTCCGGGAGACCCGGCGCCTCATCGCCCGGCTCCTCACGATCCTGAACGAGAAGAGGAGGGCCAATGCCTAAGAAGGTGCTGACCGGGGTGGTGGTGAGCGACCGGATGCAGAAGACGGTAACGGTCCTGGTGGAGCGCCAGTTCCCCCACCCCCTTTACGGCAAGGTGATCAAGCGCTCCAAGAAGTACCTGGCCCACGACCCCGACGAAAAGTACCAGGTGGGGGACGTGGTGGAGATCGTTGAGGCCCGCCCCATCTCCAAGCGCAAGCGCTGGCGGGTCTTGCGCCTGGTGGAAGGGGGGCGCATGGACCTGGTGGAGAAGTACCTGGTCCGGCGCCAGAACTACCAGAGCCTTTCCAAGCGGGGAGGTAAGGCATGATCCAGCCCCAGACCTACCTGGAGGTGGCCGACAACACCGGGGCCCGCAAGATCATGTGCATCCGGGTGCTCAAAGGCTCCAACGCCAAGTACGCCACCGTGGGGGACGTGATCGTGGCCAGCGTCAAGGAGGCCATCCCCCGGGGGGCGGTAAAGGAGGGGGACGTGGTCAAGGCGGTGGTGGTGCGCACCAAGAAGGAGGTCAAGCGCCCCGACGGCTCCGCCATCCGCTTTGACGACAACGCCGCGGTGATCATCAACAACCAGCTGGAGCCCCGCGGCACCCGCGTCTTCGGCCCCGTGGCAAGGGAGCTCCGCGAGAAGGGCTTCATGAAGATCGTTTCCCTGGCTCCGGAGGTGTTGTGATGCAGGCCAAGGTGCACGTGAAGAAAGGGGACACCGTTTTGGTGGCCTCCGGGAAGTACAAGGGCCGGGTGGGCAAGGTCAAGCAGGTGCTGCCCAAGCGCCAGGCCGTCATCGTGGAGGGGATCAACATCGTGAAGAAGGCGGTGCGGGTGAGCCCTAAGCACCCCCAGGGCGGCTTCGTGGAGCAGGAGGCTCCCCTGCACGCCTCCAAGGTGCGGCCCATCTGCCCCGCCTGCGGCAAGCCCACCCGGGTGCGCAAGAAGGTGCTGGAGGACGGCCGCAAGATCCGGGCCTGCGCCAAGTGCGGCGGCGCCCTGGACGTGGAGGGATGACATGCCTCTAGAGGTTGCCCTGAAGAGGAAATACTACGAGGAGGTCCGGCCCGAGCTCATCCGCCGCTTTGGCTACCAGAACGTCTGGGAGGTGCCCAGGCTCAGCAAGGTGGTGGTGAACCAGGGCCTGGGCGAGGCCAAGGAGGACGCCCGCATCCTGGAGAAGGCCTCCAAGGAACTGGCCCTCATCACGGGGCAAAAGCCCGCCGTAACCCGGGCCAAGAAGTCCATCTCCAACTTCAAGCTCCGCAAGGGGATGCCCATCGGCCTCCGGGTTACCCTGCGGGGCGACCGCATGTGGATCTTCCTGGAGAAGCTCCTCAACGTGGCCCTGCCCCGCATCCGCGACTTCCGGGGGGTGAACCCGAGTAGCTTTGACGGCCGGGGGAACTACAACCTGGGCCTGAGGGAGCAGCTCATCTTCCCCGAGATCACCTACGACATGGCGGACGCCCTGCGGGGCATGGACATCGCGGTGGTGACCACCGCCAGGACCGACGAGGAAGCCAAGGCCCTCTTGGAGCTTCTGGGCTTCCCCTTCCGCAAGTGAGGCGAGCATGGCGAGAAAAGCGCTGATCGAGAAGGCCAAGCGTACCCCCAAGTTTAAGGTGCGGGCCTACACCCGTTGCGTGCGTTGCGGGAGGGCCAGGAGCGTCTACCGCTACTTCGGGCTCTGCCGGCTCTGCCTCAGGGAGCTCGCCCACAAGGGCCAGCTTCCCGGGGTGAAGAAGGCCAGCTGGTAGGCCGTGGCCGGTCGGGGGGGTTCCCTCGAGACCGCATGGTCCAGGAGTGAGCTAAAAGGAGAGAGGAAATGCTGACGGACCCCATTGCCGACATGCTGACCCGGATTCGGAACGCCACCCGGGTCTACAAGGAGAGCACGGAGGTGCCCGCCTCCCGCTTCAAGGAGGAGATCCTCAAGATCCTGGCGCGGGAGGGCTTCATCAAGGGGTACGAGCGGGTGGAGGTGGAGGGCAAGCCCGTGCTGCGCATCCACCTGAAGTACGGGCCCCGGCGCCAGGGCTTGGACCCCCGGCCCGAGCAGGTCATCAACCACATCCGCCGCATCAGCCGCCCGGGGCGGCGGGTGTACGTGGGGGTCAAGGAGATTCCCCGGGTGCGCCGGGGGTTGGGAATCGCCATCCTTTCCACGCCCAAGGGGGTGCTCACCGACCGGGAGGCGAGGCGCCTGGGCGTGGGCGGCGAGCTCATCTGCGAGGTGTGGTGATGTCCAGGATCGGCAAGCTTCCCATTCCCTTGCCCAAGGGGGTCACGGTGGAAGTGGCCCCGGGGCTCGTCAAGGTTAAGGGGCCCAAGGGCGAGCTCTCCGTGCCCGTCTCCCCGGAGATGCGGGTGGTGGTGGAAGGCGGGGTGGTCCGGGTGGAACGGCCCTCGGACGAGCGCCGCCACAAGAGCCTCCACGGCCTCACCCGCACCCTCATCGCCAACGCTGTCAAGGGCGTGGCCGAGGGGTACGTGAAGGAGCTCCTCATCAAGGGCATCGGCTACCGGGCCAGGCTCGCGGGTAGGGCGGTGGAACTCAGCGTGGGCTTCAGCCACCCGGTGGTGGTGGAGCCCCCGGAGGGCATCACCTTCGAGGTGCCCGAGCCCACCAAGATCCGCGTCCTGGGCATTGACAAGCAAAAGGTGGGCCAGGTGGCGGCCAACCTTCGGGCCGTGAAGAAGCCCAGCGCCTACCATGAGAAGGGCATCTACTACGCGGGCGAGCCCGTCCGCCTCAAGCCCGGCAAGGCCGGGGCCAAGAAGTAGGGGGAAGCATGGCACGGCTTACCGCATACGAGCGCCGCAAGTTCCGGGTGCGCAACCGCGTCAAGCGGGCAGGGAGGCTTAGGCTCTCCGTTTTCCGGAGCCTCAACCACATCTACGCCCAGATCATCGACGACGAGAAGGGCGAGACCTTGGTGGCGGAGTCCAGCCTGGCCCTGAAGCTTAAGGGCAACAAGACCGAGGTGGCCCGGCAGGTGGGGCGGGCCTTGGCGGAGAAGGCTTTGGCCAAGGGCATCAAGAAGGTGGCCTTTGACCGCGGACCCTACAAGTACCACGGCCGGGTAAAAGCCCTGGCGGAGGGCGCCCGGGAGGGGGGGCTGGAGTTCTAGGCCCTGGCGGGGTTAGAAGGAGGGAGCATGCCCGAGACCGATTTTGAGGAGAAGATGATCCTGGTGCGGCGCACCGCCAAAACCTACCAGGGCGGCCGCCGCTTCCGCTTCGGCGCCTTGGTGGTGGTGGGGGACCGGCAGGGCCGGGTGGGCCTGGGCCTGGGCAAGGCCAAGGAGGTCCCCCTGGCGGTGCAGAAGGCGGGGTACTACGCCCGCCGCAACATGGTGGAGGTGCCCCTGCAGGGCGGCACCATCCCCCACGAGATTGAGGTGGAGTACGGGGCTTCCAAGATCCTCCTTAAGCCCGCGGCCCCGGGCACCGGGGTGATCGCGGGGGCGGTGCCCCGGGCCATTTTGGAGCTCGCCGGGGTTACCGACATCCTCACCAAGGAGCTGGGAAGCCGTAACCCCATCAACATCGCCTACGCCACCATGGAAGCCCTGCGGCAGCTTCAGACCAAGGAGGACGTGAAGCGCCTCCGGAAGGGCGGGGAGGAGTGATGGCGAGGCTGAAGGTCAAGCTGGTGAAGAGCCCCATCGGCTATCCCAAGGACCAGAAGGCGGCCCTGAAGGCCTTGGGTCTGACCAAGCTGCAGAAGGAGAGGGTCCTCGAGGACACCCCCGCCGTGCGCGGGAACGTGCGGAAGGTGGCCCACCTTCTCCAGGTGGAGGTGTTGGAATGAAGCTTACCGACCTTAAGCCCAACCCCGGGGCCAACAAGAAGCGCAAGCGGGTGGGGCGGGGCCCCGGCTCCGGCCACGGCAAGACCGCCACCCGGGGCCACAAGGGCCAGAAGTCCCGCTCCGGCGGCCTCAAGGACCCCCGCCGCTTTGAGGGGGGGCGTTCCACCACCCTGATGCGCCTGCCCAAGCGGGGCATGCAGGGCCAGGTGCCCGGGGAGATCAAGCGCCCCCGGTACCAGGGGGTGAACCTCAAGGACCTCGCCCGCTTTGAAGGGGAGGTGACCCCTGAGGTCCTGGTGCGGGCGGGGATCCTGAAGAAGGGCTACCGGCTCAAGGTGCTGGGCGAAGGGGAGGCCAAGGCCCTTAAGGTGGTGGCCCACGCCTTCTCCAAAAGCGCCCTGGAGAAGCTGAAGGCCGCAGGCGGCGAAGCCGTCTTGCTGGAGGCCTAAGATGCTGAAGGCCTTCCGGAGCGCCCTAGCCATCCCCGAGCTTCGCCAGCGCGTCCTCTTCACCCTGCTGGTGCTGGCCGCCTACCGCCTGGGGGCCTTCATCCCCACCCCCGGGGTGGACCTGGACAAGATCCAGGAGTTCTTGCGCACCACCCAGGGCGGGGTTTTCGGCATCATCAACCTCTTTTCCGGGGGCAACTTCGAGCGCTTTTCCATCTTCGCCCTGGGGATCATGCCTTACATCACCGCGGCCATCATCATGCAGCTCCTGGTGAACGTGGTCCCGGCCCTGGAGAAGCTCTCCAAGGAGGGGGAGGAGGGCCGCCGCATCATCAACCAGTACACCCGCATTGGCGGCATCGCTCTGGGGGCCTTCCAGGGCTTCTTCCTGGCCACGGCCTTTTTGGGGGCGGAAGGGGGGCGGTTCCTCCTGCCCGGGTGGGCCCCGGGCCCCTTCTTCTGGCTGGTGGTGGTGGTCACCCAGGTGGCGGGCATCGCCCTCCTCCTCTGGATGGCGGAGCGCATCACCGAGTACGGGATCGGCAACGGCACCAGCATGATCATCTTCGCGGGGATCGTGGTGGACTGGCTGCCCCAGCTCCTGCGCACCGCCGGCCTCATCCGTACGGGGGAGGTCAACCTGGTGGCCTTCCTCTTCTTCCTGGCCTTCATCGTCTTGGCCTTCGCCGGCATGGCCGCGGTGCAGCAGGCGGAACGCCGCATTCCCGTGCAGTACGCCCGCAAGGTGGTGGGCCGAAGGGTCTACGGGGGGCAGGCCACCTACATCCCCATCAAGCTGAACGCCGCCGGGGTGATCCCCATCGTCTTCGCCGCCGCCATTCTGCAGATCCCCATCTTCCTCACGGCCCCCTTCCAGGACAACCCGGTGCTCCAGGCCATCGCCAACTTCTTTAACCCCACGCGCCTTTCCGGCCTCCTCATTGAGGTGGTGCTCATCGTCCTCTTCACCTACGTCTACACCGCGGTGCAGTTCGACCCCAAGCGCATCGCCGAGTCCTTGCGGGAGTACGGGGGGTTCATCCCCGGCATCCGCCCCGGGGAGCCCACGGTGAAGTTCCTGGAGCACATCGTCTCCCGCCTCACCCTCTGGGGGGCCCTCTTCCTGGGCCTGGTGGCCGCCCTTCCCCAGATCATCCAGAACCTCACCGGGGTGAAGAGCATCGCCTTCTCGGGGATCGGCCTCCTGATCGTGGTGGGGGTGGCCCTGGACACCCTTAGGCAGATCGAGAGCCAGCTCATGCTGCGGAACTACGAGGGGTTCCTTTCCAAGGGCCGCATCCGCGGCCGCACGCGCTAGGAGGGGAGATGGGGGAAGCGGTGATCTTCTTGGGGCCGCCGGGGGCGGGGAAGGGCACCCAGGCGGCGAGGCTTGCGGGGGAGCTGGGCTTCAAGAAGCTTTCCACCGGGGACATCCTCCGGGACCACGTGGCCCGGGGCACGCCCTTGGGCCAAGAGGTGAAGCCCATCATGGACCGGGGGGACCTGGTGCCGGATGCCCTCATCCTGGCCCTCATCCGGGAGGAGCTTGCCGACCGGGTCATCTTTGACGGCTTTCCCCGCACCCTGCCCCAGGCGGAGGCCCTGGACCGCCTCCTGGAGGAGACGGGCACAAGGCTTCTCGGCGTGGTCCTGGTGGAGGTCCCCGAGGAGGAACTCCTCCGGCGGATGCTCCGGCGGGCCGAGGTGGAGGGCCGCTCCGACGACAACGAGGAGACCATAAGGCGGCGCCTGGAGGTCTACCGGGAGAAGACCGAGCCCTTGGTGCGGTATTATGAGAAAACGGGCGCCCTGAAGCGGGTGGACGGGCTGGGCACGCCCGATGAGGTCTACGCCCGCATCCGGGCCGCCTTGGGAATCTGATGGCCATCAAGCTGAAAAGCCCCTGGGAGATTGAGCGCATGCGGGAGGCGGGAGCCCTCCTCACCGAGGTGGTGGAGGAGGTGGGCCGCCACGTGGCCCCGGGCATCACCACCAAGGAGCTGGACCGGATCGCCCACGAGGCCATCCGGCGCCGCAAGGCCAGGCCGGCCTTCCTCGGGCTCTACGGCTTCCCCGCCACCTTGTGCACCTCGGTGAACGAGGTGGTGGTCCACGGCATCCCCTCGGAGGAACCCCTAAAGGAGGGGGATATCCTCTCCGTGGACGTGGGCCTTTTCTACGGGGGCTTCGCCGCGGACATGGCCCGCACCTTTCCCGTGGGCCGGGTCTCCCCCGAGGCGGAAAGGCTCATCCGGGACACGGAGGCGGCCTTCTGGGAGGGGATGAGGTACCTCCGCCCCGGTTTCCGCATCGGGGACGTGGCCCATGCGGTGCAGACCTTCTTGGAAAGCCGGGGCTACGGGGTGGTGCGGGAGTTTGTGGGGCACGGGGTGGGGCGCGAGATCCACGAGGACCCCCAGCTTCCCAACTTCGGCAAGCCGGGAACCGGGCCCAAGATCCGCCCGGGCATGACCCTGGCCCTCGAGCCCATGGTCACCTTGCGCCCGGCCCCTGTGGTAATATTGGAAGATGGCTGGACGGCGAGCGCCGGGCAAGGCAACCTCGCCGCCCACTACGAGAACACCGTCTTGGTGACGGAGGAGGGCCCGGAGCTTCTCACCGGGGTTCCCCTGGTGCGGGCGCGGTAGGAGGGGTATGGCGAAGGAGAAGGACACCATTCGGGCGGAAGGCGTGGTCACCGAGGCTTTGCCCAACACCACGTTTCGGGTGAAGCTGGACTCGGGGCCGGAGATCCTGGCCTATATCTCGGGCAAGATGCGCATGCACTACATCCGCATCCTTCCCGGGGACCGGGTGGTGGTGGAGATTACCCCCTACGACCCCACGCGGGGCCGCATCGTCTACAGGAAGTAGGAGGCGAGATGAAGGTACGGGCTTCGGTCAAGAAGATGTGCGAGAAGTGCAAGGTGGTGCGCCGGCACGGCCGGGTCTACGTGATCTGCGAGAACCCCAAGCACAAGCAGCGCCAGGGCTGAGCTAAGGAGGAACCGTGGCAAGGATTGCAGGCGTGGAGATTCCCAGGAACAAGCGGGTGGACGTGGCCCTCACCTACATCTACGGGGTGGGGCCGGCCCGGGCCAAGGAGGCCTTGGAGAAGACGGGGATCAACCCCGCCACCCGGGTGAAGGACCTCACCGAGGCCGAGGTGGTGCGCCTCCGCGAGTACGTGGAGAACGCCTGGAAGCTGGAGGGGGAGCTTAGGGCCGAGGTGGCCGCCAACATCAAGCGCCTCATGGACATCGGTTGCTACCGGGGCCTGAGGCACCGCCGGGGCCTGCCGGTGCGCGGCCAGCGCACCCGCACCAACGCCCGTACCCGCAAAGGCCCCCGCAAGACCGTGGCGGGCAAGAAGAAGGCCCCCAGGAAGTAAGGCCGGGCCAGCAGATACTCCGAGAGGGAGAGTATGGCCAGAAAAACCACGAAGAAGAAGGTCAAACGGCAGGTGGCAAGCGGGAAGGCGTACATCCACGCCTCCTACAACAACACCATCGTCACCATCACCGACCCGGACGGCAACCCCATCACCTGGTCCTCGGGCGGGGTCATCGGCTACAAGGGGAGCCGCAAGGGCACGCCCTACGCGGCCCAGCTTGCGGCCATGGACGCCGCCAAGAAGGCCATGGCCTACGGCATGCAGAGCGTGGACGTGGTGGTCCGGGGCACCGGGGCGGGCCGGGAGCAGGCCATAAGGGCGCTCCAGGCCTCGGGCCTCCAGGTGAAGTCCATCGTGGACGACACCCCCGTACCCCACAACGGCTGCCGGCCAAAGAAGAAGTTCCGCAAGGCTTCGTAAGGAGTAAGAGAAGATGGGTCGCTACATTGGTCCAGTCTGCCGCCTTTGCCGCCGGGAAGGAGTCAAGCTCTACCTGAAGGGGGAGCGGTGCTACAGCCCCAAGTGCGCCATGGAGCGCCGCCCCTACCCCCCGGGCCAGCACGGCCAGCGCCGGGCGCGCCGCCCTTCCGACTACGCGGTGCGCCTTCGCGAGAAGCAGAAGCTCCGCCGCATCTACGGCATCTCGGAAACGCAGTTCCGCAACCTCTTTGAGGAGGCCAGCCGCAAGAAGGGGGTCACGGGCACCGTTTTCCTGGGCCTCCTGGAGTCGCGGTTGGACAACGTGGTCTACCGCCTGGGCTTCGCCCAAAGCCGCCGCCAGGCCCGGCAGATGGTGCGCCACGGCCACATCACCGTGAACGGCCGCCGGGTGGACCTGCCCGCCTACCGGGTGAAGCCCGGGGACGAGATCGCCATCGCGGAGAGGAGCAAGAACCTGGCCTTTATAAGGGAGAACCTCGAGGCCATGAAGGGCCGCAAGGTGGGTCCCTGGCTCTCCCTGGACGTGGAGGGGATGAAGGGCAAATTCCTGCGCCTGCCTGACCGGGAGGACCTGGCCCTGCCCGTGAACGAGCAGCTGGTGATTGAGTTCTACTCCAGGTAGTTCCTGGCCGGTAAGGAGGCCTATGTTAGAGAGCAAGCTAAAAGCCCCGGTCTTTACGGTCCGCACCCAGGGGCGGGAGTACGGGGAGTTTGTCCTGGAGCCCCTGGAGCGGGGATTCGGCGTCACCTTGGGCAACCCCTTGCGGCGGATCCTCCTTTCCTCCATTCCCGGGACCGCGGTCACCAGCGTCTACATTGAGGACGTGCTCCACGAGTTCTCCACCATTCCCGGGGTCAAGGAGGACGTGGTGGAGATCGTCTTGAACCTCAAGGAGCTGGTGGTGCGCTTCCTGGACCCCAAGATGCAGACCACCACCCTGGTTCTCCGGGCGGAAGGCCCTAAGGTGGTGCGGGCGGCGGACTTCACCCCCTCCGCCGACGTGGAGATCCTGAACCCCGACCTCCCCATCGCCACCCTGGAGGAAGGGGGGAAGCTCTACATGGAGGTCCGGGTGGACCGGGGCGTGGGGTATGTGCCCGCGGAGCGCCACGGCATCAAGGACCGCATCAACTCCATCCCCGTGGACGCCATCTTCTCCCCCGTGCGCCGGGTGGCCTTCCAGGTGGAGGACACCCGCCTGGGCCAGCGCACCGACCTGGACAAGCTCACCCTCCGGGTCTGGACGGACGGGTCGGTGACGCCCCTGGAGGCCTTGAACCAGGCGGTGGAGATCCTCAAGGAGCACCTCTCCTACTTCGCCAACCCCCAGACCGCAGCCTTGCCCCCCACCGAGCCCGCCCCGGAGCGGGTGGAGAAGGAGGAGGACCTGGACCTGCCCCTGGAGGAGCTCGGGCTTTCCACCCGCGTGCTCCACAGCCTCAAGGAGGAGGGCATAGAGTCGGTGCGGGCTCTTCTGGCCCTCAACCTCAAGGACCTCAAGAACATCCCCGGCATCGGGGAGAGGAGCCTGGAGGAGATCCGCGAGGCCCTGGCCAAGCGGGGCTTCGCCCTAAAGGAGTGAGACCATGCGCCACCTGAAGTCTGGAAGGAAGCTGAACCGCCACTCTTCCCACCGCCTGGCCCTGTACCGCAACCAGGCCAAGAGCCTCCTGGCCCACGGGCGCATCACCACCACCTTGCCCAAGGCCAAGGCCATCACCGGCTTCGTGGACCACCTCATCCACCTGGCCAAGCGGGGGGATCTGCACGCCCGCCGCCTGGTGCTCCGGGACCTGCAGGACGTGAAGCTGGTGCGGAAGCTCTTTGACGAGATCGCCCCCAGGTACCAAAGCCGCCAGGGCGGCTACACCCGGGTGCTCAAGCTGGCGGAGCGCCGCCGGGGCGACGGGGCGCCCTTGGCCCTGGTGGAACTGGTGGAGTGAGGCCACCCCATGCCGGCCTAAGCCGGCGCGGGGTGGCGTCAAGCTCCCTCCTGGCCCCTTTCTTCCCCCTGGCGGCCTAGGAGCCTGAGGACCTGGTCCTCCAGCTCCCCGATGTAGGCGGCCAGGGTGTTGCCGTGCTTTTCCAGGGTTTCCCCGAGGCGGGCCTCGAGGGCCCGGATCTCCTCCTTCTCCGCCTCCGCCAGGCGGGCGAGCTCCGCCTCCAGGTAGCGCCTTAGCTCCGTGTAGCGGCTTTGCTCCGCATCCTCGGCCAGCTTCTTGTAGTGGAGGAGCTCCCGGGCGTAGCGCTTCACCTCCAGGAGGGCCGCGGTCTCCAGGCCGATGGTGAAGATCAGGTAGAGGAGGGAAACCACGCCCAGGGCCACCACCAGCACCAGGCCCAAGGGGGCTTCCACCCGGGTGAGGCCCAGGGAGAGGGGGGTGGGCTTGGTGATCTCCCCCCAGTTGAGCCAGGCGAAGAGGGAGAGGAGGAGGAGGACGAGGAGGGCAAAAAGGGTGCGTGCGCTCATAGGCTAGCCTCCATAGGACACCTTCGCGGATTATACTCTCTCCCCATGGGCTACCTGTACCTGCTCCTGGCGGCCTTCCTCTGGGGGCTCATCGGACCCGTGAGCCGGCTTGCCTTCCAAGAGGGGCTTCCCCCCCTCCAGGTGGCCTTCCTCCGCGCCCTCACCGCCTGGGCCTTCTTTGCCTTGCACGCCTTCCTCCTGCGCCAGGTGCGGGTGGAGGGGCGGGACCTCCCCGCCCTCTTCCTCTTCGGTTTGGTGGGGGTTTCCCTCTTCTACGGGGCCTACCAGCTCGCCGTGGGTTACGGGGGGGCGGCCCTGGCCTCGGTGCTCCTGTACACCGCCCCGGCCTGGGTGGCCCTCCTCTCCTTCCTGGTCCTCAAGGAGCCCCTGGACCGCCTGGGCCTCCTCTCCGTGGCCCTGACCCTTCTGGGGGTGGGGCTCATGGGGCTGGGCGGGGGGAGCGAGGTGCAGGCGGGGCCTTTGGCCCTTTTCTTCGGCCTTCTCTCCGGCTTTACCTACGCCCTCTACTACATCTTCGGCAAGCTCTACCTGCCCCGCTACGCCACCCCCACCCTCTTCCTCTACGCTTTGCCCGTGGGCGCTTTGGGGCTTTGGCCCTTCGTGGACTTCGCCCCCTTAAGCCCGGGGGCCCTTCCCGCCCTCCTCTTCCTGGGGAGCTTTTCCACGTATGGGGCGTACCTGGCCTACTATGCGGGGCTTAGGCGCCTGTCCGCCACCCGGGCCAGCGTCATCGCCACCCTGGAACCCGTGGTGGCCAACCTCTTCGCCTTTCTCCTTTTCCGGGAGGTCCTTTCCCCTTTGGGCTACCTGGGGGCCTCCCTCGTGCTCTTGGCGGTGCTCCTCCGCGTGCGGCGCTAAGTGCCAACCCTTTATCATCTCAACATGGCGGCTCCACTTCGGATCCAGCTGACCCCTGAGGAGGACCGGCTCCTGCTAGAGCTTTCCCTGGACCCAAAGACCCACAAGAAGACCCGCCTATGGGCCATGATGGTTCGCCTGGCGGCCGAGGGCTGGACCGCCCCAAGGATCGCCCAACACTTCCACAAGGACCGCACCACCGTCTATCTGGTCCTAAAGCGCTTCCTGAAGCACGGCCTCCAGGGCCTCGCCTACCGCAACCCCCCGGGAGCCCCCAGGAAGTTCACCCCCGAGATGGCCACCTTCGTGGAGGAAAGGCTGGCGGAGGACCGGGTCTGGACCGCCCCGCAGCTTGCGGAGGCCCTAGCCGAGCGCTTTGGGGTCCGCCTGGCCCCCAAGGTGGTCTCCCGGCACCTCAAGGCCATGGGGTATGTGTGGAAACGGACGCGGTACGTGCCCACGGGGAAGCCCGGGAAGGAAGAGGTCCAGGCCTTCGCGCGGGAGGAAGAGGAGGCCAAAAGGGGGCTCAGGAGGGGGTGATGGAGGTGGGATACCTTGATGAGAGCGGGTTCTCCCTGGCCCTTCCTCCCCTCTACGCCTGGTGCCGGAGGAGGGAGGCCAAGGCGGTGCCGCGGGGGTGGGGCTCCCTGGGCCGGGTGAACGTGGTGGGGCATCTGGTGCGGGGCCGGGAGGGGGAGCGGCTGTACTTTGCCCTTTTGGAGGGGCCGGTGCGGTCGGAGGTGGTGCGGGGGTATCTGGATCGGGTGGCCGAGGGTTTGGCCAAGCCTCTGAAGGTTTTCCTGGACAACGCGCCTTTTCACCGGTCCCGAGAGGTGGAGGGGAGGAAGGGAGGGTGGCGGGAGCGGGGGCTTATGGTGGCCCACCTGCCCCGGTACAGCCCCCACCTGAACCCTATGGAGAGCATCTGGCGGCGGGTGAAGGGTTTTCTGATGCCCCGGCGGCACTACGGAAGCCTTGAAGAGCTCAAAGAAGCGGTCATACAGGCCCTAAAAGCCCTCGGGGGTGTGGAGTTGAAAATCTTGGGGGAGGGCACTTAGCCGCCCCTTAGCGCAAGAGGGCCTCGAGGTAGGGCCGCCAGTCCTCGGGGATCTCCTTCAGATCGGAAAGAAAAAGGGGCGCCCTGGGCGCCCGGGGAGGCTTCAGGAGGCGCATCCCCGCCTCCTCGGGGGTGCGGTCCCCCTTCTTGAGGTTGCAGGGGCGGCAGGCGGCCACCAGGTTCTCCCAGGTGCTCTGGCCCCCGCGGCTTTTGGGGAGCACGTGGTCCACCGTGAGATCCCCTCCCTGCCTGCCGCAGTACTGGCAGGTATAGCGGTCGCGCCTGAGGACGTTGCGCCGGTTTAGGGGCACGCGGCTTGGCCCCCGCCGCACCAGGCGCTTCAGGCGGATCACGCTGGGCACGGGGATCTTGGTGGAAGGGGTGTGCAGGTAGCGGCCGCTTTCCGAGAGCATCTCGGCCCCCCCGGAGAGCACCAGGAGCACGCTCCGCTTGATGCTGGCCAGGCCCAGCACCTCGTAGGCGGCGTTCAGCACCAAGACCCTGGGGGCATCCAGGTCCAGGGCTTTTAAGGCGGCAGGGCCCACGCCTCCAGGATAACAAAGCCTTTCCCCTGGAGCTGTGCTATGCTTAGGGCAACGACGGGTTTGGAGGCCCCTATGATGAACCGCTTTCCCAAAGCCCTTTCCCTCCTCCTGGGGTTAGGCTTGGCCTTGGCCCAGCCCGCCCTGGAGCGGGCCGAGGCCCTGCTGAAGGCCGGGGAGTATGCGCAGGCGGCCCTGGCTTACGAGGAGGCCCTGGCCCAGGACTACGGCCGGTTTGAGGCCCACCTGGGCCTGGGGGTGGCCCTTTTCCGCCTGGGCCGCCTCGAGGAGGCCCGCTTCGCCTTTGACCAGATGACCCGGGTCTTCCCCGACCGCTACGAGGGCCACTTCAACCTAGGGCAGGTCTACCTCCGCCTGGGCCAGGCCAAGGAGGCGGCGGAGGCCTTCGCCAGGGCCGTGGAGCTCCGGCCCACCGAGGAGGCCTACCTGGGCTGGGCCAGCGCCTTAACCCAGGCGGGTCAGGCCAAGGAGGCGGCGGCGGCCCTGAAGCGGGGGTGGAGGCCCGAACGCAGCCCCGCCTACCACCTGGCCCAGGCCCAAGCCCTCTACGCTTCCGGGGCCCGGGCGGAGGCGGTGCCCATCCTCTACACCCTCCTCAACCGGGCCCCGCAGGTGGCCGAGGGCTGGGACCTCCTGGCCCGGATCCTGGCGGAAGAGGGGCTAAAGGAGCGGGCCTTGCGGGAGCTGGACCGGGGCCTTAAGAGCGTGGAGGGAAAGGCCAGGGCCCGGCTTCTCCTGCGCAAGGCCCTCCTTTCCTCCCGCCCGGAGCCCCTTCTCCAGGAGGCCTACGCCCAAGACCCCACCCTCTGGGAGGCCGCCTTCCTCCTGGGGCAGGCCCGGATGGCGGCGGGGGACGCCAAGGGAGCCCTCCCTTACCTGCTCGCCGCCTACCGCACAAGCCCCGAGCCCCAGGTGGCCCTGGGCCTGGCCGGGGCCTACCTCCAGCTCAAGGACTTCCCGAACGCCTACCGCTACGCCGACGAGGCGGGGCCGCCCGGGGGCTTCCTCAAAGCCCAGGCCGCCTACGCCCTGGGCCGGAAGGCGGAGGCCCTGGGGCTCTTGGAGGGCCTCGCCTCCTCCCAGGCCCAGGCCCTGCGGGGGGCGATCCTTCTGGAGCTCGGCCGGTACGAGGAGGCCCAGGGCGTCCTCCGCCCCCTCTACGAGGCGGAGCGCGATCCCCAGGTGGGGGTGAACCTGGCCGCGGCCCTGGTTTCCCTGAGGCGCTTCGGGGACGCGGAGCTGGTCTTGCGGGAGGTGTTGGGGCGCGCGCCCAAACAGGCCGCCGCCTGGTACAACCTGGCCCTGGCCCTTAAGGGTTTGGGCCGGGAGGCGGAGGCGGAGCGGGCCCTGGGCCAAGCCGCGGCCTTGGGCTCTCAGGAAGCCCGGGCCCTCCTTCGGAGGTAGGATGCGCTGGCTCAAGGAAAACTGGCTGGACTTCCTCATCTTCCTCCTCATCGCCCTGGTGGCCGCGGGCATCGTCCTCTACCTGACGGGCATTAACCCCTTCGCCCGCAGGCCGCAGGCCCTTTCCCTGCCCGAGGCTCCGCCCCCGGCGGCGGCCACCCCTGCCCCCCCTCGGCCCGCGCCCGAGCCGGCAAAAATCCCCGAGCCCGTGGTCACGGTCATGCCCTTGCCCCAGGCCCCGGAGGAGTCCAAGCCCGCCCCGCAGGTGGAAGCCCCCTCGGAGAAGCCCCCCGCGCCCAGGCCCCAAGCATCCATGCCCCAACCCCCCGCCTCCCCCGCCGGGGCCTTCCGGGTGGTGGTGGGCGCCTTCGCCAACCCCGAGAACGCCCTAAGGCTCCGGCAGGAACTGGAAGGTAAGGGCTACCCCGCCCGCCTGGAACCCGCGGGCAGCCTGACCCGGGTGGTGGTGGGCCCCTACGCCTCCGAGGCTCAGGCCCGCAGGGTGGCCCAAGCCCTTGCCCCCTACGGGGCCCGGGTCTACCAAGGCCAGGGGGCGCCGCCCCCGGCGGAGGGGGCCGTTTACCTGCAGGTGGGCGCCTTCCAGAAGGAGGAAAACGCTCTGGCCCTGGCGGGAAAGCTCCGGGAGATGGGGTTGCCCGTGGTCCTGGTGAAGGACGGGGTCTTCCGGGTCCGGGTGGGCCCGGTGGCGGAAGGGGAGAAGGAGGCGGTGAGGGCCAAGGTGGAAGCTTTGGGCCTTCAGGCCCTGGAGGTGCGATGAAGGTTCCCAGTGCCGCCATCAGTCGTTTGGTCACCTACCTGCGCATCCTGGAAGAGCTGGAGGCCAGAGGAGTTCACCGCACCAGCTCCGAGCAGCTGGCGGAGGAAGCCCAGGTAACCGCCTTCCAGGTGCGTAAGGACCTCTCCTACTTTGGCTCTTACGGCACCCGGGGGGTGGGGTACACCGTCCCCGTCCTGAAGCGGGAGCTCCGCCACATCCTGGGGCTCAACCGCAAGTGGGGGCTTTGCATCGTGGGCATGGGCCGTCTGGGAAGCGCCCTGGCCGACTACCCCGGGTTTGGGGAGAGCTTTGAACTCCGGGGTTTTTTTGACGTGGACCCGGAGAAGGTGGGCCGCCCGGTGCGGGGCGGGGTCATTGAGCCCGTGGACCTCCTGCCCCAACGGGTGCCGGGGCGCATAGAGATCGCCCTTCTCACCGTGCCCCGGGAGGCGGCCCAGGAGGCGGCGGACCTTTTGGTGGCCGCGGGGATCAAGGGCATCCTCAACTTCGCCCCCACGGTGCTGGAGGCGCCCAAGGAGGTGGCGGTGGAAAACGTGGACTTCCTGGCTGGACTGGCCCGGCTCTCCTTCGCTATACTGAATCCCAAGTGGAGAGAGGAGATGATGGGGTGATTATGATGAAAAGTTTGCGTTTGCTCGCAGGCTTAGCGTTAGCCCTGGCACTTTCTGCCTGCTCGGACGTCTTTTTACGGCAACCTTACCAGGTCCTTTTGGATCCTCCCCAACTGGGCTACGAGGCAGACGAACAGGGTAGAGTCGTGGTGGTGGGCAACAACGCCTATGTGCAGGTGGCCCCAGGGGCGCCGGGTGGCTACTTGGAGCGCTACGTGTACGTGGTGGTGGATAACTCAGGAAATGAGATCTTCACGGGAGCTTCCTTGGGGAGCGGCTTTGTCGCCGTGGAGATTCCTCCGGGGCGCGAGGAGAGGGAGGGACAGATCCTCTATGTGAGCAAGCAGTCCCAGCCCTTCCGCTTTAGCCTAGACGGTACGGTGGCGAGGGAACATTTGAACCAAGGGGCTCCCCTTAACTGGCGAGCCCGGGTGACCTGGTACGCCAAAACCCTTAACGGAAACGAGGTTTCCTGGGAGCAGGAATACCAGATCAAGTATCCGCTGAAATGAAGGTGCTGGGGGTGAGGTAATGAAGCGCAGTTTTTCTCGGCCCGTTCTCCTGCTAGGGGTGTTGGCCCTCCTTGCGGCCTGCACCGGGCAGTCACCTAGTGGCCCGAGTGGCGGAATGGTCACCGTGGGTATTGCCAAGCCCCAAGCTGGTGCGGTTACCAACGACCTTCGTGTGGAGGTGAGGGTTTCTGCGTCGGGGATAACGGTTTCTGAGGTGACCCTTTCCTATGACGGTCCGCGGAGCGGCTCTATTCCCTTAAGACCCTCCGGGGGGGTTTGGGTTGGGCAGCTTCCCGAAACGCTCCCTTCGGGTACCTATACGCTGAGGGCGAGGGTGAGGGAAGGCTCCAAGGAAACGGACCCGGTGCCCTTCGTTTTGGACCGGGAGCCCCCCCAGGTAACCCTTTTGTCCCCCACAGCTCTTGTAACCCTGGGGGAGAATGCGCTTCCCCTAAAGGTCAGAGCCCAGGACAACGTGGGTGTCAGAGAGGTACAGCTCTATGCGGGAACGGAGCTCCTGAACCTCCAACCTGTGAAAGAAGGGGACGACTACACCTTTACTCTGAATCCCGCCGATCTTCCCACCGGAATCTTTCTCCTTCGAGTAGTGGTCACCGACTTGGCGGGTAACCAAAAGGAGGTTTCCCTATCGGTCAACAAAGATCGGACGCCGCCCACGGTGGTGTGGCTGGATCCGAAGGAGGGGGCCCAGGTTTCTGGGACGGTGCCCTTGGAGGTGGAGGCCACGGACAACGTGGGCGTGGCCAAGGTGGAGTTCTTTGCGGGGTCCACGAAGGTTGGGGAGGCTACTGCGGCGCCCTTCACCTTCAACTGGAACACCCTGGGCTACCCGGATGGTTCGGTGACGCTTAAGGCCCGTGCGGTGGACGGGGCGGGGAACGCTGCGGAGGCCACCCTCACGGTGACGGTGGCGAACCAAGTTGCTTCTGCCTTTGTGATCACCACGCCTGCTGAGGGGGATGAGGTGGGGCCTAGAGCTGATCGGTCCATTGTGACGATCACCGTGGGGATTAACGGTACGCTTCCGCCAGGGGTCAGCGTGACGCGGGTGGAGATTTACATCAACGGCCAGTACCAAGGGGACGCGACTTCGAATACGGCGGGGGATGGGTCTCAGATCTACATCTACACCTGGGACACCACCCAATCCTCCCCGGGTCACGACCCCACTTTGTCGGGGGACCGGGTAATCACGGCTAGGGTTTACTACAGCGGTGGGGACACCTGGACGAATGGTGTTCGGGTCTCCTACCTGCCTTAGCGGCGGGTAGCGTGCGCTCTGGCCCCGGGGAAGCCCCGGGGCCTTTGCTTATACTGGGGGGCGTGACGGCGCTTCAGGCCCCCCTTGCCCGCTTTGAGGAGGCCCTCTCCCAGCTGGTCCAGTCCGACGTCCTCTTCATCCGCCTGATCCACCAGGACCTGGTGACGGCAGGGGGCAAGCGCATCCGCCCCCGGCTCGTCTTCCTGGCCTCGAGGGCCCTGGGGGGGGCACCCTTTGAGCTGGAGCTCGCCTTGGCGGTGGAGCTCCTCCACTCCGCCACCCTCCTCCACGACGACCTCATCGACGATGCCGAGACCAGGCGGGGCAAGGAGGCGGCCTTCCGCAAGTACGGGAACGCCGTCTCCGTGCTTTCCGGGGACTTTCTCCTCTCCCGGCTCCTCCACGTGATCGCCAAGACGGGGCGCATGGAGCTGGTGGAGCGCTTCGCCCAGGTGGCCAAGACCCTCTCGGAGGGGGAGGTGCTGCAGTTTCAGGTGGCGGCCCTGGAGGACTACTCCCTGGAGAACTACGAGCGCATCATCACCGCCAAGACCGCAGTCCTCATGGAGCTCGCCGCGGAGGGGCCCGCCCTCTTGAAGGGCGAACCCGAGGAGGTGCGCCAGGCCCTTTCCCGGTTTGGCCTCCTCTACGGCCAAGCCTTCCAGATGCGGGACGACTACCTGGACCTCATGGGAAGCCCGGAGGCCTTGGGCAAGCCCGTGGGGGGGGACGTGCGGGAGGGCAAGGCCACCCTCATCACCCTTCTCCTCATGGAGCGCTTTCCCGAGGTGCGGGAGATCCTCCGCCGCAAGGGGCGGGAGCCCGGGGACCTGGAGCACCTCCGCGCCCTGGCCCAGGAGAGCGGGGTGGCGGCCGAGGTGGAGGGGCGCATCCGGGAGCGGGCCCTGCGGGCGGCGGAGGCCCTAAAGCCCCTTCCCGCCTCGCCCTACAAGGAGGCCCTGGAGGCCTTGGCCCTGAAGGAGGCCGGGCGGCTTTCCTGAGGGCCCTTCGTCCCCACCGGGCGGGGTATAATCCCCCTCGGTGATGCTATGGCCATTCCCGCCTACCGGCCCCCGGAGGACCCCGGCCTCTGGGAGGCTTTCCTGGAGCGGTTGGAGAAGACCCTGAAGGTGGCCCAGGTCCACCCCACCACGGTGGAGTACCTGGCCCACCCCAAGCGCCTGGTGACGGTCTCCTTGCCCGTGGTGATGGACGACGGCAAGGTGCGGGTCTTCCAGGGCTACCGGGTGGTGCACGACATCGCCCGGGGGCCCGCCAAGGGGGGGGTTCGCCTCCACCCCAGGGTCACCCTGGGGCAGACGGCGGGCCTGGCGGCCTGGATGACCCTGAAGGCCGCGGTCTACGACCTCCCCTTCGGCGGGGCGGCGGGGGGGATCGCCGCCGATCCCAAGGGGCTCTCCCCCCGGGAGCTGGAGCGCCTGGTGCGGCGCTACACCGCGGAGCTGGTGAACCTCATCGGCCCGGACATAGACATCCTGGGCCCCGACCTGGGCACCGACCAGCAGGTGATGGCCTGGATCATGGACACCTATTCCATGACCGTGGGCTCCACCGTGCCCGGGGTGGTCACGGGCAAGCCCCATGCCCTGGGGGGGACGGAGGGCCGGGACGACGCCGCAGGCCTTGGGGTGGCCCTGGTCCTGAAGGAGCTGGCCCGGCGGCGGGGCCTGCCCCTGGAGGGGGCTAAGGTGGCGGTGCAGGGCTTCGGGCAGGTGGGGGGGAGCTTCGCCCTCCATGCGGCGAGGATGGGCCTGAAGGTGGTGGCGGTGTCCACGGGCCGGGGGGCCATCTTCCAGGAGGAGGGGCTTCCCGTGCCGGAGATCCTGGCCCGGTACGAGGCCACCGGGGAGCTCCCCCGCTACGACCTTCCCTCGGAGGAGCTTTTTACCCTCCCCGTGGACTACCTGGTCCTGGCGGCCCTCGAGGGCGCCTTGGACGGGGAGGGCGCCAAGGGGGTGCGGGCTAGGGCGGTCCTGGAGGCCGCCAACTTCGGCCTCACCCTCGAGGCGGAGGCCTACCTCCTGGGCCGGGGGGTTTTGGTGGTCCCCGACCTCCTCACGGGCGGGGGCGGGCTTCTCGCGAGCTATCTGGAGTGGGTCCAAGACCTTAACATGTTCTTCTGGAGCGAGGAGGAGGTACGGCAAAGCTTCACCAAAAGCGTGGCCAAGGCGGTGGCCGAGGTGTGGGAAAGGGCAGAAGCCCTTTCCACCGACCTCCGCACCGGGGCCTTGGCCCTGGCCCTGGAGCGGGTCAACGAGGCCACCCGGCTTCGCGGCGTCTACCCTTGATCAAGGAGTGCCTATGAAGAGCGAACCCCTTTCCTACCTGGGCAAGGACGGCGGCCCCTGGGAGATCTTCACCGAGCAGGTGGACCGGGTGGTCCCCTACCTGGGGCGGTACGCCCCCCTGGCGGAGAGCCTCAAGCGGCCCAAGCGCATCCTCATCGTGGACGTGCCCATCCACCTGGACGACGGCACCGTGGCCCACTTTGAGGGCTACCGGGTCCACCACAACACCGCCCGCGGCCCCGCCAAGGGCGGCGTGCGCTACCACCCCGAGGTGACCCTCTCCGAGGTCATGGCCCTGGCGGCCTGGATGACCATCAAGAACGCCGCCGTGGGCCTGCCCTACGGCGGGGGCAAGGGGGGCATCCGGGTGGACCCCAAAAAGCTCTCCGTGCGGGAGCTGGAGCGGCTCACCCGCCGCTACACCTCGGAGATCGGCATCCTCCTGGGTCCGGACCGGGACATCCCCGCCCCCGACGTGAACACCGGGGAGCGGGAGATGGCCTGGATGATGGACACCTTCTCCATGAACGTGGGCCGCACCGCGCCCGGGGTGGTCACGGGCAAACCCATCGCCTTGGGGGGGTCTTTGGGCCGGAGGGACGCCACGGGACGGGGGGTTTTCGTCACCGCGGCGGCGGCCGCGGAGAAGATCGGCCTCCCCATAGAGGGCAGCCGGGTGACCCTGCAGGGTTTCGGCAACGTGGGAAGCGCCGCCGCCCGGGCCTTCCACGACCACGGGGCCCGCATCATCGCGGTGCAGGACCACACCGGCACCATCTACCACGAGGCGGGCATTGACCCCTACGACCTGGGGCGGCACGTGGCGGAGTTCGGCGGGGTGCGGGGCTACCCCAAGGCGGAGCCCCTGCCGAACCCCGACTTCTGGGCGGTGCCCACGGACTTCCTCATCCCCGCGGCCTTGGAGAAGCAGATCACCGAGCAGAACGCCTGGCGCATCCGGGCCCGGATCATCGCCGAGGGGGCCAACGGCCCCACCACCCCCGCCGCCGACGACATCCTCCTGGAGAAGGGGGTCTTGGTGGTGCCCGACGTGGTGGCCAACGCCGGGGGCGTGACCGTGAGCTACTTTGAGTGGGTCCAGGACTTCAACTCCTACTTCTGGACGGAGGAGGAGATCAACGCCCGCCTGGAGCGGGTGCTCCGCAACGCCTTTGAGGCGGTGTGGCAGGTGAGCCAGGAGAAGAAGATCCCCTTGCGCACCGCCGCCTATGTGGTGGCGGCCACCCGGGTCCTCGAGGCCCGGGCCCTCCGGGGCCTCTACCCCTGATCTTCCGCCCCGCCTGGCCTCCCTGTTTCCCGGTAGGCTATCCTTGTGGACTGGCCCCGCTTCGGCCGCGTGACCCTAAAGCCTTTCACCGCGGGGCTTTCCGAGGCGGAGTGGAAAGGCCTCTACGAGACCTTCCGCGACCCCGAGGTGGCGGAGTGGAACGGCACGAGCCCCCTGCGCTCGCCCTTTTGGCTCTTCAAGCGCTTTGTCCTGGCGGAGATGCGCCGCCAGGACCGCCTGGCCTTCGCCATCCTGGACGAGAAGGGGGAGTATTTGGGCACGGTGGAGCTTTACGACCTCACCCCCGAGGAGGCCACCTTGGGCATCCTCATCGGGCGGAAGGACCGGTGGGGAATGGGCTACGGCACGGAGGCGGTGCGGGCCGCCTTGGGCTACGCCTTCCGGGAGCTCGGGCTGAAACGGGTGAAGCTCCGCACCTTCGCCCACAACCTTAGGGCGCGGCGGGCCTTTCAAAAGGCGGGTTTCCGCGAGGTGGGCCTGGGCCCTGGCCCACAGGGAAAGGAGGACGTGTACATGGAGGTGTCCCGTGAGGATTTTGGCCCCCAGGCTTAGGGACGAGGTTTGGGCCCTCCTCCCGGAGGGGGTGGAGGTGCGCTTCCTGGACGAGGCCTGGCCCAAAGCGGTGGACTTCTTCCTCCCCCCCTTTGGACAGGAGGACCTGGTGCGGCGCGTCTTCCAGGCGGTGGAGGTCCGGGTGGTCCAGACCCTCTCCGCGGGGGTGGACTGGATCCTGCCCCTCATCCCTGAGGGGGTGGTCCTTTGCGATGGCTCCGGCATCCACGATGCCCCCGTGGCCGAGTGGGTGGTGATGGCCCTGCTTGCCCTCTGGAAGGACCTTCCCGGCTTCCTGGAAGCCCAAAAGGAGGGGCGCTGGGCCCCGAAGAGGCTTTCCGACCTGGAGGGCAAGGTGGTCCTCCTCCTGGGCTACGGGTCCATCGGAAGGGCGGTGGAGGCCCGGCTTAAGGCCTTCGGGGTGGAGGTGCTCCCCGTGGCCAAGCACGCCCGCCCCGGGGTCTACACCCCCCAGGACCTGCCCCACCTCCTGCCCCGGGCGGACGCGGTGGTGGTCCTCCTCCCCCTCACCCCCGAGACCCGGGGCCTGGTGGACCGGGGCTTCCTCGCCCGCATGAAGGAGGGGGCCTTGCTCCTGAACGCGGGCCGGGGGCCGGTGGTGGACCTCGAGGCCCTGCGGGAGGCCTTGGGGATGGGGCGGGTCCGGGCCTTTTTGGACGTCACCGACCCCGAGCCCCTGCCGGAAGACCACCCCCTTTGGCGGGCCCCTGGGGTCCTCATCACCCCCCATGTGGCTGGCCTTTCCGAGGGCTTCCACCGCCGGGCGGCCCGCTTCTTGGGGGAACAGGTGGGGCGCTACCTCCGGGGAGAGCCCCTCTTGAACGTGGTACGGGAGGGGTATTAAGGCCACCCCCTGCTGGCCCAAGCCAGCATGGGGGCCCCAGCAAAAGGGTCTGGTGGGAATTTTTGGTGGCCCCGGGGCGGACGGAACAGGAAAAAGCATAGAAGTACCCCGCCAAGAGGGCCCCCCAAAGGGCATGTCCAGGGAGGTGGGGGGAAGAACACGTGCGGCGAAAGGGAGGCGCGGGCACTTGGCCACCCTCGCGGAAAAGATGCTACCCTGGAGGAGGATGCGGCGCGTTGGACTACCCGAGGACGTGGCCGAGGCTTTGGAGCGCTTTCGCCATGCCCGGGGCCGGGGCTGGCGCAAGGCGCTCTTCCACCTCTTGGTGCAGGAGGAGCGGAAAGCCCTGGTCCAGTTGGTAGAGGAGCTTAGGGCCACGGCCGCTTCCCAGGGGCTTACCGAAGAAGAGGTGGCCCGCCGCCTGGACCGGTGAGGGTGGTTCTGGACACCAACGTCTTGGTGGCAGCCCTCCTGACCCAAGGGACAGCCGCCCAGGTCGTGGACCTTTGGTTGACCGGTCGGTACACCCTCCTCACTGCCGAGATCCAATTGCGAGAGCTTCGGCGGGTGCTGCGGGATAAGTTTCCCGAGCTGCCCCGGGCCAAGGTGGGTAGGCTCGTCAACCTGTTGCGCCGCCAGGCGGAGGTGGTGGCCCGTCCCAGGCGTCCCGGTCTTTCTCCAGACCCCGATGACGACCTCCTCTTGGGCGTGGCTTTGGCGGGGAGGGCGGACTGCTTGGTGACCGGGGACAAGAGCCACCTCCTTTCCCTTAGGGTCAGGGGGCTACGGATTCTTCCGGTCCGGTCCTTCTTGCAGGAGGTGATCTGATGGAGGTCCTCCTCCACGGCGACCTGCGCCGTTTTGGGGAGCGTCTCCAGGTGGCGGCCAAGACCCCCAGGGAAGCCCTGGAAAAGCTTGGCATTCCCTTGGAGGAGGTCTGGCTTTTGGCGGTGGGGGAAAGGGTGGTGGGCCTGGACGAGGAGGTGGAGGGCCCCCTGGAGGTCTACCCGCCCATCGCCGGTGGTATACTGGAAGTCCTGCCCTAAAGGCAGGGGGCGCGAAAGGGGGGGAGCCGCCCGACGCCCACCCCGCGTAGAAAGGAGAAGGGATGCAGAAGAAGGAACTCCTCTCTACGCCCGTGGTCCCCATCGACATCAAGGCCTTTGACGCCGGGCCCATCCTCGAGGCCATGGGCAAGACCGCCTTCCAGGCCAGGAACCTCCACCGGGCGGCGGAGATCTACCTGAAGATGCTGGAGGACGAGGCCGCCGTCATCCTCACCCTGGCGGGGAGCCTGGTGTCCGCGGGGCAGGGCCTCATCATCCACGACCTCATCAGGAAGGGCCTGGTGGACGTCATCGTGGCCACGGGGGCCAACATCGTGGACCAGGACTTCTTTGAGGCCCTGGGCCACCGCCACTACCAGGGGGATCCCAAGGCGGACGACGAAACCTTAAGGCGCCTTTGGATTGACCGCATCTACGACACCTACATTGACGAGGAGGAACTCCGCCACACCGACTACACCATCGCCGAGATCGCCGAGGGCCTGGAGCCCCGCCCCTACTCCAGCCGGGAGTTCATCTGGCACATGGGCCGCTACCTGGCGGAGCGGGGCCTGGGGGAGAAGAGCATCGTGCGGGCCGCCTACGAGGAAGGGGTGCCCATCTTCGTCCCCGCCTTCTCCGACTCCTCCGCGGGGTTTGGCCTGGTCTACCACCAGGTGAAAAACCCGAAGGCCCACGTGACCATAGACTCCGTGGCCGACTTCCGCGAACTCACCGAGATCAAGCTGAAGGCGGGCACCACCGGGCTCGTGATGCTGGGGGGCGGGGTGCCCAAGAACTTCGCCCAGGACATCGTGGTGGCCGCCGAGGTCTTGGGCCACCAGGTGGAGATGCACAAGTACGCCATCCAGATCACCGTGGCGGACGAAAGGGACGGGGGGCTTTCCGGCTCCACCCTCTCCGAGGCCCAGAGCTGGGGCAAGGTGGACGCGGCCCTCTCCCAGATGGTCTTCGCCGAGGCCACCCTGGCCTTTCCCCTCCTCGCCTCCTACGTCTGGCACCGGGCCCCCATGCGGGCCAAGCGCCGCTACGCCGACCTCTTCCCCGCCAGGGTTCCCGCCTAGCGCCTGGACCAAGCCCCGGGTCTTTTGGTAAACTCCCGGCAAATGCCGGACGAGCTAAGGGCTTACCTGAAGGAGCGCTTTGGCGTCTCGGGGCCCCTTTCCCCTGGGCGCTTTGAGGCGGAGCTGGCCAAGAGGGTGGGGAGTCCCTCCAAGCGGGAGCCCCTCCTCAAGGCCTGGCGGGCCTACCTCTCGGGCGGCGGGAGGGAGGCGGTGCGAAGTTTTTACCGGGAGGTGCTCAAGGTGCCCAAGGGGGAGGCCCTGGTCTACGGGATGCACCTGCCCTTTTTGGAGTTCTACGCCAAGGAAGTGCCCGGCCGGGTGGAGGGGAGGGTCTTGGAGGTGGGGGCCTTCACCGGGGCCCTGGTGGGCTATTTGCAAAGGAAGCGGCCCGAGCTCGCCTGGCACGCCCTGGACGGGGTGGAGGAGGCGGTGGAGCTGGGGAAAAAGCGGGTGCCCGAGGTGGTCTGGCACCTGGCCTGGGCGGAGGAGGCCGCGCTTCCCCCCTTTGACACCCTGCTTCTCCTTTCCGTCTTTCCCGAGGGGTTCGTGGACCAGGGGCTGGAGAGCCGCTTGGGGCCGGAGGCTTTTTGGAAACGTTTTTCCTTTTTTGACCGCCTTCCCCTCTTCGCCCACCTCCTCAGGCCTGGGGGGCTCCTCGTCTACGGCCACGGCCCCTTCCTGGGCAAGAGCCCCGAGGGGGTGGAGGAGGGGCTTAGGCGGCTCGGGTTCCAGGAGGTGGAGCGGGTAGGGGAAGGGGAGTACTTCCTGGTCCTCGCCCGCAGGCCCGAGGTCCTGGCCCTGGAGGGGGCCTGGTGGGAGGAGGCGCTTCCGGAGGAAGAGGCGGCCCCCCCGGTCCCGGCCTTGGTCCAGGGGCCGGATCTGGCCGAGGTGCGGGAGCTTCTTGAGGGGGGAAGGTATGCGGAGGTGCTCTCCCGCCTGCCGGAAGGGGTGGAAGGGGAGGCGGCCTACCTGAGGGGGCGGGCCCTCTTCGCCCTCTCCCGCTACGCGGAGGCGGAGGAGTGCTTGCGGCGGGCCCTCCTGGAGGAGGCCGAGGACCTGCGCGCCCTGGTCCTGGTGGAGCTGGGCCAGTACGAGAAGGCCAAGGCCCGCCTCGAGGCCCTGGCGGGAAGGGGCGGGCGCTACCGCCTCTACCTGGGCCGGGTTTACCTGAGCCTGGGGCGCTACGCGGACGCCCTGAGGCAGTTCGTGGAGTCCGGGCTTCCCGAGGCCGAACTCCACGTGCGGGAGGCCTTGGAGCGCATCACCGAGCGCATGCGCCGCTTCGCCCGGGAGGGGGAGTGGGCGGAGGTGAGCCGCCGGGCGGAGTTCGTGGAGGACCTCTCCCCCGGCCTCCTCACCCGGGAGATGCTCCGGCTTGGCCTCCGGGCCGCCTTGCTCCAGGGGCTCTTCGCCCGGGCGGAGCGTTATGCCCGGCGGCTTGCCGACCTGGACGAGGCCGAGGGCTTCTTGGGCCTGGCCCTCACCGCCCTCAGGGTGCGCTCCCCCTCCGACCTGCGGGGCCTGGAGGACCTGAAGCCGGTGGAGCCTTACCTCACCGAGGCCCTGGCCCGGGCGGAGATCCCCGAGGCCCTCCTCCTTTTGGGGATGCTCCGGGAGCGGGAGGGGCGCCATTGGGAGGCTCTCAGGCTTCTGGAGGGGGCGGCCAGGCACGGGGAGGGGGAGGTGGCGGGCCTCGCCTTCCACCACCTGGCGGAGGTGAAGCGGGCCCTTAGGCGGCCCTTGAAGGAGGTCCTGGGCGACCACAAGCGGGCCCACGCCCTTAGGGCCTACCCCGCCCCCTACCTCTTCCGCCTGGCCCAGGAGGCCTTGGCAGGGGGCGAGGAGGTCCTGGCGCGGGAGCTCCTCTCCCGGGCCCGGGACGCGGGGCTTGCCGAGGTGGCGGCGGGGAACGAGGAGGACCTCTTGGGGCTCCTCTCCCTCCTGGAGAGGCTGGAGGGCCCCTGGGCCGCCTTCAACGTCCTTTACCAGGCCTTGAGCCGCACCGCGAGGCCACCCCTTGCCCTCCTCTCCCTGGCCTACCGCCTCTCCCGCTCCTTCCGGGAGAGCCCCGAGGCCGAGGCGGTGCGGGGGCAGTACCTGGCCGCCCTCTACGCTGGGGGGCAGGTGGAGGAGGCGGAGCGGCTTCTTCTGGAGGAGCTTAAGGCCCATCCCCAGGCCCTGGAGGTCCTCTTTGACCTGGCGGAGCACCACGAGGCCAGGGGCGACTGGCGCCAGGCGGCGGAGTACTGGCAGAAGGCCTTGGAGGTGGCCCTTTACCGGCAGAAGGACCTGGAGCTGGCCCGGGAGGTCCTCCGCAACCTCCTCTTCCTGCGCCCTCACGACGAGAGCCTCTCCCTCTACCTGGAGGAGCTCAAGGCGGTGGGGCGGGGCCTTGCCGCCCTGGGGGAGGAGCCCAAGGCCCTTCCCGAGGGGGGAGAGGAGCTTTTGGAGGAGGCCCTGCCCCGGTTCCACGGGGAGCACCTCCTGGTGGTGGGGGGGCACACCCAGCTCCGGAGCCGCCTGGTGCCCTTCCTGGAGGCCCGGGGGCTCAAGGTGGACTGGTTTGATGCGGACAGCGCCGGGGTGGGCAAGGAGGCCCTGAGGCGCATCCAGAACCGCCTGGAGAAGGCCCACGGCCTCATGATCGTCTCCAGCTACGTGGGCCATGACCTCTCCGAGCCCGTGCGCCTCGAGGCCGAGCGCCTGGGCGTGCCCGTCCACGTGATCCCCGGCCGCGCCCGGGGGGCCACGGGGTTTCTCCGGGCCCTCAAGGCCTTCGCCCCCGAGCTCTTCAAGAAGGCCCTCAAGGGGGTACAGTAAAGCCTATGGGTGCTTTGCCCGGTGAGCCCAAGAGCGAGGCGCTAAGGCTCGGGTACTCTCCTTGCCCCAACGACACCTTCATCTTCTACGCCCTCACCCACGGCCGGGTGCCAAGCCCCCTCCCCGTGGAGGCGGTCTTGGAGGACGTGGAGACTCTGAACCGCTGGGCTTTGGAGGGGAGGCTTCCCCTCACCAAGCTCTCCTACGCCGCTTACGGGCGGGTCCGGGAAGGTTACGTGGCCCTGCGAAGCGGGGGAGCCCTGGGGCGGGGGGTGGGGCCTTTGCTGGTGGCCAGGCGGTCCCTGAGGAGCCTGGAGGGGGCGCGGGTGGCCGTACCCGGGCGAAACACCACCGCCTTCCTGCTCCTCTCCCTCTACGGGCGGGGCTTCCAACCGGTGGAGGTGCGCTACGACCAGATCCTGCCCCTGGTGGCGCGGGGGGAGGTGGAGGCCGGGCTCATCATCCACGAAAGCCGCTTCACCTATCCCCAGTACGGCCTGGTGAAGGTGCTGGACCTGGGGGAGTGGTGGGAGGAGGCCACGGGCCTGCCCCTCCCCCTGGGGGCCATCCTGGCCCGGCGGGACCTGGGGGAGGCCCTCATCCGGGAACTGGACCGGGCGGTGCGGATGAGCCTGGAGTACGCCCTGGCCCACCCCGAGGAAACCTTCCCCTACCTGAAGGCCCACGCCCAGGAGCTCTCCGAGGAGGTGATCTGGGCCCACGTGCGCACCTACGTGAACGCTTTCAGCCTGGACGTGGGGGAGGAGGGGGAGGAGGCGGTGCGGAGGCTCTTCGCCCTGGCCGAGGCCGAGGGGCTTCTTCCCCCCTTCCAAGGGCCCCTCTTTTTGTAAACTCGGGGCATGTTCCAGGAGTTGCCCCTCGAGGCCCGGCGGGAGGTGGCCCGGGTCTTCCAGCCCTTGCGGGTGCGGCGGGGGGCCGTCCTCTACGCCCTCGAGGACCGGGTGGACGGGGTGTACCTGGTGCGGGAGGGCCTCCTTTGGCTGGAGGGGCCGGGGGGTGGGGAGGGGGATCCCGCCACCTTGGGCGTGGTGGGCCCGGGAGGGCTTCTGGGGGAGGAGGCCCTGGTGGGGGAGAGGCGGCGCACCTCGGGGGCCAGCGCCCTCACCTACGCCGAGCTCCTCTTCGCCCCCCAGGAGGCCCTGGGGGACCTCAGGGGGCGCTTCCCCGAGGTGGAGCGCTTCCTGCTCCGGGCCCTTTACGCCCGGCTCAAGGCCGCGGAGGAGCGGCTTTGGGAGACCCGCCACCTCTCCGTGGGCCAGCGCCTGGCCCGCCTAATCCTGAGGCTTTCCCCCCAGGGGGAGGTGGCCCTTTCCCACCTGGACCTGGCCCGGATGGTGGGGGCCACCCGGGAGACGGTGACCAAGCTCTTGGGGGAGTGGGCCCTTATGGGGGTGGTGGACCTGGGGTACCGCCGGCTGGAGGTGCGGGACCGGGAGGCCCTTGTGCGGCTGACGGAGGCCCTTTAGGCTTGAGGGCATGGAAGCCACGGTCCTGGCCCGCCTCCTGGGCCTGCCCCAGGGGGAGGAGGCCCTGAGGGAGCGCCTGGGCCGGAAGGGCCACCCCGGCCTCCTGCCCGCCTGGGCCGCCTACCTGAAGCGCCTGGGGGCCCCCGAGGGGGCCTTGGCCGCCCTGTCCCGCCTTTCCCGGGGGGCGGTGGTGACGGGCCAGCAGGCGGGGCTCTTGGGAGGGCCCGCCCTCACCTTCTACAAGGCCAAGACCGCCTTGGACCTGGCCTCGGGCGCGGAGGCCGCCGCGGTCTTCTGGGTGGCCTCCCAGGACCACGACGTGGAGGAGGTGCGCCACCTCCACCTCCTGGTGGAGGAAGAGGTGCGCACCCTGTCCCTCCCCTTGCCCCCCCTGCCCGCGGGGCGCATCCCCTTGGCCCCTTATCGGGGCGATCTTTTGGCCTTCCTGGGCCCTTGGGCCCAGGACCCGCGGGTGGCCCAGGCCCTGGAGGCCAAGACCCTCTCCGAGTTCTTCGCCCGGATCCTCCTGGCCTTCCTGGGGGCGTGGGGCCTCCTGCCCTTTGACCCCATGGCGGAGGAGCTTGCTCCCTTGTTCCTGGAGGCCCTGGAGCGGGAGCTGGAAGACCCCTTGGCCAGCGCCCAGGCCATCAACCAGGAGGCGGAGCGCATCCAGGCCCTGGGGGGGAAGCCCCCCCTCAGGCGCAAGCCCGGGGCCACCAACCTCTTCCTGGAGACCGACGCCAGGCGGCTTCTCTTCTACGAGAAGGGGGCTTTCACCGACGGGGTGCGCCGGTACAGCAAGAAGGAGCTGGAAGAGCTCCTCCGCATAGACCCTTCCCGCCTCACCCCCGCCGCGGGCCTCAGGCCCGTCTTCCAGGACCTGGTCTTGCCCACGGCGGGCTTCGTGGTGGGGCCCAACGAGTTCCGTTACGTGGCCGAGCTCTCCCGGGTCTACGCCCTCTACCGCCTTCCCATGCCCGCCCTCTTCCTGCGCCTGCGGGCGGTGGTCCTCGAGCCCCCCGTGGCCCGCATCCTGGGGAAGTACCGCCTGGACCCCTGGGCCTTCGTGGAGCGGGGGGAGGCGGCCTTCCTGGAGGGGGTCCGGGAGGTGTTGGAGGGGTTTAGGGAGGTGGAGGAGGCGCTAAAGCACCTCCTGGGCCAGGTGGAGGCCCTGGCGGCCAAGGCCCGGTCCCTGGAGCCCACCTTGGACAAGCCCTTCCGCCGGTACCGGGCCCGGCTTCAGGGAGAGGGGGAGCGGCTTTGGCACAAACTCCTCCGGGCCCGCCTGGGCCGGGATGCGGTCCTCCTGCACCACCTGGAGCGCCTCAAGCGCCATCTCCTGCCCCTGGGCCTACCCCAGGAGCGGGTCTACCCCTTCGCCATGTACGCCCTGCGCCACCCGGAGGCCCTAGCGCGGCTTCAGCAGGCCCCGGCCCAGGGAAAGGCCACCTTGGTCCTGGGCTAGGTGCTAGGATTGGGGCGAAGGGTATGGGGCGGGGGTTGAAGCTTATCTCCCTTTTGGCCTTAAGCTTGGCCTTTGGGCCGGGCCTGGGCCAGGAAAAGGACCTTCTCCTCAGGGTCCTCCTCAAGGAGGTGCCCGCGGGAGAGGAGGTGCGCCTCCTCCTCCCCACGGGGGAGGTGCGCGCCCGGGGTGCAGGGGAGGGGGTGCTGGTGGAGGGCCGCCCGTACCCCTTCCTGGACCTGCCCGGGCCCTACTTCGGCGTGGACGGGCGGCTTTACCGGGGAGGGGTACGCCTCCTGCCCCAGGGGGGCAGGCTTTTGCTGGTGAACCTGGTCCTCCTGGAGGACTACCTCCTCGGGGTCCTGCCCGCAGAGATGCCGGAGGGTTTCCCCCCGGAGGCCCTCAAGGCCCAGGCGGTGGTGGCCCGCACCTTCGCCGTGAACCGCCTGAACCCCAAGGCCCCTTACGACCTGTGCGCCAGCGAACTCTGCCAGGTCTACCTGGGCCTTTCCGTGGAGACGGGAAGGCACCGGGAGGCCGTGGCCGCCACCCGGGGCCAGGTGCTGAGCTACGGGGGGCGGGCCATCTCCGCCCTCTACCACGCGGACTCGGGCGGCATGACCGCGGGGAGCGAGGAGGTTTTCCAAAGGCCCTTGCCCTACCTGCGCCCCCGGCCCGACCCCTACGCCCGGGGGCCCAAGAGCCAGTGGCGCCTCCGCCTCACCCTCGAGGCCGCGGCCAAGGCCCTGCGGAGCCAGGGCTACACCCCCAGGGGGGAGGAGCCGCCGGAGGTCCTGGAGCGGAGCCCCTCGGGGCGGGTGTGGCGCCTGCGGGTCCTGGGGGTGGAGGTCTTTGGCCCCGAGGCCCAGCGCCTGGTGCGCCTCATGGGCCTGCCCTCGGCCTTGGTGGAGTTTTCCGGCTGGGAGGCGGTGGGCCGGGGGGCCGGGCACGGGGTGGGGCTATCCCAATGGGGGGCGAGGGGGATGGCCGAGGCGGGGTTCGGCTACCGGGAGGTCCTCGGCCACTACTTCCCCGGCACCTTCCTCTCCGAGTTGCTCCTGGGCGGCCTCCCCGGGGCCGGGGTGGCCTGGGCTCCTTCCCCTTCGGGCCTTGGCTTCTGAAGGGGATCCGGGCCGGGTAGGGGGCTTGCCGTGCTGATCCCCACCCCCATCGGACCCCTGTGGCTGGAGGTAACCCCTAAGGGCGTGCGGCTTCTGGAGCCCGCCCTCTTTCCCCGGGGGAGGGAGGCGGAGGGAGGGCTGGCCCAGAGGGTGCGGGAGCGGGTGCTGGCCTACTTCGCCGGGGAGCGGCCCGACTTCCTGGACATTCCCCTGGACTACACCGGGCTCACCCCCGCCCGCGTGGCCCTCTACCAGAGGGTGCGCCAGATCCCCTTCGGGCGTACGGAAAGCTACGGGGCCTTGGCCCGGGAGCTGGGCCTCTCCCCTCGGGCCGTGGGGGCGGGGATGCGCACCTGCCCCTTCTTCCTCTTGGTGCCCGCCCACCGGGTGATCCACGCCGATGGGCGGCTCGGGGGCTTCGCCGGGCAGGAAGGGCTCAAGCGCTGGCTGTTGGCCTTTGAAGGAGCCCTTTAGACCTCTACCCACACGGCCAGGGAAAAGGGCGGGAGAAGGGGCCCTTGGAGGCGCCCCCCGGTGGGCGTGCAGAGGGCTCCGGAGACGAGGTCCACCGCCTGGGCTCCCCGGGGCAGGGCCCCGTGCAGGGGGAAGTCTTGCAGGAAGGGCTCGGGGCTGGCGTTCACCACCACCAGGTAGGGGCCCCGGGTGAAGGCCAGGTGCCCGTCCACCGCGTAGATGCGCCGGTAGGGGGCGGTGCGGAGGAGGGGATGCTCCCGGCGCAGGCGGCTAAACTGGCGGACCGCTTCCAGGATCTCCCGCTTCCAGCGGGCCTCGTCCCACACCATCCCGGCCCGGTTTTCCGGGTCGTGGCCTCCCTCCATGCCGATCTCCTCCCCGTAGTAGACCGTGGGGTTTCCGGGGAGGAGGAAGAGGAGGGAAAGGGCAAGCCTCGCCCGCTCCGCGCTCCCCCGCATGAGGGTCAGGAGGCGAGGGGTGTCGTGGGAGGTGAGGAGGTTCATCTGGGCCCGCACCACCTCCTCTCGGTAGCGGCCAAAGAGGTTCTCCAACCGGTGGCTGAAGGCCAGGGCCTGGAGGGGCTCTATCCAGCCCAGGCCCGAGCGGGCGGCCAGCTCCCGGTCCAGGGACTCCCCGCCCACGAAGCCCAGGATGGCCCGGCTCAAGGGGTAGTTCATGGTGGCGTCAAACATGTCCCCCTGGAGCCAGGCGTCCCCCTCTTCCCAGATCTCGCCCACGAGGTAGGCCTCGGGGTTGGCCCCCTTCACCCGGCGGCGGAAGGCCCGCCAGAACTCCGGGTCTTGGATCTCGTTGGGCACGTCCAAGCGCCAGCCGTCGGCCCCAAAGCGGATCCAGTGCTCCGCCACCTCCAAGAGGTACTCCCGCACCGCCGGGGTTTCCACCTTGAGCTTGGGGAGCTCCGGGTTGCCCCACCAGGCCTCGTAGTTGGGATGGGGGGCGTAGGCGTTCAGGGGGAAGCCCTTCACGTGGTACCAGTCCCGGTAGGGGCTTCGCGCCCCGTTTTCCAGGAGGTGCTGGAAGGCGAAGAAGCCCCGGCCCGTGTGGTTGAAGACCCCGTCCAGGATGACCCTTATCCCGTGGGCGTGGGCCACCTCGAGGAGGTGGCGAAGGGCGGCGTTGCCCCCCAGGACCGGATCTGCCTGGAAATAGTCTACAGTGTGGTAGCGGTGGTTGGCGGTGGAGAGGAAGATGGGGTTCAGGTAAAGGGCCTCCACCCCCAGGGCCTTCAGGTAGGGGACCTTCTCCGCCACGCCCCACAGGGTCCCCCCCTTGAAGCCCCGGGGGGTCGGGGGGGCATCCCAGGGTTCAAAGGGGCCGCTGGGGGCGGGCTTACCCGGGGGGCCTGCCCGGAAGAAGCGGTCGGGGAAGATCTGGTAGAAGAAGGCGCCCTCGTACCAGGCCATGGGCCCAAGTGTACCACGGGCGCAATGTGCCTAGATCATAAAAATCCTTGCCCTCCAGGGGCCCCCTCGGGTATCCTTCCGGGGTGAGGGGTATGCGGGGCCGCCTCTTCGTCATGACCGGGGCCAGCGGGGTGGGGAAGGGCACGGTGCGGGCCAAGGTCTTGGAGCGCACCCGCCTCTTCTACTCCATCTCCATGACCACCCGCCCCCCCCGCCCCGGGGAGCGGGACGGGGTGGACTACTACTTCGTGGACCGCCCCACCTTCGAGGCCCTCCTGCACCAGGACGGCTTTCTGGAACACGCGGAGTACGTGGGCCACCTCTACGGCACCCCCCGGCTTCCCGTGGAGCGGGCCTTGGAGCGGGGGGAGGACGTCCTCTTGGAGATCGAGGTCCAGGGGGCCTTGCAGGTGAAGGCCAGGGAACCGGAGGCCATCCTCATCTTCCTCCTGCCCCCCTCCCTCTCCGAGCTCAAGCGCCGCCTGGTCTACCGGGGCAAGGACAGCCCGGAGAAGATAGAAAGGCGGCTTCAGCAGGCGGAGTGGGAGATCCAGAACGCCCACCGCTTTGACTACGTGGTGGTGAACGACGTCCTGGAGGAGGCGGTGGCGGACTTCCTGGCCATCCTCACCGCGGAAAGAAGGCGCGCCCCCAGGATGGCCCCCGCCCTGGAGCGGGCCCTCAAGCGGGACCCGGACTTGGAAGAGGAGCTGGAGGCGATTTTGCGGAGGAACTATGGCGGAACCGGGAATTGACAAGCTCTTTGGCATGGTGGACTCCAAGTACCGGCTCACGGTGGTGGTGGCCAAAAGGGCGCAGCAGCTTTTGCGCCACCGCTTCAAGAACACCGTGTTGGAGCCGGAGGAAAGGCCCAAGATGCGGACCCTGGAAGGGCTTTACGACGACCCCAACGCCGTCACTTGGGCCATGAAGGAGCTCCTTTCGGGGAGGCTCGTCTTCGGGGAGAACCTGGTGCCGGAGGACCGCCTCCAGAAGGAGATGGAGAAGCTCTACCCGGTGGCGGAAGAGGAGGCCTAGGTGGCCCGGGTTCTGGTGGGGGTGACGGGCGGGGTGGCGGCCGTCAAGGCCCCCCACCTCCTCCGCCTGCTCCGGGCCCAGGGCCACGAGGTTCGGGTGCTGGCCACCCCCAGGGCCCTGGCCTTCGTCACCCCCCTCGCCCTGGCGGTGGCCGCCGGGGGGGAGGTGGCCACGGAGGAGGCCTGGTTCCGCCCCGACGGCCGGGCCCTCCACATTGAGCTGGCCCGCTGGGCGGACGTGGTCCTGGTGGCCCCGGCCACCGCGGACGCCATGGCCAAGGCCGCCTTGGGCTTGGCCGAGGACCTCCTCTCCGCCACCCTTTTGGCCGGGGCGAAGCGGGTGGCCTGGGCCCCCGCCATGAACGAGGCCATGTGGCTTGCTCCCCAGACCCAGGAGCACGCAAGGCGGCTCAAGGCCCTGGGCCACGCCCTCCTCGGCCCCGCCCACGGTCCCCTGGCCGCGGTGGGGGAGGGGGAGGGGTGGGGGAGGATGCTGGAGCCCGAGGAGCTGGTGGAACGCCTCGAGGCCCTCCTCACCCCCAAGGACCTGGAGGGCCTGAGGCTCCTGGTGTCCGCCGGGCCCACCCGGGAGTACCTGGACCCGGTGCGCTTCCTCTCCAACCCCTCCTCGGGGCGGATGGGCTACGCGGTGGCCGAGGCCGCCAGGGACCGGGGGGCGGAGGTGGTCCTGGTCTCTGGCCCCACCGCCTTGCCCGCCCCTTGGGGGGTGGAGGTGGTGCGGGTGGAAAGCGCCCTGGAGATGCGCCAGGCCATCCTGGAGCGCTACCCCTGGGCGGAGGCGGTGGTCATGGCGGCGGCGGTGGCCGACTACCGCCCGGCGGAGGTCGCGGCGGAGAAGGAGCCCAAGGTGGCCGAGGAGAAGGTCCTCCGCCTGGTGCCCAACCCCGATATCCTCCAGGAGCTGGGAGAGCGGAAGGAGCAGAAGGTCCTGGTGGGCTTCGCCATGGAGACGGCGGAGGGGCTGGAGCGGGCCCGGGGGAAGCTCGTGCGCAAGAACCTGGACCTCATCGTCCTCAACTGGGTGAACCGGGAGGGGGTGGGCTTCGGCAGCCCGGAGAACGAGGTGGTCCTCCTCCTCCGGGATGGGCGGGTGGAGGAGCTCCCCCGCATGCCCAAGCGCCGGGTGGCGGACCGTATACTGGACTGGGTCAGGGAATTCTGGAAGGCTTGAGGGGGGTTTATGCGGAGCAAAGCGGAGCGGCACCGCGCCATTCAGGAGATCGTGAGCCGCGAGGAGATCGGCACCCAGAAGGAGCTGGTGGAGCGCCTGCGGCAACTGGGGTTTGACGTGACCCAGGCCACGGTGAGCCGGGACATCGCCGAGCTCAGGCTCGCCCGGGTGTCCCTGGGCAAGGGGCGGCACAAGTACGCCCTGCCCTCCATGGAACTCCCCGAGGACGTCTACGAGGAGCTCAAGCGGCAGTTTGGCCTCTTCGTGAAGGACGTGGACCGGGGGGGCAACGTCCTGGTGGTGAAGACCTCCGAGGGGCACGCCTCCGGCATCGCCCTCCTCATGGACCGCCTCAAGCGGGACGAGATCGTGGGCACCTTGGCGGGGGAGGACACCATCCTGGTGGTGGCCCGCAGCGAGGCGGGGGCGAGGGCCTTGGAGGAGGAGTTTGGCGAGCTCCTCGTCTTGGGCCGGATGCAGAAGCGGGGGCCCCAGGTGCCCTCCTAATCCCACCCCCTGCCGACTGGCATTGGCATGGGGGCCCCGGCGATACCACCCCGTGCTGACAGAGGCCAAGCACAGGAGCCCCGGTAGCAGGGTCCGGCGGGGATTTCCGGGCCCAGCAGGGCCGGGAAGGGCATGAGGCCGTGATTGAGCTATTTCTGAAGGCTTTCCTCACCCTCTTTGTGGTCATGGACCCGGTGGGGCTGGTGCCGGTGTTTTTGGCCCTGGCCGGGGACCGCCCGCCCCGCAAGCAGGACCAGATCGCCCGCAAGGCGGTGCTGGTGGCCGGGGGGGTTCTGGTCTCCTTCTTTTTCTTCGGCCGGGGGCTTTTGGGGTACCTGGGCATCAGCCTCGAGGCCCTGCGCATCGCGGGGGGCATCCTCCTCTTCCGCATCGCCACCGAGATGGTCTTCGCCCACCACGAGCGGGAAACGGAGGAGGAGAAGGACGAGGCCCTAAGGCGGGCCGACATCTCCGTCTTCCCCCTGGCCATCCCCCTCATCGCCGGCCCTGGGGCCTTGGCCAGCGTGCTCATCCTGGGAGGGGAGGCCCGGGGGGTACCCTTCGGGTGGGCGGTGGTCCTCCTCACCACCTTCCTGGTCCTCCTCCTGGCCTACCTCTTCCTGCGGGCGGCGCTTTCCGTGCGCCGGGCCCTGGGGCGCACGGGGGTGAACGTGGTCACCCGGGTCCTGGGCCTTTTGCTGGCGGCCTTGGCGGTGCAGTACGTGGCCGATGGGGTTAGGGGCCTCCTTTAGCCCGGTACATGCGCCGGTCGGCCTCCCGCAAAAGCGCTTCCAGGTCGGCAAGCTGTTCCCCTGACGGGAAAGCACCCCCCTCCACGGCAAGCCCTCCGGCCGCCACGCCGTAGGGGAGGCTTTGCTGAAGGCGGGCGATGAGGGCGGGGATTTCCTCCGGAAGGAGCCCGGGGTGCAGGCTCACGAACTCGTCCCCCCCCACGCGGAAGGCCAGGTCGCGGCGGCGGGAAAGGCTTCTGAGGGCCTGGGCCAGGCTCTTCAGGGCCCGGTCCCCGGCGGCGTGGCCCTCCCGGTCGTTCAAGGCTTTCAGGCCGTTGAGGTCCCAGTAGATGAGGGCCAGGGGTTCGCCCCGGCTACGGGCCTCCTGCAGGATGAGGGGGAAGGCCTCCTCCAGGGCCCGGCGGTTGAGGAGGCCGGTGAGAGGGTCGGTGCGGGCCGCCTCCTGCAGGGACTGCCGCTCCTTTAGGGCCTTGAGGAGGAGGGCGGCCTCGAGGGCGAAGGCCTGGGCCAGCTCCAGGGAGAGGGGGGTGAAGGCCTCGGGATTGGAGAAGTTGTCCAGGTTCATGGCCGCCAGCACCTCCCCTTCCAGCACGATGGGCAGGCCCAGGGTGGCCCGGATCTCCGTCAGCCGGCCGTGCTCGAAGAAGGCCGGCCGGGCCTCCACCGTGGTAAGGCTGGAAAGCTGCTGCACCTCCGCCCCCTTCAGCACGCGGGGGCGGCCCTTTAGCCAGTTGTCCACCCCCAGGCCGTACCAGGAGAGCTCCTCCTCCAAGGAGGTGCGGGCTCCCAGCAAGCGTGCGTTAAAGCCCTCCTGGGCCACCAGGTAGAAGAACCCCCCTTCCCGGAGGAGGATGCTCCCCGCCTCGGCCCCCGGGACCACGGCCACCGCCTCCCGGATGAGGTCCTGGAGGAGCCCCTCCGGCTCCTCGTGCTGCAAAAGTCCCTTGAGCACCGCCAGGAGACTGGCGTAGGCCTGGGCGCGCACCAGGAGGTCGCTCACCTCCAGGAGGAGCAGGTAGGTGCCCTCCGGGGAGGGGATGGGCACCACCCGGTAGGCCTTGCCGCCCGCTTGGAGAAGCTCCCCCTGGGGCAGGGGCAGGCCCTGGGCCAGGCGGTTTCGCACCACCTCCCCTTCGCGGTCGCTTTCCCGTAAGGGAAACGCTTTGCAGAGGAAGACGGGGTAAGGGGCTTCCAGGAGGTTCATCCTTGGCCCTCCGCCTGGCCCAGGAGGAGGCGGGCGTGGGCGAGGGCGGCCTCCGTGTACTGGCCGGAGAGGAGACGGGCGAGCTCCCGCACCCGCTCCTCCCCCTCCAGGGCCTCCACCCGGACCTCCTGGCCCTCCTTGCGCACCCGCAGGTGGCGCTGGGCCCGGGCGGCGATCTGGGGCAGGTGGGTGACCACCAGCACCTGGCGCCCTTCCGCCAGCCGGGAAAGGCGCTCCGCCACCTTCCAGGCCGTCTCCCCGCCTATTCCGGTGTCCATCTCGTCGAAGGCCACGGTGGGCGCCTCGGCCCCGGTGAGCAGGGCCAGGGCCAGGGCCACGCGGGAAAGCTCCCCCCCGCTGGCCGCGCTCAAAGGCGCGGGGGGAAGGTGGGGGTTGGCGGAGAAGCGGAAGGCCACCTCTTCCAGGCCGAAGGGCCCCGGTTCCGGGAGGGGCTTGAGGTCCACCCGGAAGCGGGCCTTGGGAAAGCCGAGCTCGGCGAGTTCCCGCTCCATGCCCGCCCTAAGCTCCCGGGCCGCCTTCTCCCGGGCCTCCCTCAGGGCCTCCCCGGCGAGGAGGAGGGCCTCCTTGGCCTCATCCAGCCCCCGCGCCACCTCCTCCAGCCGGGCCTCCCCTCCCTCCAGGGCGGAAAGCTCCCTCCGGGCCCTTTCCGCGTGGGCCAGCACGTCCTCCAGGGTGGGGCCGTACTTGCGCTTGAGGCGCTCCAGGAGGGAAAGGCGGGCCTCGAGGGCGGCCAGGCGCTCGGGATCCCCCTCCAGGCCCTCCAGGTAGTCCCCAAGCTCTCGGGCCACGGCCTGGGCCCCGTGGAGGGCGGCCTCCAGGTCCTGGGCCAGGGCTTCCAGGGTCCGGTCAAACCGTCCCCCGGCCCGAAGCTCCCTCAAGGCGGCCTCCAAGGGGGCCAAGGCCCCTTCCTCCAGGAGGCCGTAGGCCCGGCCCGCCCGCTCCCTTAGGGCCTCCAGGTGGCGGAGCTTCCGGGACGCTTCCAAAAGCTCCTCGTCCTCCCCGGGGCGGGGCCTGGCCTCGGCGATCTCCTTGAGCTGGAAGCGCAGGAGGTCTTCCCGCTCGGCCTTGGCCCTTAAGGCCTCCTCCAGGGCCTCCTTCTCCCGCCTCAGGGCCTGGTGGCGGGCGTAGGCTTCCTGGTAGCGGGCGAGGAGCCCGGGGGGGAGGAGGGCGTCCAAAAGCTCCCGCTGGCGCCTGGGGGAGAGGAGGGCGAGGGCGCCGTGCTGGGCGTGGAGGGAGAGCCATCTTTCCGCCTCCTCCTGGAGCTCCTTCAGGCTCACCACCTCCCCGTCTATGCGGGGGGTGGAGCGGCTCCCCACCCGGCGGGAGAGGACCCGCTCCCCCTCTCCTTCGAAGAAGGCGGTCACCAGGAGGCTATCCCCATAGGGGCCCAAAAACCCTTCCGCCTTTCCCCCCAGGAGGAGGGAGAGGGCGTCCACCAGAAGGCTCTTTCCCGCCCCCGTCTCCCCGGTGAGCACGTTGAGCCCGGGGGCAAGCTCCAAAGCGGCTTCCCGGATGACGGCAAGGTTTTGCACCTCGAGGCGGCGGAGCATCTAGGGCATGGGGTGGGCCAAGGCGAGCCTCCTCACCTCCTCCCTGAGGCCTTCCGAGGGGCCTTCCGTGAGGGCCCGGTCCATGAGCTCGGCGATGAGGGGCATCTCCTCGGGGGTGAAGCCCCGCGTGGTGATGGCCGGGGTGCCCACGCGGATGCCGGAGGTGACCCGGGGGGGCTTGGGGTCAAAGGGGATGGCGTTCTTGTTCACCGTGATCCCCACCGCGTCCAGCCTCTCCTCCGCCTCCTTGCCCGTGAGCCCCTTGGGGCGGAGGTCCACGAGGAAGAGGTGGTTGTCCGTCCCCCCGGTGACGATGCGGTAGCCCCGGCTTGCGAGTTCCGCCGCCAGGCGCTTGGCGTTTTCCACCACCAGGCGGCTATACTCCTTGAACTCGGGCTGCAGGGCCTCGAAGAAGGCCACCGCCTTCCCGGCGATCACGTGCTCCAAGGGCCCTCCCTGGATCCCGGGGAAGATGAGCTTGTCTATCTTCTTGCCGAGCTCGAGGTCGTTGGCGAGGATGAGCCCCCCCCTCGGGCCCCTTAGGGTCTTGTGGGTGGTGCTGGTGACCACGTGGGCGAAGGGCACGGGGTTCGGGTGGAGCCCCGCGGCCACGAGCCCGGCGAAGTGGGCCATGTCCACCACCAAAAAGGCCCCCACCTCGTCCGCGATCTCCCGGAGGGCCTTGAAGTCCCAGAAGCGGGGGTAGGCGCTGGCCCCGGCCACGATCACCTTGGGGCGGTGCTCGAGGGCGAGGCGGCGCACCTCCTCCAGGTCTATGAGCTCCGTGTCGGGGCGCACCCCGTAGGAGACCACCTTGTAGAGTTTCCCGGAGAAGTTCACCCGGGAGCCGTGGGTGAGGTGGCCCCCGGCCGCCAGGTCCATGCCCATCAGGGTGTCCCCCGGTTCCATGAGGGCCATGTAGACCGCCATGTTGGCCTGGGAGCCGGAGTGGGGCTGGACGTTGGCCCAGGCGGCCCCGAAGAGGGCCTTGGCCCGCTCTATGGCCAAGGACTCCACCTGGTCAATCACCTCGCACCCCCCGTAGTAGCGGGCCCCGGGGTACCCTTCCGCGTACTTGTTGGTGAGGACGCTCCCCACCGCCTCCCGCACCTGCTCCGAGACGAAGTTCTCGCTGGCGATGAGCTCCAGGCCCTCCCGCTGGCGCTTCTCTTCCAGGGCGATGAGCCTGAAGAGGGCCTCATCCCTTAGGCTAGTCCTGACCATGGGACGATTATAGGCCCTCGGCCGGGGTCCTGGGGGCGGGCCGCCTTCCCCTTGGTAAGCTAGGGCCATGAAAGGGAATGCCTTCACCATTCTGAAGTGGGGCGCCATCCTGACCCTGGCTATTCTCCTCCTGGCCACCCTCCTCATCAACTTCACCACCAGCCGCGACCTGCCGGAGCTGGTCCGGGTGCAGGTGGAGCGGTACGCGGTGTGCAGCTACTGGTTCTTTGGCTGGCACCTGGCCTCCACGGGGGCTTTTGCCCTGGTCTTTCTGGCGGTGGGGTTTGCCCTGGGCCTGGGGGTGGGGCTTTTCCTGCGGTGGGCGAAGGCCCAGAGGGGCTAGAGGATTTCCAGGGCGAGCTTTTCGCCTTCCTCGGGCACCCCGGCCGGGTAACGTCCGTTGAAGCAGGCGAGGCAAACGGGCCCCCCGATGGCCCGCCTCACCCCCTCCTCCGAGAGGAAGGCCAGGGTGTCGGCCCCGATGTAGGCCCGGATCTCCTCCACGCTCTTCTCCGCGGCGATGAGCTCCTTGCGGGCGGCGGTGTCTATGCCGTAGTAGCAGGGGAAGCGGATGGGGGGGCTACTGACGCGGAAGTGGACCTCTTTGGCCCCCGCCTCCTTCAGCATCCCCACGATGCGGCGGCTGGTGGTGCCCCGGACGATGGAGTCGTCCACCAGGACCACCCGCTTCCCCCGCACCGCCCCCGTGGGGGAGAGCTTGAGCCTTGTCTTCAGGTCGCGGAGCTCCTGGGTGGGCTGGATGAAGGTGCGCCCGGCGTAGGGGTTTTTGTAGAGCCCCAGCTCCAGGGGGAGGCCGCTGGCCCGGGCATAGCCCACCGCCGCCCCGAACCCCGAGTCCGGCACCGGCACCACCATGTCCGCCTCCGCCGGGGCCTCCCGGAAGAGCTCCATGCCCATGCGCACCCGGGCCTCGTAGGCCTCCGTGCCGTCCAGGAGGCTGTCGGGCCGGGCGAAGTAGATCCACTCAAAGGCGCAAGGGGTGGGGTCCGGGGGAAGGACCTGGAGGCTTTGGAGCTCCCCCTCTTCCACCCACACCACTTCCCCGGGGCGCACGTCCCGGAGGTACTCGGCCCCCAGGAGGGCCAAGGCCGGGGGCTCGGAGGCGAAGGCGTACCCCCAGGGGGCCTTCCCGATGGCGAGGGGCCTGACCCCGTGGGGGTCGCGGAGGGCCAGGAGGGTCTTGCGGTCCATGAGGAGGATGGAGTACCCCCCCTCTAGGGCCTTCATGGCCTCGGCGGCGGCCTGGGGGAGGGGGAGGTGGCCCAGGCGGGCCAGGAGGAGGAGCATGACCTCGGTGTCCGAGGTGCTCTGGAAGGTGGCTCCCTCCCGAAGAAGCCGGTCGCGCAGGGGTTTGGCGTTGGTGAAGTTGCCGTTGTGGGCGATGGCCAAGACCCCGTGGGCGGTGCGGGCGGTGAGGGGTTGGGCGTTTATGCGCAGGTTGGAGCCCGTGGTGGAGTAACGGGTGTGGGCGATCCCCAGGCGGGCTTCCGGGAGGCGGAGCTTCCCGAGGCGCTCCTCGGTGAAGACCTGGTTCACCAGGCCCAAATCCTTTTCCACCAGGAACTCCCTCCCGTCCGTGACGGCGATGCCCGCCGCCTCCTGGCCCCTATGCTGCAGGGCTAGGAGGCCCAGGTGCAAAAGCCCCGCCACATCCAGGGGAGCCTCGCTCCAGATCCCGAGGACGCCGCATTCCTCCTGGGGCTTATCCATCCAAGACCTCCCGCAAGGGGCGTTGCCAGGTGGCCTTGAGCCCGGCCACCCCCCACTCTAGCACCCCCTCCGGGGTCAGGACCGTGAGGGTATTCCCTCCCGTCTCCCCCAGGATGCGGTAGGGGAGGGCCTTTTCCTCCAGGCGGAGGGTGGCCTCCTGCAGGCGCTCCTTGGCCACGGTGAAGAGGATCCGGCTCGGGGCCTCGCCGAAGAGGGCCTCGAGGCCCCGCTCCCGCACCTCCACCGTGGCCCCCACCCCGTAGGGGAAGGTCATCTCGGCGAGGGCCACCAGTAGGCCCCCTTCCGCCACGTCGTGGGCGGTTTCCGTGAGCCCTAAGGCGATGAGCCCCCGGATGGCCTCCTGCACCGCCTTCTCCCGCCCGAGGTCCAGCCTTGGGGGGTGGCCGAACTCCTCCCCCGTGAGGAGGTAGAGCACCTCGCTCGCCCCCAGGCTTCCCCTTTCCTCCCCCAGGAGGACGATGACCTCCCCCGGGCGCCTAAAGCCCATCTCCGCCCGCCTCCTCACGTCCAAGACCCCCACCACCCCCACCATGGCCGTGGGGGGGATGCGCCTTCCCCCGCTTTCGTTGTAGAGGGAGACGTTCCCGGAGACCACGGGGATCCCTAAGGCCTCGCTCGCCTCCTTAAGCCCTGCGATGGTCTCCTGGAGTTCATGGTAGCCCTCGGGGGTCTCGGGGCTTCCCAGGTTGAGGCCGTCGGTGTAGGCGAGGGGCTTGGCCCCCACCACGCTTACGTTCCGGGAGGCCTCCGCCAGGGCGTGCATGGCCCCCAGGCGGGGGTGGAGGCGGCTATACCGGGGGTTTTGGTCCACCTTGGCGGCGATGCCTAAGTGGGTGCCCTTGACCCAGAGGATGGCGGCGTCCCCTTTGCCGGGGAGGAGGGCGGTGCGGGTCCCCACCTGGTGGTCGTAGCGCTCGTAGACGGCCTCCCGGCTCGCCAGGTTGGGGGAGGCGAGGAGCCTCTTCAGGACCTCCTGGGGGTCCGCCTCTAGGGGAGGGACGGGCCTTTCCCTAAGCCTCCGCACCTCGGGGTCCTCCCGCCCAAGGCGCACGTAGGTGGGGGCCTCGGCCAGGGCCCCCGTGGGCACCTCCGCCACCACCTCCTTCCGGTAAAGCACGCGGAACACGGGTTCGGGGATGGTCCGGGCCACGGGAACGCAGTCCAGGCCCCACCTGCGGAAGACCGCCTCCAGCTCCTCCTCCTTCCCCTCCCTGGGCACCAGGACCATGCGCTCCTGGCTTTCCGAGAGGAGGAGTTCCTCCGGGGTCATCCCCGCCTCCCGGGTGGGGACCCGGTCCAGGTCCAGCTCCACCCCGAGGCCCGACTTGTGGGCGAGCTCCGAGAGGCTGGAGGTGAGCCCCGCCGCCCCCATGTCCTGGACCCCTTCCACCAGGTCCTTCTCTATGGCCTCGAGGGTGGCCTCCAGGAGGAGCTTCCCCAAAAAGGGGTCCCCCACCTGCACCGCCGGGCGGTCCTCCTCCTTCTCCTCCTTAAGCTCCCGGCTGGCGAAGGCCGCACCGCCCACCCCGTCCCGGCCCGTCTTGGCCCCGGCGTAGTAGATGGGGCGGCCCAGGGAGGCCCGGCTCCGCCGCAGGTGCTCCTCCCTTAGGAGGCCGAGGCACATGGCGTTCACCAGGGGGTTTTCCCGGTAGCCCTCGTGGAAGTAGAGGTCGCCCCCCACCGTGGGCACCCCGATGGCGTTGCCGTAGAAGGCGATGCCCGCCACCACCCCCTTGAAGAGGTAGCGGCTCCGCCCCTCGGGGGGCCCGAAGCGCAGGGAGTCCAGGAGGGCGATGGGCCTCGCCCCCATGCTCAGGATGTCCCGGAGGATCCCCCCCACCCCGGTGGCCGCCCCCTGGAAGGGCTCCACCGCCGAGGGGTGGTTGTGGCTCTCTATCTTGAAAGCCACGGCCCATCCCTCGCCGATGCGCACCACGCCCGCGTTTTCCCCAGGGCCCTGGAGGACGGCCTCTCCCTCCTTGGGGAGCTCCTTGAGGAGGGGGCGGGAGTTCTTGTAGGCGCAGTGCTCGCTCCACATCACCTTGAAGAGGAGGAGCTCTACCCGGTTGGGCTCCCGCCCGAGCCGCCGCACCATCTCCCGGTACTCCTCCTCGGGGATGCCGATTTCCTTGGCGAGGGCTTCCATCACGTGAGGAGGGAGAGGAGCTCGCGGTGGTCCTTCACCTTGGCCGTGGGCTTCACCTCCCCGTTCACCTCCCGGTGGCCCACGTACTGCACGGCAAAGGGGTAGCCCGTGGCGAAGGCCCCCTTGATGTCCGTCTGGGGCAGGTCGCCCACGTGCAGGGCCTCCTCGGGGGCCACTCCCAAGGCCTCGAGGGCCACCCGGAAGGCCTCGGGCCTGGGCTTCACGTACCCCGTCTCATCGGAAAAGCTGTAGGCCTGGAAGACGTCCAGGCCCTGCCGCTTGAGGTGCTCCCGGAGGAGGCGGCCCGGGGTCATGCCCGTGTCGGAAACGATGGCCAAGGGATATTTCCTGGCGAGGGCCTTCAGGGCCTCCACCCCGGGGAGGGGCTCCAGGTCCACCAGGAGGGAGGTCTCCTCCAGGCGCCTCGCGGTGAGGGCGATGAGCCCCGGGTCGTGGGGGGCGCCCAGGAGGGCGAAGATCCGGACCACCCGGTCGTAGACGGGCAGGTGCTCCCCCGCCTTCCACGCTTCCTCAAAGGCCAGGGTCGCCTGGCGGTAGGCCTCCCGCACCTCCTCCTCCGAGGCCGGGTGCCCGGCCTCGGAGAGGGCATCCAGGAGGATCTCGTACCGCGCGGGCATGACCCTTTCCAAAAACGCTTGGCCCTCGGTGAAGAGGGTGCCCCAAAAGTCAAAGGTAATGGCCTTGGGTTTCACCGCGCCACCTCCTCCACGAGCCCCAGAAAGAGGGGCAGTCCATCCGTGCTCCCTAACACCTCGTCCACGGCCCTTTCGGGGTGGGGCATCATCCCCAGGACGTTCCCCTTCTCGTTCACGATCCCGGCGATGTCGTTCAGGCTCCCGTTGGGGTTGTAGTCCGCCTCTTCCCCTAGGGGCGCGTAGCGGAAGACCACAAGCCCCTCCCCCTCCAGCCTGGCCAGGGTTTCGGCATCCGCGTAGTACCGCCCCTCCGCGTGGGCGATGGGCAGGCGCAGGACCTGGCCTTTCCGGTAAAGCCGGGTGAAGGGGAGGTCGGTCCTTTCCACCCGCACCCCCACCTCCTTGCAGGTGAAGTGGAGGTTGAGGTTGGCGAGAAGCGCCCCCGGAAGGAGCCCCGCCTCGGTGAGGATCTGGAAACCGTTGCAGACCCCAAGGACCGGCCTCCCCTCCCTGGCGAAGCGGGCCACCTCCGCCATCACCGGGCTCTTGGCGGCGAGGGCCCCCGCCCTCAGGTAGTCTCCGTAGCTGAACCCCCCGGGCAGAAAGACCCCATCAAAGCCCCGGAGGTCCCTTTCCGTGTGCCAGACGTACTCCGCCCGGATCCCCGCCTTCTCCAAGGCGAAGCGGGCATCCTCATCGCAGTTGGAGCCGGGGAAGCGGACGATGGCCCACCTCATGGGAGCTCCTTCAGGGCCTCCAGGGCGTAAACCTCCATCACCGGGTTGGCCAGGAGGGCGCCCATGGCCTTGGCCTTTTCCTCCGCCTCCAGGAGGTTTTCCGCCTGGAACACCACCTCCAGGACCTTCCCCACCCGCACCGCCTCCACCGGGTGGCCCAGGTCCTTGAGCACCCCCTCCACCGCCCGGCCCTGGGGGTCCAGGATGCCCTCCTTCAGCTCAATGAGCAGCGTGGCCTGGTATCTCGGCATAAGCTAAGCCTTTTCCGGTTCCGCCAAAACCCGCCGGAGCACCTCCTGGTAGGCCTCCTCCACGCCCCCCAGGTCCTTGCGGAAGCGGTCCTTGTCCATGGGTTCGCCCGTCTTTTGGTCCCAAAGGCGCATGGTGTCGGGGCTGATCTCGTCGGCGAGGAGGATCTCCCCGTCCCTTTGGCCGAACTCCAGCTTGAAGTCCACGAGGTCCAGGCCCCGGGGAGCGAAGAAGGCCCGGAGGAGTTCGCCCACCTTGAGGGTGGTGGCCTTCACCGCTCCAAGCTCCGCCTCCTCCGCAAGCCCCAAGGCCAGGATGGCGTTCTCGCAGATGAGGGGGTCCCCCAGGGCATCGCTTTTGAGGGAGAACTCCAAGAGGGGCATCTTCAGCGGTGTCCCCTCCTCCAGGCCGTAGCGCTTGGCGAAGCTCCCCGCGGCCCTAAAGCGGAGGATGACCTCCAAGGGAAGGATCTCCACCCGCCGCACCAGCATCTCCCGGTCGGAGATCTCCTCCAGGAAGTGGGTCCTCACCCCGTGGCCCTCCAGGTAGCGGAAGAGGGCCGCCGAGACCTTGTTGTTGACCACCCCCTTGCCGGGGATCACCCCCCGTTTTTGCGCGTTGAAGGCGGTGGCCTCGTCCTTGAAGTAGACCCTAAGGGTATCCGGTCCTGCCGGGTAAAGCACCTTGGCCTTGCCTTCGTAGAGCTTCTCCATGCCTCTCCCTGTGGGCCTGAGGGCCCGTTACCTTCATTGTAGCGGCAGGAGGCGAAGCCGCGTTTTCTCGGGTCCGATCACCGCTAGGGCTCCCCGTTCCAGAGCCTCGGAGAAACGCCTTAAGACCTCCAGCACTGGGGGTAGGGCCTCGGGGGGTTCCGTGTAGGGGAGGCGGGGGAGGATCACGCTGGGCCCGTCCTCTCCTGTGAGGGAGAGGAGGTGGCCGAAGTCTAGGTCGGCGGTGAGGATGGTGTAGCCCTGCTCCCTGGCCCAGGCGAAGAGTACCTCGTCGGGGGCGTTAGCCGGGCCCACGTCGCGCCACCATATGGCTTCGTACCCCGAGGCCTCGAGCGCTTCCCGCCAGCGCGGCGAGAGGTTCATGTCCACCAGGATCTTCACAGGCTTAGGGCGTGCTCTTCCTCCTCTAGCCTCCAAGCGGCGTAGGCGAGGGCTTCCCGAATGTCCTCGAGGGTAAGCTCGGGGTAGTCCCGGAGGAGGTCCTCGGGGCGTTCTCCGTGGGCCAGCCGCCGGAGCAGGGCCGCCACCGTGAGGCGAAGCCCCCGGATGGTGGCTTTACCGCCGAAGAGGCGAGGATCGTGGGTGATCCGGCTAAACCGGGGCATGCCCTCATTCTAAGTACCCCGCTCCGGCTTGCGCCAGAGCGTGGGCCCCAAAAGGCTTCTGGCCAGGAGACCCCATGTTGCAAGGTCAAGGTGCGGGCGCTTAAAGCCCGAAGCGGGCGTAGATGGCGTCCACGTGCCTAAGGAAGGGCTTGGGGTCAAAGAGGGCCTTTAGGGCCTCCCCCTTGATGGGGTTCTCGGGGTCCTCCTCCAGGAGCTCCAGGAAGCTCCGCTCCTCTTCCCAGCTCCTCATGGCGTTTCGCTGGACGATGGCGTAGGCCCGGTCCCGGGAGAGGCCCCTTTGGATGAGGGCGTTCAGGACCTGCTGGGAGTAGACGAGGCCCCGGGTGAGGTCCAGGTTCTTCTGAAGGTTTTTCTCGTAGACCTCGAGGCCCTCCAGGATGCCCCGGAGGCGCCTTAGGGCGTAGTGGGCCAGAGTGGTGGCGTCGGGGAGGACGACCCTTTCCACGGAGGAGTGGGAGATGTCCCGCTCGTGCCAGAGGGCGATGTTCTCCAGGGCGGGCTGGAGGTAACCCCGGAGGAGCCGCGCCACCCCCGTGAGGTTCTCCAGGCCCACGGGGTTTTTCTTGTGGGGCATGGAGGAGCTTCCCGTCTGCCCCTCGCGGAAGGGCTCTTGGGCCTCGAGGACCTCCGTGCGCTGCAGGTGCCTTAGCTCCACCGCCACCCGCTCCATATTCCCCCCCAGGATGGCGAGGGCCGCCATGACCTCCGCATGCCGGTCCCGGGGGACCACCTGGGTGGAGACGGGTTCGGGCCTGAGGCCAAGCCTTTGGGCCACGTGGGCCTCCACCCCGGGGGGCACGTGGGCGTAGTTGCCCACCGAGCCCGAGAGCATGGCGACCCCGATGGTTTCCCGGGCCCGCCTAAGCCGTTCTTCGTCCCGCTGGAAGGCGGCGTAGAAGGAGAGGAAGCGGAGGCCGAAGCCCGTGGGCTCCGCGTGGACCCCGTGGGTGCGGGCGATGGCGGGGGTGTGCTTGTACCGGAGGGCGAGGGCCCGTAGGGCCTCCTCCACCCCTTTGAGCTCCTCCAGGATCAGGCCCAAGGCCTCCACCAGGAGGGCGTTTTGCGCGGTGTCCACCACGTCGGAACTGGTGAGGCCCAGGTGCAGGTAGCGCCCCACCTCCTCGTCCTCCGTCCACTCCACCAGGGCCCGGGTGAAGGCCACCAGGTCGTGGCGGGTGGTTTCCTCCAGCTCGGCGACCCTCCGGGCGAAGGCCTCGTCCAGGGGCTTGGCCTCCAGCTTGGCGAGAAGCCTCGCGGCAAGGCCCTCCGGCACTTCCCCTAAGGCCTCCCAGGCCTCGAGGGCGTAGGCCTCCACCCGGGCCCACATGCGGTAGCGGCTTTCCTCCGACCAGAGGGCTGCCATCTCGGGGGTTTGGTAGCGGGCGATCACGCCCTTTAGGGTACCAGGGAAGGGGCAGGGGCGCGAAGGAAGGGGGTTATACTGAGGGGTGGTTTTGCCCCTTCCGGGGGCGGCAGACCATGAAGACCCTGGGCGAGATCTGGAGCATCCTGGCCTGGCACAAGCTGGAGCTCCAGGCGCGCTTCGGCGTGCGGGAGCTGGCCATCTTCGGTTCCTACGCCCGAGGGGAGGCCACCCCCGTAAGCGACGTGGACCTTTTGGTAGCGCTGGAACGCCCCCTAGGGTGGGAGATCGTGGATCTGCGCGATTACCTGGAGGCCTTGCTGGGGCTTCCGGTGGACCTGCTGACCGCAGGAGCCTTGCGGCGCAAGCCGCACCTGTGGCAGGTGGTCCAAGAAGACCTGGTCCATGTCTAGGCGTGATGCTCGCCTCCTCCTCCAGGATATGCTGGAAAGCCTTGCAAAGATTGAGCGGTACACCGCCGGGCTAACCTTTGAGCTCTTCGCCCGGGAGGAACATAGCCTCACCCGGGCAGGGTGAGGACGAAGGCTCCCCGGTACCCCTCCCCCTCCCGTTCCAGGCGGAGGAGGAGGTCGGCCCGGAAGAGGCCGTCCTGCCGGTTCCCGATCCGGGGCATCCCCCGCTCCCGGTAGGGGGGGAGGGCGTAGGCCTGGCGCTGCACCTCCTCGGGGAAGAAGAGCTGGGTGGCGAAGACCCGCCCCGCCGCCTCCACCCGGAGGTGCAGGTGGGGGGTGCGGCTTGGGTACCATCCGGGGAAGAGGGTGAGGAAGGCCACCCTCCCCTCCCGGTCCGTGAGCTCCCATCCCCGGCAGAAGGTCCCGGGGGCGTTCACCCCGGAGTAGCGGCCCAGGGCGTCCGTGTGCCAGAGGTCCACCCGCGCTCCCACCACCTCCCGGCAGGCCCGGTCCTGGACCTTGAGGGCGAGGCGGAGGTCCACCCCCGGAAGGCCCTCCCGCAGGTCCGCGCGCCGGGGTACCTCCCTGAGGTAGTAGGGGCCTTGGGTGAGGGGAGGGGTAGGAGAACAGGCCTGGGCGCGGGCCAGGGGTAAGGCCAGGAAAAGCCCAAGGATTTCCCTGCGTTTCATCGCCGCCTCAAGAGGAGCTCCACTTCCAGCCGGATGCGGTTCTCCACGCTGAGGACGATGGGCACCCGGGGCTGGACCAGATGGAACTTCTCGAAGGGGAACTCGGTCCTCAGGGCCACCTGCACCTCCTGGCCCTTGAACTCCGCCTCCCCCTCCCACACCACCTCCTCCGTGACGTCCCGGATGGTGAGGTCGCCCACCACCTGGATGGCCGCCTTGCCGCTTTGGGGGAGGGGGTTGGGCAGGCCCCGCACCTCCTTGGGGCGGAAGGTGGCGGTGGGGAAGCGGCCGGTTTCTAGGGTGTTCTGGCGCAGGTAGTTGTCCCGCCGGGCCTGGTCGCTCCTTAGCTCCCTCAGGTCCACCACGAACTCCCCGCTCACCCGGCCTCCCTGAAAGGCCACCCGCCCCCGCACCGCCTTGGTGATGCCCACCGCGTCCCCTAGGCCCACGTTCAAGAGCTGTTCCCGCACCCGGTAGCGGGCCTCTCCCGCCACCACCTCCAGGGTTTGGGCCCAAGCGGGGGCGAGAACCAAGAGGAGCCAGGCAAACCGCCTCACGCCGTCACCTCCTTTAGCGCTACGGAAAGCGTAGCAGGGCCAGGTTAGAGGCAGGTTAAAAGGCGGGGGCTTAGACTTGAGCTATGGTCCGGGCCGTGTTCTTTGATGTGGGCAACACCCTGATCCTGGCGAGCCCCCGCTTCTGGCTCCTCCCCTTTTTGGAAGCGCGGGGGTTGAAGCCCTTGAAGGACCCGAGGAGCGCAGCCCTTGCCGCCTTCCGCTTTTACGAGGAAAACCACCTCCAGGCCCGGGACCTGGAGACGGCCCTGGGGCTCTGGCGGGAGTTCCACCGGAGGCTCTTCGTGGGGATGGGCCTCGAGGCCCACGCGGAGGCCCTTTCCCGGGAGCTGGTGGCGGGCTGGAAGGACCCCCGCTTCTGGCCCGTGACCCCCGGGGCCCAGGCCACCCTGGAGGCCTTAAGAGCCCGGGGCTACCTCTTGGCGGTGGTCTCCAACTGGGACGCCACCCTGCCGGAGATCCTGGAAGCGGTGGGCCTAAGGCGCTATTTCCACCACCTCTCCGTGAGCGCCCTCGCCGGCTACGCCAAGCCCGACCCCAGGCTCTTCCAGGAGGCCCTTAGGGCCCTAAGCCTGGCCCCGGAGGAGGCGGTGCACGTGGGGGATGCGGAGGCGGACATCCTGGGCGCCCAGGCCGCGGGGATCAGGCCCCTCCTCTTTGACCCCCTGGGGGAGAGCCCTGAGGCCCTCCACCGCCTGGAGGGGGTGCTAGACTACCTGCCATGAGCGTGCGGGAGGCCATCTGGGGGGAGAAAAGGGAGGCCATAGAGCAAAGCCTAAGGGAGGTGGACGAGGACCTCTTCCGCTACATCCGCGACTTCGCCTACGAGGAGGTCCTGGCCCGCCCCGGGCTGGACCTGAAGACCAGGGAGCTTCTCGCCATCACCGCCCTAATCGCCCTGGGAAGCCCCAAGGAGCTCGCCACCCACCTGGAGGGCGCCTTGAGGGTGGGGGCCACGGAACGGGAGGTGCGGGAGGCCATCCTGCAGTCCGCCCTCTTCCTGGGCTTCCCCCGGGCCCTGGCGGCCATGAAGCTCTTCCACAAGGTGCTAAAAGGCCGTGGTGCTCCTCACGCGGGGGAAGGATAGGGAGCTTTTAGGGCGGCTTGCCGCCTTGGGGGTGGAGGCGGCGGAGGTGGCCCTCTTGGAGCAGGTGGACCTTCCGGGGCTAGGGGAGCTCCCCCGGAGGCTTCTGGAGCCTTGGGACTACGTGGCCGTGACCTCCAAGGAGGGGGCAAAGCGCCTCCTTTGGGCCTGGGAGCGGGCGGGCAAGCCTCCCCTAAAGGTGGCGGCGGTGGGGGAGGGGACGGCGGAGGTCCTAAGGGCGGGGGGGCTTGCCCCGGCCTTCGTGCCCCCAAGGGCCACGGCCCAGGACCTGGCCCGGGGCTTCCCCCGGGCGGAACGGGTCCTCTTCGTGGCCGGGGACCTGGCGGGGCGGGACCTGGAGGAGGGCCTCCGGGCCCGTGGGGTAAGGGTGGAGCGCCAAGAGGTCTACGCCACCCGGGAGCGGGCCCTTTCCCCGGAGGAGCGGGGCCTTTTGGAGCGGGCCCAGGTGGTGGCCTTCTTCAGCCCGAGCGGGGTGCGGGCCTTCGCCCGCCACACGGAAAGGCGCCCCAGGGCCGCCGCCATCGGCCCGAGCACCGCCCAGGAGGCGAGGCGGCTTGGCTTCCCCGTGGTGGAGGCGGAAAACCCGGGCCTCGAGGGGCTGTGGCAGGCCCTGCGCAAGGCCCTGGGCTATAATGCCTCCTAAGGTTGGCCCTGGCCTGGCAAAGCCCGGTCTATCTGGAGCGGAGGAGGCTCTTGGACCTCCTGCCCGAGGCGGTGGGCTTTGCCGTCTGGCTCCAGGCCCCCGCGGGCTTCGGCAAGAGCGTTCTGGCGGGGCAGCTGGCCGCACGGCTTTCCTGGCGCACCCTCTGGGCGAGCGCCCTTTTGGGGGAGCCCAGGGCCCTTCTGGCCCGCGCCCTGGGCCTTCCCGAGCAGGCCCCCTGGGGGGTGGTGCTGGAGGCCCTGGGGGCCGAGCCCACCCTGGTGGTCCTGGAGGACCTCAAGGGGGACGAGGCCTTGAGCCCCCTGCTTAGGACGCTTCCCTGCCTTTTGGTGCTGGCGAGCCGCGGGCCCCTCCCGTACCCCGAGCTGGCGGGCCTTCTCGCCAGGGGCCAGCTCGTGCACCTGCAGGCCCAGGACCTGGTCTTTACCCGGGAGGAGGCCCGGGCCCTCTTCGGGGACCGGGGGGACTGGGAGGCGGCGTACGCGGCCACGGGGGGGTGGCCCCTCCCCCTCTTCCTCTCCGCCTTCACCGGGGAGCCCCCGGAGGCCATGGCCCTCCTCCAGGGGCTCCGGGAAAGCCTGAGCCCGGAGGAGTTCCGGGAGGGCCTCCTCCTCGCCGCCCTTCCCCTCCTCCCCAAGGCCCACGCCCTCCCCGCCACCGAGGCCCTCTTCCAAAAGGGCCTCCTCCGCCGCCTTCCCGAGGGCTACGCCCTCCACGCCCTCCTCCGGGAGATGGCCCTGAAGATCCTCCTTCCCGAGGTGCAGGAGGCGGTGCGGGGGGCGGAGGAGCGGCTTCCCCCGGAGGCGCTGGCCGAGGCCTACTGGGGGGCGGGGCTTTATGGGGAGCTCCTTGCCCTTTTGGAAAGGCCCCTCCAGCTCAAGCTCCCCGCGGAAAGGCTGGTGGCGTGGGAGGGCCTCCTGCGCCGAGGGGGCCCCAGGGCCCGGCTCCGCCTGGGGGAGGCCCTCCTGCAGTGCGGAAGACGGGAGGGCTTCGCCCTGCTGGAGCCCTTGGCCCAAGGGGAAGACCCTACCTTGGCCCTCCTGGCCTCGGGGCACCTGGCCTACTACCTGGCGGAACCCCTCCTGGGCAAGGACCTCTCCCGGGCCCAGGCCTTCTTGGAGCGGGGGCTTGCCCTCCTGGACCGGGTGGGGCCGGAGCTCGCCGGGCGCTTCCTCAACGATGCCGCCCGGGTGCCCTACGAGGAGGGGCGGGTGGAGGAGAGCCTTGGGCTTTTGGAGGAGGCCTTGCGGCGCCTTCCCCCGGGGAGCCCCTACCGCATCGCCCCCCTCACCAACCTGGCCTTCCTGCGCTTTGAGCTTCACGGGGAGCTCCTGGCGCGCATCGCCTCCTTGGAGGAGGCGGTGCGGAACCTGGACTACACCTACGATAACCTCCCCGGCCACCTCCGCGACCTGGGGCGGCTTTACCTTCTCTTGGGGGAGGAAGAGCGCGCCCGGGACGCCTTCCAAAAGGCGGCCGCGGCCCCGGGGAGCCCCTTGGCCGCCCTCGAGGCCCGCCTCTTCCTGGCCTACCTGGACGGGGACCAGGAGGCCCTCGCCCGCCTTCTGGCCCAGGCGGAGCTCTGGGAGAGCCCCCCCCTGGTGGAGCGGGGGAGGAGCTTCCTGGCCCAGCTTTCCCAGGACCCCGGGGTCCTGGCGGGGCTCGGGGGGTTCTTCCCCAGCCTCACCCGGGCCCTCCTCCTCCAGGACCCCGCCCTCCTTCCCCCCCCGCCTAAGGAGCGGGAGGAGAGGCTTTACTGGCATGCGGCCCGCTTCCGCCTCCTGGGGAAGGAGGAGGACTTGCGGGCCATCCTCACCCTCACCGACGCCAAGGAGCGGGTCCTTCCGGGGCTTCTCCCCTTAGGGCTCCTCCCGAGAGGGCGCCCCGAGCTCGCCCGGGCCTATCCCCTGGCGGAGGTGCTGCGGAGTGGCTGGAAGGAGGCCGTGGCCCTGCGCCTTCCCGAGATCCCACCCCTTAAGGTCCAGGTCCTGGGCCGCTTCCGGGTGGAGACCCCCCTGGGGGAGGCGGCCCTAAAGGGGAAGGCCCGGGAGGTCTTCGCCCTCCTCCTCCTCAGGGTGGGCCGGGAGGAGGCGGCCTTCGCCCTCTGGCCCGACCTCCCCGAGGGGGCCGCCCTCAACAACTTTTACGTCTGGATTGCCCGGCTCAGGAGGCTCCTGGAGCCCTGGGGGGTGCCCACCTACCTCTTGGAGGAGGGGCTTGGCCGGGTGGAGGCCGACCTCTTCGCCCTGGAGAGGGCCCTGGCCGAAGGGGAGGCGGATCAGGCCCTTGCCCTCTACCAAGAGCCCCTCTTTCCCGGCCTGGACCACCCCCTCGTGGACCGCAAGCGGGAGGAGGTCTTCCACCGGGTGCGGGCCCTCTTCCTGAGGCGGGGTGAGCCCCGCTTCTTGGAGCGCCTCTTGGAGCTTGACCCCCTGGACGAGGAGGCCCTCGTCCTCCTGGTGGAAAGGTGCCTGGAGAAGGGGCAGAAGGCCAGGGCGAGGAGGCTCCTCGAGGCCTACCGCCAGCGGCTCTGGGAGGAGCTTAAGGAGAAGCCGGGCCCAGAGCTTCAGGCCCTCTTCCGCCGGGTTTGACACCACCCCATGCGGGCTTGCGCCCGCATGGGGGCCCCGGAGGGTATGAGCCGCTTGGCCCGGCGTAGGGGGCAAGGGTATTGGGGGGATGGCCAGAGGGGCCGGGAGACCGCCATCCGCCACCGGGGGGTGGCTCCGGAGCCCGAGGGCGGGCCCTGGCCCAAGGCCAGGTTCCCCAGGCCCTGGGAGCGGGCCTAAGGGTAGCCGAGGCGGGGCGGGAAGGGTGGGTTATACTGGGACCTAGCCTATGGCCCTGCCCCTTTATCTGGTGGGCCTCTCCCACAAGACCGCCCCCCTCGAGGTGCGGGAGCGGGTGGCCTTGGACCCGGTGGTGGCCCTACCCGCCGCCCTTTCCGCCCTGGGCAAGGGGGTGGTCCTCTCCACCTGCAACCGCACGGAGATCTACGGGGTGGGGAACCCCGAGAAGGCCAAGGCGCTTCTCCTCGCCCGGGGGGTGGAGCCCCGGCACCTCTACGTGAGGGAGGGGCCGGAGGCCCTGCGCCACCTCTTCCGGGTGGCGGCCGGGCTGGACTCCCTGGTGGTGGGGGAGGCCCAGATCCTAGGCCAGGTGCGGGAGGCCCTCTTCTTGGCCCGGGAGCGGGGAGCCACGGAAAGCCTCCTGGAGAAGGCCTTCCAGTCGGCCATCGCCCTGGGCAAAAGGGCGCGGAGCGAGACGGCCATCGGCATGGGGGCGGTGAGCGTGGCCTACGCCGCCTTGGACCTGGCCCTGGCGGTCTATGGGGACCTCACGGGGCTCGCTGTGGCCGTGCTGGGGGCGGGGGAGATGGCGGAGCTTTTCCTCACCCACCTGAAGGGCCACGGGGTGGGGCGGGTCCTGGTGGTGAACCGCACGGAGGAGAGGGCCAGGGCCCTGGCGGAGCGCTTCGGCGGCGAGGCCTTTGGCCTTCACGCGCTTCCCCAGGTTCTCCGCCAGGCGGATTTGGTGGTGGCCTCGGCGGCCGCCCCCCACTACCTGGTGGGCCCCGAGGACCTGCCCCGGCGGGCCAAGCCCCTTTTCCTCATAGACATCGCCCTTCCCCGGAACATCCATCCCCGGGTGGCCAAGCTCCCCCACGCCTACCTCTACAACCTGGACGACCTGGAAAAGGTGGTGGAGAAGAACCTCCAAGCCCGCCAGGGGGAGGTGCCCAAGGTGGAGGCCCTGATTGAGAGGGCCCTGGGGGACTACCTGGAGTGGTACGCGGGCCACCGGGTGCGGGAGGCCATAAGGGCCCTGGAGGAGCGGTTCTTCCGGGAGGTGGCCCAGGAACTCCCCCAGGCCGACCCCCTCACCTGGCACAAGGAGGCGGGCCGCCGGGCCCATCCCTGGATCCTGGCCCTGAAGGCCCGAAGCCAGCGTCTTTTCCTGGGGCCTCCCTGCCCGGAGGAGTGCCCGCTTCTCCTCTTCCGCCCGCCCCGGCCATGACCTTTCCTTCCCTCCTGGCCCTGGCAGGGGTGCTCCTCCTGGCCCTGGGGCTCTTTTGGCCTCGAGGCCTGGCCTTGGGCGCCCTCTTCTACCTGGGGGCCGCCTTAAGCGATGCCCTGGGCAAGGGGTTCTTCGCCGGTCCCGCCCAGCCCGCCCTGGTGCTTGGGGGGCTTCTCGCCCTGCGGGGGGAGGCCCTCTTCCTGCGGCCGAGGCTTTCCCCCTTGCGCCGCTACTTGGTCCTCCTGGCCCTCCTCTTGGGCCTCTTCGCCCTTAAGGCCCTGCCCCACGAGGTGGGTAACCTGCCCTTCCTCCTCACCCTGGTGCACGCGGGGGCCTTCCTGGTGGCCTACCTGGCCCTGGCGGTGGGGGTGGGGGCGGGCACCATGTGCGCCCTCCAGGACCTGCGCCTTCGGGCCGCCCCGGAGAAGGCGCTTGCCTTCGCGCCCCTTTGGAGCCTCAGGCGGTTGGAACAGGGTTACCTCCGGGTGGGGTATCTGGCCACCACCTTGGGCCTGGGAAGCGGCATGGCCTGGGCCTGGGGCTACTTCGGAAGCCCCCTCGCCTTGGACCCCAAGGAGGTTTCCGTCCTCCTGGCCTGGCTCCTCCTCACCCTCTACTTCCTCCTGGAGGAGCGGCTTCGCGGCTACCCCCGCATGGGGCTTCTCCTCCTGGCCTACGCCCTGCTCCTCTTCGCCTTCCTGGGGGCGCCCTTCCTGGGCTCGCGGCACCCATCGAGGCTGGGGTTTTAGATATGTAAGGCTAGACTTGACAGATTATAAAGCAGCAGTTACAATCCTTCACGAGGTGGGGGATGTGGAGCCCGTGGTGGGACCCCGAGGCGGGGAAGAGGCGGCATGAGGCCCTCCTTCAGGAGGCGGAGCGGGAGCGGCTCCTCAGGTCCCTTCGCGCCCCTTGGCGCCTGAGGCTGGCCCGGGCGCTTCTACGGTGGGCCCTGAGGCTTGCCCCGGAGGCCAAGGGGGAGCTTAAGGAGGTCTTCCATGGAGGATAGGCGGCGCATCCTGGAGATGGTCCGGGAAGGGGTCCTGACCCCGGAGGAGGCCCTGGAGCTTTTGGCGGTGCTGGAGGAGCGGGACTCCCCCCGTGGGGAGGGGTCTTTCCCCGAGGCCTCCGAGGCTTCCCGGGGCTTTCGGGTTCAGGTGGAGGCCTTGGGGGCGAGCCTCGAGGTGGTGGGGGTGGCGGGGCTAGGGGGGCTAGAGGCGGAGGGCGGCGCGCTGGTCCAGGAAGGGGAGGTCCCGGTCTACCGGGTTGCCCGGGGCGAGGGGCGGCTTCGGGTGCCCGAGGGGGCCGAGGTGGTGCTTTCGGCCAAGGGGAGCCACGTGGCCCTCGCGGGGGTGGCCCTCAAGGGAAGGGCCCTGGGGGCCAACCTGGAGGGGGAAGGGCTTTTGGGTCTGGACCTGGCCCTCGCGGGGGGCAACCTGAGGGCGAGCCTCCTCCTCAAGGAGGGGACGCACCGCTTGGAGGTGCAGGCGGGAAACGCCACCCTCCGCTTTCTGCCGGGTTCCGACCTGGAGGTGGAGGCCCAGGCCCTCCTGGGGAGCCTGGAGGTGACGGGCCCCTGGCACCAGGCCGCCCCGCGCTGGTCCTTAGGGGAGGGAAAGGCCAAGCTAAGGGCCAAGGTGGCCATGGGCCACCTGGAGCTGGAGGCGGGAGACCACCCCATGCTGGCCCCCGGTAAGAGGCGGGGCCAGTAGAGCGAAGAGGAGGTACGATATGGAGGAAAAACGGCGCATACTGGAGATGGTGCGTTCGGGGGAGGTGGGGGTGGAGGAGGCCTTGGCCCTCCTCGAGGCGGTGGAAGGGCCCAGGCCCCCCGCCAAGGCCAGGCTCCTCCGGGTGCAGATCCACGCCCAGGACGAGGGCAAGCCCGTGCGGGTGAACGTGAACCTGCCCCTGGCCCTGGCGGAGCTTCTGGAGGCCTTCTTGCCGCAAGAGGCCAAGCTGGCCCTGGCGGGCCGGGGGGTGGCCCTGGGGGACCTCCTGCGCCTGGTGCGGGAGGGGGTGCCCGAGGGGAAGCTCGTGGAGATTGAGGCGGAGGAGGAAGGCCACCCGGTGCAGATCCTAGTGGAGGTGGTGTGATCCCCTTGCGCCCCCGGCTCCTCTACCTCCGGTTGCGGGGGCCTTTTCCCCTGCCCCTCTTCCTTGCCCTTCCCCTCTTGGCGTGGGAGTGGGCCCTTCTCCTTTTCCTCTTCCTCCTCAAGACCCGGGCCCTCCTGCGGGGAGGCCCCCCCTGGCGGGTGCCCCTTGGGGCGGTCTTCGCCTTAAGGGGGCTTCCACCCCTGGTCCTCGTGCGGGTGGAAAGGGAAGGGGTGGGGGTCACGGTGGGACTATGGTGATGAGGCCCGTTCCCGTGCGTTGCCCGGCCTGCGAAGGCCCCTTGGCGGTGAAGGCCCTCTTCTGCCCCGCCTGCGGCACCGAGGTGCACGGGCGCTTCGCCCTGAACGAGTTCGCCCTCCTTCCCCGGGAGCACCTGGACTTCCTGAGGCTCTTCGTGAAGGCCCGGGGGAACCTGAAGGAGGTGGAGAGGGTCCTGGGGGTTTCCTACCCCACGGTGCGGGCCCGGCTGGACGCCCTCCTGAAGGCCCTGGGCTACGAGGGGGAAGAGGCGGGGGAGGAGCGGCTCCAGGTGCTGGAGGCCTTGAGGCGGGGGGAGATCAGCGTGGAGGAGGCGGTGGCCCGCTTGCGGGAAGGGAGAAGCTGAAGGCGGTGCCCTGGCCCACCTCGCTCTCCACCCAGACCTCCCCCCCGTGGGCCTCCAGGATGGCCTTGACGATGGCGAGGCCGAGGCCCGACCCCCCCTTCTCCCGGTCCCGGGCCTTGTCCACCCGGTAGAAGCGCTCAAAGAGGTGGGGAAGGTGCTCCTTGGGGATGCCCTCCCCGTCGTCCTCCACCCGCACCACCGCCTTCTCCCCCAGGTCAAAGGCCCTAAGCCACACGTGCCGGGCCCCGGCCTTGATGGCGTTGGAGACCAGGTTGGCCATGACCTGGTGTAGCCGGTCCGGGTCCCCCCGCAGGTACAGCCCCTCGGGGGCCTCCACCCGGATCTCCCCCTCGAAGCTCTTGGCGAACTCCTCCCGGACCTCCTCCAGAAGGTCTAGGACCCGCACCGGCACGGGCTCAATGCGCCAGGTGCCGCTTTGGGAAAGCTCCATGAGGTCGGAGACCAGCTTGCCCATCCGCTCCGCCTCCCGCTTCACGATGGCCAGGCTTTCCCTCTGGGCCTCCGTGAGGGGGGTGCGCCGGAGGAGGTAGCCCACGTGGCCCAGGATGGCGGTGACGGGGGTCCTGAGCTCGTGGGAGGCGTCCTGGAGGAAGCGGGTCTGGGCCTCAAAGGCCTTTTGCATGCGGGAGAGCATCCCGTTAAGGGCCCGCACCAAGGCGGCCACCTCGTCCCTCCCCTCGGGTTCGGGGAGGGGCTCGGGACGCTCGGGCATGGCCTCGGCCCGCTGGGCCAGCCACTCCAAGGGTTCCAAGGCCCGGGCCACGAGGCTTCTGGCCAGGAGGATGGAGAGGAGGAGGACCAGGAGGGCCGTGCCCGTGTAGATGCGGGCGAACTGGTTCAAGGTGGCCTCGAGGCCCTCCACCGGACGGCCCACCAGGAGGAGCCCCCTCCACACCGTGCCCGCCAGGTTCACCTCCACCCGGCGGGCGTAGACCAGAAGGCGCAAGGGAGGGCCTTCCCGGGGGAGCTCCGCATAGGCCCAGACCTCGCCCCGCGTGAGGAGATCGCGGTAGTCCGCCTCCTTGAGGAGGAGACGCTGGCTTCCTAGGGCCGGGCTCTTCTGCAGGCTGATGCCCCCCTCCTTGGCCAGGAGGGCCGGGTCCTCCTCGGGGACCAGTTGGAGCTCGGCGTAGAGGCTGGCGGGAAGCCCGGCCTCCAGGAGGGCCTGCCCCCCCAGGTTGAGGAGGCGCACCACCTGGTTGCTGGCCTCCTGCAGCTCCAGGCGCAGGTTGCGGTAGAGGAAGTTCCTCAGGAGGCCCTCGAGGGCCAGCCCCAGGACCAGCAGGGTCACCAGGAGGAGGCCCGCGGTGAGGAGGGTGATGCGGGAGCGCAGGGTCACGGGCTAAGGGGGTCAGTCCTCGCGGAGGACGTAGCCCACCCCCCGCACCGTGTGGATCAGGCGCCTTTCCCCCGCGGCCTCCAGCTTCTTGCGCAGGTAGCCGATGTACACGTCCACCACGTTGCTCCCGCCCTGGTAGCCGGGCCAGACCTTCTCCTCTATCTCGTAGCGGCTGAAGACCTTGCCGGGGTTCTTGGCCAGGAGCTCCAAAAGCTCAAACTCCTTGTTGGAAAGCTCTATGCGCCGGCCGCTCCGGAAGACCTCCCGCCCCTCCAGGTTGATGATGAGGTCCGCCACCCGGATCTCCCCGGTGATGGCGGGGCTCACCCGCCTGAGGTGGGCCCGCACCCGGGCCAGGAGCTCCTCGATGGAGAAGGGCTTCACCAGGTAATCGTCCGCCCCCGCGTCCAGGCCCTCCACCTTGTCCTCCACGCGGTCCTTGGCGGTGAGGATCAGGATGGGCACGTTGGAGGTCTTGCGGATGCGCTTCGCCACCTCAATCCCGTCCATGACGGGAAGCATCAGGTCCAGGATGACCAGGTTGGGGTTCACCTCCCGGAAGCGGGAAAGCCCCGTGATGCCGTCGTGGGCCACCTCGGTGCGGTAACCTTCCGCCTGGAGCTCCAGCTCGATAAAGCGGGCGATGTCCTTCTCGTCCTCCACGATCAGGATTAGGGGGGGTTCCATGCTTCCCAGGATACCCACTTTCTCATGAGAAAGCTAGGTGTAGAGGCTGAGGACCGCCAGGTACATAAAGGCGCTCCCCAAGAGCACCAAAAGGTGCCATAGCCCGTGGAAGCCCACCCGCTTTGGCCAGGGGTTGGGGCGCTGGCGCCAGTACACCAAGGCCCCCAGGGTGTAGAAGGCCCCCGAGGTGGCCAGGAGGAGGGAGGTGGAAAGGGGGAGGGAGAGCCGGGGCAAAAAGAGCACGGAGAGCCAACCCAGGCCCAGATAGGCCAGGGTGTAGAGCCAGCGCGGGGCTCGGAGGAAGAAGAGGCGGAAGGCCACCCCCAGGAGGGCCAGGCCCCAGACCAGGGCCAAGGCGAAGGGCTGGAACCCCCCGCGGAGCCCTTCCGCCAGGAAAGGGGTGTAGCTCCCGGCGATGAAGAGGAAGATGGCGGCGTGGTCCAGGCGCCTAAGCCAGGCCAGGGCGCGCCCTTCCACCTTAAGGGCGTGGTAGAGGGCGCTCGCCCCGAACATCAGGGCCATGGTGAGGCCGAAGAGCATAAGCGCTCCCCAGGCCTCCCTCGGGGCCAGGGAGAGCAAGAGGAGGCTTCCCCAAAAGGCTAAGGGGACGCCGATGGCGTGGCTCAGGGCGTTGAAGGGCTCGCGGACCATGCCCAAGCCTACCCGATGCCCAAGCGCTTTTCAATCTCCGCCACCTTCCGCACGGTGCGCAGGAGGGCATCGGGGTTGAGGCTTAAGGAGTCTATCCCCTTTTCCACCAGGAAGGCGGCGAACTCCGGGTAGTCCGAGGGGGCCTGGCCGCAGATGCCCACCTTCCGCCCCTTGGCGTGGGCCTTTTGGATGAGGAGGGCGCAGAGGGCCTTCACGGTTTCGCGCCGTTCGTCAAAGAGGTGGGCCACCCGCTCCGAGTCCCGGTCCAGGCCCAAGGCCAGCTGGGTGAGGTCGTTGGAGCCGATGGAGAAGCCGTCAAAGAGCTCGGCGAAGGCCTCCGCTTCCAGGACGTTGGAGGGGATTTCCGCCATCACGTAGACCTGGAGCCCGTCCTCGCCCCGCCTGAGGCCGCCCTCGGCCATGGCCTCTAGGACCCTTTGCCCCTCCTCCGGGGTGCGGCAGAAGGGGACCATGACCATCAGGTTCTTGAGGCCCATCTCCTCCCGCACCCGCTTCACCGCGGCCACCTCCAGGAGAAAGCCCTCCTTGTAATCCGGGTGGTAATAGCGGCTTGCCCCCCGCCACCCCAGCATGGGGTTCTCCTCCTTCGGCTCAAAGAGGTGCCCCCCGAGGAGGCGGGCGTACTCGTTGGTCTTGAAGTCGGAGAAGCGGAGGAGGACGGGCCTGGGGTAAAAGGCGGCGGCGATGAGGCCGATGCCCTGGGAAAGGCGCTCCACGAAGTAGGCCCTTTTGTCCGGGTAAGCCTCGGTGAGCTCCGCCACCTGGCGCTGGACCTCCTTGGGCAGGCTTTCAAAGCGCGTGAGGGCCAGGGGGTGGATCCGCACGTGGCTGGCGAAGACGAACTCCATGCGCAAAAGCCCCACCCCGTCCGTGGGCAGGAGGCTGGCCCTTAAGGCCTCGTCCGGGGTGCCCACGTTCACCAGGATCTGGGTGCGCGTCTTCGGCAGGGCCTCGGGGCGGATCTCCTCCACCTCGTAGGCCAAGGCTCCCCGGTAGACCCGGCCCACCTCCCCCTCGGCGCAGGAAACCGTGACCGCCTCTCCATCGGGGATGAGCCGGGTGGCCCCCACCGCCCCCACCACCGCGGGCACCCCCAGCTCCCGGGCCACGATGGCCGCGTGGGAGGTGCGTCCCCCCCGTTCCGTGACGATGGCCGCCGCCTTCTTCATGATGGGCTCCCAGTCGGGGTTGGTGGTCTCCGTGACCAGCACCTCTCCCTCCTGGAAGCGGTCCATCTCCTTGGGGTCCCGGAGGACGCGGGCCTTGCCTGTGGCGATGGCCTCCCCCACCGCCAGGCCCTCGGCCAGGACCTCCCCCCTTTGGAGGAGGCGGTAGACCCGGAGAAGGGGGGTCTTTTGCGCGTGGACGGTCTCGGGCCGGGCCTGGAGGACGAAGAGCTCCCCCGTGGGGCCGTCCTTGGCCCACTCGATGTCCATGGGGGTGGGGGTTCCCCGCTTTCCGGTGTAGTGCGCCTCTATCTTGAGGGACCAGTCCGCGAGGAGGAGCGCCTCCTCGTCCGCCAGGGCGAACTGGTTCCGGAGGTAAGGGGGTGTGGGGCGGTTCTTCAGGCGGCCCTCCCTGGGGTCATAGGCCAGGGTGAGCTCCTTGCTCCCCAGGCGCTTGTGGACCAGGGCCTTGTACCCCTGCTTCAGGGTCTCCTTGTGCACGTAGTAGCCGTCCGGCCCCACCCGGCCCTGGACGATGTTCTCGCCGAGCCCCCAGATGGCGGTGATGTACACGAAGCCCCGGTGGCCGGTATCGGGGTCCAGGGTGAAGATGACCCCGCTGGAGGCGGTGTCCGCCCGGACCATGCGTTGCACGCCCACGCTGAGGGCCACCCTCAGGTGGTCAAAGCCCATGTGGGCCCGGTAGCTGATGGCCCGTGCCGTGAAGAGGCTCGCCATGGCCCGCTTCACGTGGTGGAGGAGGTCCTCCTCCCCCTGCACGTAGAGGTAGCTTTCCTGCTGCCCGGCGAAGCTGGCGGTGGGGAGGTCCTCGGCGGTGGCGCTACTCCGCACGGCCACGGGGATGGCCTCCTCTCCCGCTTCCTGGGAAAGCCTGCGGTAGGCCTCTAGGATTTCCTCCCGCAGGTCTTGGGGGTATTCGCCTTTCAGGATCAGGTTGCGCAGGCGGCGGCTTGCCCCCTGGAGGGCCTTGGGGTCGTCCGGGTCTAGCCCCTTTAGCTCCTGGGCGATGGCCTCCTTCAGGCCGTTGGACGCCAGGAAGTACCAGTAGGCCTCGCTGGTCACGGCGAACCCCCCGGGCACCTTGACCCCCAAGGGGGAAAGCTCCCGGATCATCTCCCCCAGGGAGGCGTTCTTTCCCCCCACCAGGGGCACGTCCTCCAGGCCAACCTCGTGGAAAAAGCGCACCCACTTCACGGCACCCCTCCTTTCCTCAAGACCTCCCGGAGCACGCCTTCCGCCGTCTCCCCCTCGTAGACGGCCTCCTCCGTGAGGAAGAGGCGGTGGGGGAGGGCGAGGAAGGCGGCGTCTCTAAGCTCCTTCCAGTCCACCAAGGGCTTGCCCCGGAGGTAGGCCAGGGCCCGGGCGAGGGCGAGCCAGGCCTTGGCCCCCCGGGGGGAGAGGCCCATCCTCAGGCGCTTGTCCTCCCCCGTGAGGAAGGCCACGTGGGTGATCACCTCCAGGGCCTCCTTGGCCACCCGCACCTCCCGCACCTCCCCTTGGGCCGCCAGGAAGTCCACCTCTCCTGGCTCCGGCACCCGGGGCTCTTCCGTGAGGATCCTGAGCCACACCTCCCGCCTTGGGGAACGGAAGGGGATCCGGGCGGTGAAGCGGTCCAGCTGGGCCTCCGGGAGGGGGTAGGTGCCCTCCAGCTCCAGGGGGTTCTGCGTGGCCACCACGAAGAAGGGTTCGGGGAGGGGATAGCGCACCCCCCCGGCGGTCACCGCCCGCTCCTGCATGGCCTCCAGAAGGGCCGACTGCACCTTGGGGGGAGCCCGGTTGATCTCGTCTGCCAGCACCACCTGGGCGAAAATGGGGCCCTTGACGAACTCAAAGCGGCCCTCCCTGTAGACTTCGCTCCCCGTGAGGTCCTGGGGCAGGAGGTCCGGGGTGAACTGGATGCGCTTGTAGCTGAGGCCGCTTCCCTTGGCGAAGCTTTCCGCCAGCAGGGTCTTGCCCAGGCCCGGCACCCCCTCCAAGAGGGCGTGCCCCCGGGCTAGGGCGGTGGCCAGGAGGGCCTCGATGACCTCCTCCTGGCCAAAGAGGGCTTGGCCCAGGGCCTCCTTTAAGCGGGAAAGGGCCTCCGCCATGGTCCTGGCCTAGGCTTCCTCGGCCCTCCCTTGCACGATCTTCTGGGCCAGGTGGGGGGGGACCTCCTGGTAGTGGCTGAACTCCAGGGTGTAGGCCCCGGCCCCTCCGGTGAGACCGGGGAGGGCCTTGTAGTACTCCAGCACCTCCGCCAGGGGGACCTCGGCCCGCACCGCGGCCAGGGCGCCTTCCTGCTCCATGCCCAGGATGCGCCCCCGCCGGGCCTGCAGGTCCGAGAGGATATCCCCCACCCGCTCCTGGGGCGCCACCACCTTGATTTGGTAGATGGGCTCCAGGAGGACAGGGCTCGCCTCGGCCATCACCTTCTTGAAGGCGAGGCTCGCGGCGATCTGGAAGGCGAGGTCGGAGGAGTCCACCTCGTGGTAGGAGCCGTTATAGACGATGGCCTTGAAGCCCATCACCGGGTAGCCCGCCAGGACCCCCTTCTTGGCCGCCTCCAGGATGCCCTCCTCGATGGCCTCCTGGTACTTGCTGGGGATGACCCCGCCGGTGATGCGCCACTCAAAGCTGTACTCGGGGGCGGGCTCGAGGCGGAGCCACACGTCCCCGTACTGGCCGTGGCCCCCGGTCTGCTTCTTGTACTTGCCCTGCCCCTCGGCCACCCTGCGGATGGTCTCCCGGTAGGGCACCTTGGGCACGCTGAAGTCCACCTCCACCCCGTAGCCGGAGAGGCGCTCTTTGGCGGTGGTGAGGTGAAGCTCCCCGTGGCCCCAGAGGAGGAACTCCCCGGTTTCCTCCTGGCGCTCCAGCCTGAGGCTTGGGTCCTCCTCCAAAAGCTTACGCAGGGCCTCGCCCAGCTTGGCCTCGTCCGTCTTCCCCTTGGGGCGGATGGCCACGGGCACGTTGGGTTCGGGGAGGCGGGCGAAGGGAACCTCCTCGCTCTCGGGCCTTTCCCCCTGCCAGAGGACCATGCCCCGGTGCAGGTTCTCCGCCTTGGGGAGGCCCAGGATGAAGCCTCCCTCCGCCTCCTCCACCTCCAGGAGGTCCTTCCCCATGGGCACGTAGAGGTGGGGGAGGCGCACCTGGCCCCCCTCGCTCTGGAGGGCATCCCCCGGCCGCAGCCGCCCCCGGTAGAGGCGCACGTAGGCCACCTGGCCCATGAAGGGGTCCACCTGGACCTTGAAGACCTTGGCCAGGGCGGGGCCCTCCCCGAAGCGCTCCCCGGGGGAGGGGAGGGCTTCCAGGACGAGGTCCAAGAGGGGTAGGACGCCGATCCCCTCCGTGCCCGAGGCCAGGGCCACGGGGTAGAGGAGGCCCCTCCGCACCGCCTCGTGGAAGGCCCTCTCCAGGGCCTCCCCCGTGACCTCCTCCCCCTCCAGGTACTTCTCCAGGAGGCTCTCGTCCGTCTCCACGATGGCCTCGAGGACCTCCTGGCGGAAGCGGTCCGCCCGTTCCCTCTCCCCGGGAGGCAGGGGCACCTCCACCTCGCTCCCGTTCTGGTAGCGGTAGGCCTTGCCGTGGAAGACGTCCACGAGCCCCACCCACTTCCCCCCCTCGTAGAGGGGAAGGTCTATGGGCAGGATGGGGCCCAGGGTGCTCCGCAGGTCCTCCAGAAGGGCGTAGTAGTCCCCGCCCTTGTCCAGCTTGGTGACCACCACCATGCGGGCAAGCCCCAGGCGTTCGGCCACGGTCCAGGCCCTTTCCGTCCCCACCTGGACCCCGCTTTCCGCGGAGACCGCCACCAAGGCGGCGTCCGCGGCCTCCAAGGCGCCCCGGATCTCCCCCACGAAGTCCCCGTACCCGGGGGCATCCAGGAGGAAGATGCGGTGCTCCCGGTAGCGCAGGGGGGCCACCCCGGTGCGCACCGTGGTTCGGTGGAGCTTGGCCTCGGGGGTGTAGTCCGTGGTGGTGGTGCCGTCCTCCACCCGGCCCATCCGCTCCTTGGCCCCCGTTTTGTAGAGAAGCGCTTCCGTCAGGGTGGTCTTGCCGCTGCCCGCGTGCCCTACCAGGGCGATGGTTCGGATCATGGTCCCTCCTTCTTGGTGCCCATAGTATAGGGCCAAGGAGGGGGCGATTGTCCCAAATGCTCTACGTGCCGAGAGGGATTCTGGAAGAAACCCGCGCCCACCTCTTGCGGGAGGCTCCCCGGGAGGGGGTGGGCCTTTGGGCGGGGAGGCGGGAGGTGGAGCGGGTCTTTCCCCTGCCCAACGTCCACCCCAACCCCCTCACGGGCTACCTGGCCGAGCCCGTGGCCTTGCTCCGGGCCTTGAAGGAGATGGAGCGGGAGGGGGTCCAGCTCCTGGCCATCTACCACTCCCATCCCCAAGGCCCCGCCTACCCGAGCCCCACGGACATCCTGGAGGCCCGCTGGCGGGTGCCCTACGTCATCTTCGGCACGGACGGCTTCCGCGCCTTTCTCCTCCCGGAGGGGCAAGAGGTGGGGGTGGCGGTGCTTTAGCCCCCGTAGAACCAGCCCGTGTCCCACATGACCAGGGGCTTGGCCTCCTGGCGCACCCCGGCCTCCACCACCTCGGCCACCACCAGGCTGTGATCCCCCCCCTGGTACACGTGGCGCACCTCGGCCTCCAGCCAGTAGGGAAGCTCCGTGAGGAGGGGCAGGCCGAAGGTGGGGGAGGGCTCAAAGGGGTGGCCGTTTAGGGTGTTCCCCTCCCGCTGGGTGGGCTTGAAGAAGTCCTGGGCGATGGCCTTCTGGTCCTGGGCCAGGGTCATGAGGGCGAGTTTGCCCGTGCGCCCGATGAGCTCGTGGAGGCGGCTGTCCCGCTTCACCCCCAGGGCGATGAGGGGCGGGGTGAAGGAGGCCTGGGTAACCCAGTTCACGGTGCCCGCGGCGTAGTCCTCGCCGTCCTTGGCGGTGAGGAGGTAAAGGCCGTAGGTGAAGCTCCGCAGGACTTTCTTCTTGGCCTCGAGGTCCATGCCCCCATTTTACTTGGGCACCCGCCGTACTGGGGGCGTGCGGGCCCTGCCGGACGGGTAGCGCGGCCAGCGGGGGCCTAGTCGTTTAAGAGGGCCTCCAGGAGGGCCTGGTGGATCCTCCCGTTGCTGGCCACGATGTAGCGGTGGCCCAGGCGGTAGGGCCTCCCTTCCAGGTCGGTGACCCGCCCCCCCGCCTCCTCCACCAGGAGCCAGCCCGCGGCCACGTCCCAGGGGTTGAGCTTCACCTCCCAAAACCCCTCCAGCCTTCCCGCGGCCACGTAGGCCAGATCCAAGGCGGCGGCCCCGGGGCGGCGCACCAAAAGGCCCCGCCGCAGGGCCCGCCCGAAGTAGGTGAGGTTTTCCGGGTCCTGGGCCACGTCGTAGGGGAAGCCCGTGGCCAGGAGGCTTCCCAAAAGCTCCCTTCGCTCCGTCACCCGGATGGGCCTTCCGTTCCGGTAGGCTCCCTCCCCCCGCACCGCGTAGAAGGCCTCGCCGCGGCTCGTGTCCATCACCACCCCCACCCGGACCTCCCCCTCCACCTCCAGGGCCAGGGAAACCCCGTAAAAGGGGAAGCCGTGGGCGTAGTTCACCGTGCCGTCCAGGGGGTCCACGATGAAGCGTACCTCCTTGCCGCCCTCGCTCCCGCCCTCCTCCCCCAGGAAGCCCGCCTCGGGGAAACGGGCGAGGAGGAACTCCTTAAGGGCTTCCTCGGACTCCTTGTCCGCCTGGGTGACCAGGTCGGTGGGGCCGGACTTGGTCCCCTGGGTGAAGCCCTTCTCCAGGTAGTAGGTGTGGATGCCCTGGGCCAGGTGGGCGGCTTCCAGCATGGCCTCGAGGTAGGGGAAAAAGGGATGGCGCTTGCCGATCACGCCCCCATCATACGTCCTGGTTCCACGCTTCCAGGCGGGCGAAGAGGGCCTTGAGCCTGGCCTCGCTCTTCACCCCAGGGGCCTCCTCCACCCCGCTCGCCAGGTCTATGGCGTAGGGCTTTAAGGCCAGGACCTCCTCCACGTTTTCCGGGGTGATGCCCCCGGAGAGGATCACCCTCCGGCCCGTGGCCAGGAGGGGCTTGGCCCAGGCCCTGGGGTAGCCCTCCCCGCTTCCCGGGCGCCTGCTGTCCAGGAGGAGGGCCTGGGCGGGGTAGTCGGCCCACTCGGGCCGGGCGGGGCCTTCCAAGGCAAAGGCCTTGACCACGGGAAAGAAGCGCCCCACGGCCTCGGCCCACTCGGGGGGCTCCCCGCCGTGGAGCTGGGCCACCTGGAGCCGGGCCCGCTCCATGAGGCGGAGGACCTCCTCCGGCCCGTGGTCACGGAAGACCCCCACCCGCACCACCATGGGGCCTAGGGCCTGGGAGATGGCCCGGGCGGCCTCCGGGTCCACCCGCCTCCGGGAGCCCGGGGCGAGGACGAAGCCCAGGGCATGGGCCCCCAGGGCCTCGGCCAGGAGGGCGTCCTGGAGGCGGGTGATGCCGCAGATTTTGACCCGTACCCGGCCCATGGACTCCCTAGCCGCACTTGGAGTAGCCGCAGGCTTGGCACTTCCAGCACCCTTCCTCCCGCACCAGGGTCTTTTCCCCGCACACCGGGCAGGGGCTCGCCCCCGCCAGGGCCAGGCCGCCCCCGGAGAGGGCGGGGAGGGGGGCCTCTTCCGGGGCATCGCCCTTGACCCCCTTCAGCCCCTGGGGGATGGTCTCCAGGGCCACGGCGATGAGGTCCGCCTTGCTGGAGACGAGCCTGCCCTGGTAGGTGCCGTAGAGCCCCCCGTTGATGCCCCGGAGCGTGCGCACGATGGCCTCCGGGGGCACCCCGTACTGCAGGGCGATGGACACCACGCGGCCCAGGGCCTCGGAGTCGGCGTTGGCCTCGTCCCCCGCCTTGCCCGAGGTGAGGATGACCTCCACCGGTTGGCCCTCCAGGACGTTCACCGTGACCAGGAAGCTCCGTTTTTGCCCCTCCGGGGTGAGGAGCTTCACCATGTCGGTGAAGCCCAGAAGGCGGCCCGGGCGCTCGTAGACGGGGCCTTGGGGTGGCCCCTTGGGCTCCTCTTTTGCCGCGGCCACGGGCGGGGCCTCCTCCGTTTCTACCTGCGGAAGGGGGGCCTCCGCCTTCTCCTCCTTCTTCACCGTGAGCACCTGGAACTCCCGGCTGCCGTCCCGGTAGACGGTGATCCCCTTGCACCCGGTGCGGTAGGCCTCGAGGTAGGCGGCCTCCACGTCCGCCACCGTGGCCTCGTGGGGCAGGTTGATGGTGTTATGGGAGATGAGGCCGTTGACCACGTAGCGGTGGACTTCCTCCACCTCAATGTCGTACATCTCCACCTCTCCCACCTCTTCCACCTCCACGACCCGGTGGGCCAGGAGGTCTGTGGGCCAGCCCAGACGGTCGGCGGTGGTGTTGTAGACCACCTGTACACCCCTGTGGCGCACGGACTTGAGGTTTGAGTATCCGGGGTGGGCGGTGCCCACGCGGGTGGCGGCGAGGGCTTCCTCAGGGATGAAAACCTTGTAGCGGACAGCCACCTCGGCCCGCTTGTGGGCTTCTATGGGCTCGAGGAGCTCCCGGAGAGGTCCGGAAACGGCCACGGAATAGGCGTGGTAGGTTTCCCTGGAGGCGACGACCTTTTTTCGCCCTTGGTAGACCTTGGGCAGGCCGAAGCTGCGGGCAAGCTCGGCCGCCTCGTAGGCCAGGCGCTGGCTCCTCCCCTCGTAGACCACAAGGCCCATGTTAGGGTGCACGTAGCCGTCCAGGGTGAGGCCACGGAGGAAGGCCAGCTTTTCCCCCGGGCTTCCCCGAAGGATCTGGGGAGGCACCCGCTTGTGCGCCGCCCCCTTGCTGATGAGGGCTTCCACCAAGCGAACCAGGCGGCGGGAGGTGAGGTAGAGGTTCCTCACCCCCGTGCGCTTATCCACCGTGCACTTGGGTTCCACCCCGAAAAGCCTTCCCACCACTTCCCGGAAGATCCGCTCCACCTCGGGGTCCTTGGTGGCGATGCCCACGAAGCCTGTGGCCTCCACCGTGGACCCGTCGGCGGCGAGCATCCCCAAAAAGAGGGCGAGGTCCTCGGACATCCTTTCGGGCAAGGGGAGGTCGCGGGCGTTTGTCCTCAAAGGAAGGTTCGCGGTCTCGGGGATAGGGAGCCCGCCCTCCCCGTGGGAGGGGACGAGCTTTCCTAGGACCACATCCCCGGGCTTGAGCTCCCGCATGAGCCGCCAGCCCTCCGGGGTGAGAAGGCGGTGGCTTTCCCAAGCACCCAAAAGCTCGGCCCCATTGTCCAGCCGGACCCTGACTCCCCGCTTCCTCCCCGCGTAGTAGTGGGCGGTGATCCGGTAACCCTCGGCGGTGTAGAGCCCTTCTACCGGGACGAATGTGTTCTCAGGGTGCGGCGGGGCAATCTCCTCAATAGGGATAAGGCCCTTAGAAGTGGGGATCAGGGTGCCCTTGGCGATGCACTTGGACAGGGAGTTCCCCGCGTACCCCTCCGCGTCAAAAGCCCGCTGCACCACCCCCTGCATGCGCACGTGGTCCAGGGGGTGGATGTCGTGGGCGCAGAGGAAGACCTTCCGGATCGCTTCGGGGATGAAGGAGAGGTTCTGCACGGAGCCGTGGCCGTCCTTCTGGATCTCGGCGATGACCTTCTCCCAGTCCCACTTGCCCTCCTTCTCGTAGCCCTTGGCGGGCGGGTAGGCCTCCATGAGCTCCACGAAGAGGGGGTGGAGGAGGGGCTTGTACTCCCCGCCGATCCTGCGCCAGACGAAGGGGCTAAAGACGGGCTCAATCCCCGAGGACACCCCCATGAGCATGCTGGTGGTCCCCGTGGGGGCCACGGTGAGGAGGGCCACGTTGCGCCGGGGGCGGATCCCGAGGCTCTGGAAGTACTCCTCGTGCTCCTGGTAGAGGGGGAAGACGCCCCGCTCCTTTGCCAGGGCTTCCGAGGCCTTCAGGGCCTCCTCCCGCATGGCGGAGATGACCTCGTAGACCTTGGCCCTCGCCTCCTCGGAGTCGTAGGGGAGGCCCAGCTTGATGAGCATGTCGGCGAGGCCCATGACCCCGAGACCAAGCCTCCTGAGCTTCTTCGCCGCCATCTCGTTGTCGGGCAGGGCGAACTGGTTCACGTCCAGGACGTTGTCCAGGAAGCGGATGGCGGTGTGGACGTCCCGGCGGAACTCATCCATCCGGAACTTCCCCTCCTCCACGTAGGCGGCCAGGTTCAGGGCCCCGAGGTCGCAGGGCTCGCCCACGGTGAGGGGTATTTCCCCACAGTTGTGGGCCACCAAGCCGTTAGCGATGAGGCTGTGGGTCAGGGGCTCGGTGAGGTCGTAGACCGGGCTCTCGCCCGCAGGCTCCACGCTCGTCACGGTTGCTACGAAGGCCTTGGCATAGCTTCCCCGGGGCCGGTCCTTGAGGAAGGTTAGGAGCTTGGTCTGCTTCTCCTCCTGGAGGAACCCAATCTGCTCGGCAAAGTGGTCCCGATTTTGCCCTCCTAGGATGAGCTCGTACTGGGGGGCCGTGGCGTAGGCCTTAAGCCCACCTTGGCCATCGGGCAGGGCCTTGCTTCCCGCCTCGCGGCGCTTGTAGATCTTCCCGTAGATGCCCAAGTTGAGGAGGAGGAGCTGGACGTCTTGGAGAAGCCTCAGGCTCGACGAGGCTAAACGGACGGTGGCGTCCTTCTTCTGGGGATTGACTTGCACCGAGCCATCGGCGCTGAAGAGCCCCTGGAGGAAGCCCACTACCGCCTCTCGGGGGGCACGAAAGAGGCTTTCCGGCACCCGCTTTTCCGTAGCCTTCGCAGCCCGCACCCCGAGGGCCTGGAAGAACTCCACGGGGATGCGGTTGAAGTGGAGGTGGTAGGTGTTAGAGGGGGTTACCTGGAGGGTGCCGGGACCGAACCAGTCTCGGAGGAGGTCGGGAAGCCAACCGATGGTGGCGAAGTCCTGCCGGGAGAAGTAGAAGCCTACGCCGTCCTCCCTTAAGTAGCCGTCGCCCACCAGCCATCCCAAGGCTACCCCGAGTTCCCGGCTCCAACGGGTGGGGAGGTTGCTGTACCGGGCCCGCACGTCGGCCCGGCCATGGGGCCCGCGACTCCCCGCGGTAGCTACCCGCTCATGGACTACGGCGAGGGCTTGGGCGGGTAGGCGCTCCTCCTTGGGGAAGAGCCCTTCGCCGCTTTGCACCAGGATTTTGTCACCCGGCCTTAAGCTCCCAGCTTCCCGGTAACCCTCGGGGGTGAGGAGGAGGTGGTCGGGGGTGAGGGTCACCTCGAGGCCCTCCTGGGTGTGTAAGCGGACCACAGGCTTGACGCCAGTGAAGAAAGCTCGGGCTGCCCTCCGTACCCCAGTACCCTGGGTAGGTAGGGGAACTCCCACGCCCCCAAGGGGTGCCCGGGTATCTGTGACTAGGTAAAAGCTTTCTCCCATGCGGGCCAATTCTTCAATGGGCACAAGCCCGTGCTCGGTGGGGATCCTCGTGGACCCTACGAAGCAGGGGTTGGTGGACCGGATCTGGTAGTGCTCTCCAAGCCCCTTAAGGGCCGAAAGCGCGTTGATCCGGTCCACGAAGATGAGCCCCGGCTCCCCCGTGGCCCAGGCGTGCCAGGCGATCTCGTGCCAGAGCCAGCGGGCGGGCACCTTCCCCCCGTAGAGGGGGATGGCCTTGGCCCCGTCCTCCCTTTCGGGGAGGTGGGGCACCTTTCCCGTGTAGGGGCCTTCCAGGGGGTGGGGGTAGTACTTCCCCGGCACCTCAATGGGGGTCACGGGCCAGAGCTCGTCCTTCTCCACGGCCTCCAGGAAGCGGTCCGTGGCCAGGACGGAGATGTTGAAGGTGGAGATGTCCCCTTCCGCCTTCTCCCGGTCCAGGTCCTTGGCGGTGAGGAAGTCCAAGAGGTCGGGGTGTTCTATGGAGAGGGTGGCCATCCCAGCCCCACGGCGCGTACCGCCTTGGCGCACCACCCTAAGGACGCTGGCGTAGACGTAGCGCAAGATGGCCACAGGACCCGCCTCCTCGGCGCCCCAGGCCACCCATTCCAGGAAGTTGTCAAAGATTTCAAAGAGAAAACTCACGGGCCCCGAGCTCGTGCCGCCGCTTCCCCGGATGGGGGCGCCCTCGGGCCTTAGGAGGGAGAAGTCCACGTGGGGCTTAAGGCCCTTCCGGGCCAGGTCCGCCGCCTCCTTGGCGGCCTCTATGATCCCCCCCATGTCGTCGGGGACCAGGATGCGGTCCGCAGGGGGCTCCTTGGCCGTCTGGACTCCGTGGGCCTCGGCCAGGGCCTCCATCTCCGGGGACACCTCCCCGTAGACCACCCGGGCGAAGTTCTTGAGGGCGATCTCCTCCTTGGGGCCTTCGGGGTTGATGGGGGGGCGCATGAGGCCCCGGATGAAGTCCCCCGCATCGGGGTGGTCCGCGGAGAGGTAGGCCACGCCCCGCACGGGCCTCCGCGTGCGGGTGCCCTTGGAGCGGTAGGGGTCCAGGTTCACCCCGTTGCCGCCCCCCACCTTGGTGACCAGGGCGAGCTTCTTGGCCACCTCCATGATGCCGGCGAAGCTTTCCGGGGGGTTCTCCGTGGCCCCCTGGACGAAGCAGTTGAGGAGGTTGCCGTGGGCCGTGCCCGCCCCCGCTAGGATCCGCCCCCCGGGGGAGAAGCGCTTCTCGCTCATGAGCTCAAAAAACTTCTCCTCCCAAAGGGCCCTTTCCTCAGGGCGCTCGGGCTTGGCCACCTCCCGGGCCACGCGGCGGAACATCCCCAGGATGTCCCCGTCCCCGGGCTGGAGGTACTGGCGCTTGGCGATGGCCTGGGCGTGCTCGTCAAAGGCGGGTGAGGCTATCCGGGAATGGTGCTCCATAAATCCTCCTATACTTCCGGGCAGAAACCCTAGCCCCGCGAGGCGTTTCCCCCACATCTTGGGGCAGGCACCCGTGATGCTACTACCTATAGGGCTTTCACCGCAAGTGGGGAAAAGCACACTCTGCCCGGCCGCGTTGACGAAGCCCCCTTAGGCTACCAGAATGAAAAGGATGCGCGTGGCCTTTCGCACCCTGGGGTGCAAGGTGAACCAGGTGGAGACCGAGGCCCTCTTGGGCTTCCTGAAGGCCCTGGAGCCCGAGGTGGCGCCGGTGGAGGCGGGGGAGGCGGACCTGGTGGTGATCAACTCCTGCGCGGTCACCACCACCGCGGAGGCCGATACCCGCAAGGAGGTGCGCCGGGCCAGGCGCCATAACCCCCACGCCTTCATCGTGGTCACGGGGTGCTACGCGGAGCTCGCCCCCGAGGCCCTGAGGGAGCTGGGGGCGGATGCCGTGGTGCCCAACTCCAGGAAGGCCGAGCTGCCCCGGGTGATCCTGGAGCGCTTCGGCCTCCCCGCAGACCCCATCACCACCCCGCCCAACGAGTTCTGGGGGGCCGGGGAAAGAGGGCTTCTGAACAGCCGGGTTCGGGCCTTCCTGAAGGTGCAGGACGGTTGCCAGGCGGGGTGCGCCTACTGCATCATCCCGAGGCTTAGGGGAAAGGAGCGCCACCGGGACTACCGCGATGCCTTGGCCGAGGCCGAGGCCCTGCTCCGCATGGGCATCCGGGAGATCGTCCTCACCGGGGTGCGGCTTGGGAGCTACCGGGGGCATCCCCGGGGGCTTGCGGGGCTCGTGGAGGACCTCCACCACCTGGGGGCCAAGGTGCGGCTTTCCTCCATGGAGCCCGAGGACACGGGGGAGGACCTCCTTAGGGTGATCGGCCGCTACGCCCCCGAGGTCAGGCCCCACCTCCACCTTTCCTTGCAGACGGGCTCGGACCGGCTCCTCAAGCTCATGGGCCGCCGCTACGATAAGGCCTACTACCGCGACCTGGTGCAGAGGGCCCACGACCTCATCCCCGGCTTTGCCCTCACCACCGACGTCATCGCCGGCCTGCCCACGGAGACCGAGGAGGAGCACCAGGAGACCCTGGCCTTCCTGGAGGAGCTCAGGCCCACCCGGGTCCACGCCTTCACCTACACCCCGAGGCCCAAGACCCGGGCGGCCTCCATGCCCCAGGTTCCCGTGGAGGTGCGCAAGCGCCGCACCAAGGAGCTCATCGCCTTGGCCCAGTCCCTGGCGGAAGCCCGCATCCGGCCCAAGCTGGGGGGGCAGGTGGAGGTTTTGGTGGAGCGGGTACAAGGAGGTCTGGCCATGGGCCATACCCCGGACTACTACGAGGCCAGGCTTTGGGGCCAGGCCCGGCCGGGGGAGACGGTCCTGGCCCGGGTGGAGGGGGTGGAGGGGTACACCCTCTTGGGCCAGGTGCTGGGGGTTAAGGAGGCGGCTACCCCGCTTCTGGAGCTTCCCCTAGGGTAGACTTTTCCCATGGACTGCGTCTTCTGCCGCATCGTCCGAGGGGAGCTCCCCTCCCGGAAGGTGTACGAGGACGAGGCCTTCGTGGCCTTTCACGACATAAGGCCCAAGGCGCCCGTGCACGTCCTGGTGGTGCCCAAGGAGCACGTGGAGAAGCTCTCCGACTACCCCGACACCGAGGAAGGGGAGAGGAAGCTCGGGGCCCTCTTCCGCACCGCCAACCGGGTGGCGCGGCTTTTGCGGCTTCCGGGGTACAAGCTCCAAGTCCACGTGGGGGAGGAGGGCGGGCAGGAGGTCTTCCACGTGCACGTGCACGTCATGGGGCGCCCCTCTTAAGGGCGAAGCGGTCCAGGACCCGGCCCTCTGGGCTCAGGGCATAGCCCACAAGCCCATCCTCCCCCACTTCCAGGAAAAGGGCGTGGTGGGCCACGGCCAGGGCCTGGCTTGCGGCGAGGGGGGGCTTGGTGGGGTAGAGGCCCGCCCCTCCCCCGCCCAGGACCAGGTGGGTGGTGGTCCCCACCTGGAGGCGCTCGTAGTGGTGGTCGTGCCCGGCTAGGACCAAGGGTACCCGGAAGCGCCGAAGGAGGGGCTCCAGGAGGCTTCGCAAGCCCGGGCTCCCCCCGTGGAGCCCCGAGGAGTAAAGGGGGCGGTGGAGGAGGAGGGCCTTAAGGGGGGCGGTGGAGCTTTGCAGGGCCTCCTCCAGCCAGGCCCTCTGGGCCCTGAGGTCGCCTTCCGTGTAGAGGACGAAGACCTCGAGGCTCCCCAGGCGGACCCGGTAATAGGGCCTCTCCAGGCCGAAGCGCCGAAGCTGCTCGGGGAGGTTCGGGGCGTCGTGGTTGCCGAAGGCGGGGTAGACGGGAACCCGGGGGAGGTCTTGCAGAAACCGCTCCACCACCTGGCCCCGGGGGTAGAAGTTGTCCCCCACGGTCAGCAAGGCGGTGAGGGGATCCTGGGCGTGCTCCTTCCGGAGCAAGGCCGCTACCTGGGCCCGGGCCGGGGTGTCCTGCCCCCAGTCCCCCAGGACGGCCAGCCGCGCCGCCTGGGCCAAGCCGAGGAAGAGCAGGAGGAAAAGGAGGGCGCGCATGGCGGGCCCTACCGGGGGGTGAGGAGGGGCGGGGCCATGGGCGGGAGGGAAACAGCCCCTCAGGCCTCCGCGGCCCCGTGGGGTTTGAGGCTGGCCTCCTCCACCCCTGCCTTCTCCACCACCTCCTCCGCCACCAGGATGGGGGCCCCTGCCCTTAGGGCCAGGGCCATGGCGTCGGAGGGGCGGGCGTCCACCTCCAGCTCAATCCCCCGGTGCTCCAGGATGAGGCGGGCGTAAAAGGTGCCGTCCTTTAGGTCGGTGATCTCCACCCGCTTCAGCTTTCCCTGGAGCATGTCCATTACCGAAAGCAGGAGGTCCGGGGTGAGGGGGCGGGGGGGCTTCTCCCCTTGCAGGGCCACCACGATGTGGTGGGCCTCGAGGGGGCCGATCACGATGGGGAGAAGCTTGTCGTTCTCCGTCCTGAGCAGGACCACCACGCTCCCGTTCTGGGGGTCCACGCCCAGGGTCTCAATCTTGGCGCTCAGCATACTTTGAGTATAGACTGGGCGGCGTGAGGACCTACCCTGTGGAAATCGCCGGGGTGCGCCGCGAGCTCCCCATCGTCCAGGTGGGGCCGGACGTGGCCGTGGCCCTGCTGAACCTCCTGGGGGACACCGAGCTCACCGAGGCCGCCGCGGAGGAGCTGGCCAAGCGCCTCCCCCCCGAGGTGGAGACCCTGGTCACCCCCGAGGTCAAGGCCGTGCCCCTGGCCCACGCCCTCTCCCGCATCACCGGGAGGCCCTACGTGGTGGCCCGGAAGACGGAGAAGCCCTACATGATCAACCCGGTGAGCCGCCAGGTGCTCTCCATCACCACGGGCAAGCCCCAGCTCCTGGTGCTGGACGGGGCGGACATCCCCCTCATCCGGGGCAAGCGGGTGGCCATCGTGGACGACGTGGTGTCCACGGGTTCCACGCTTTCCGGCCTCAGGGAGCTTATTGAGAGCGTGGGAGGGCAGGTGGTGGCGGTCCTGGCGGTTTTCACCGAGGGCACACCCCGCCAGGACGTGGTGGCCTTGGGCCACCTGCCCCTCTTCAAGCCGGAGTAGGAGGTCGTATGGAGACCTATCCCATCACCATCGGCGGCGTCACCCGCCACGTGCCCCTCATCGAGCCCCTCCCGGGGCGGCGGATTCCCCTGGTGGAGTTCCTGGGGGACCCAGAGCTGGTGCGGGCGGCGGCCAAGGCCTTGCGGCCCCTGGTGCCCGAGGGTACGGAGGTGCTCTTCACCACGGAGACGAGCCCCATTCCCCTCACCCACGTGCTGGCGGAGGAGATGGGCCTGCCTTACGTGGTGGCCAGGAGGCGGCGCCGCCCCTACATGGAGGACCCCATCATCCAGGAGGTCCAGACCCTGACCCTGGGGGTGGGGGAGGTGCTCTGGTTGGACCGGCGCTTCGCCGAGAAGCTTCTGAACCAGAAGGTGGCCTTGGTTTCCGATGTGGTCTCCAGCGGGGAGACCATGAAGGCCATGGAGAAGATGGTCCTTAGGGCCGGGGGCAAGGTGGTGGGACGGCTGGCGGCCTTCCGGCAGGGCACCCCTTCCCTGGACGTGCGCACCGTGGCCGAGTTGCCCGTGCTCTAGGGGTGGGGTAGTCCCGTTCCCGGCACGTACGTTTCCGCCCGGAGGCCGAGCCTCCGGGCGGCTTCCACGTTTTCCGGGTCGTCGTCCAGGTAGAGGGTTTCCCCGGGGGTGAGCCCTAAGCCTTCCAGGGCCAGGAGGAAAGCCCTGGGGTCGGGTTTGGCCACCCCCAGGGCGCAGGAGGCGAAGAAGCCGTCCACGTAAAGGTCCAGGCCGTGGTGGGCCAGGCTTTCCCGGAGGCTTGGCAGGGTGTTGGAGAGGACGCCTATCTTAAGCCCCCGGGCCTTCAGGTTCCGAAGGAGGGCTTCCGCCCCGGGGGCCCGGCGCAGGAAGTGGTAATAGCGCAAGGGGCGAAGCCGGTTTTCGGGCACGCGGAGTTCCCGGGACACCTTTTGCACCAGCCCCTGCCAGAAAACGGCCTCCTCCTCCAGGCTTCGCACCCGCAAGGTGCGGACGGCTTCGTGGATCTCGTGCACCACCTGGGTCAGGACGGCCAAGGCTTTGTCCAGGCCGGCCCCGTGGACGGCCAACTCCAGGGCCTTCTTGTAAAGGGCCTCCTCGTCCAGGAGGAGAAGAACCCCGTCCCGATCCAGGAGCGCTCCCCGCATGCCCCCAAGTGTAGCACCCCGGGGCTCTGACCCAGGGGTCACCTGACCCGGCGAACCCCCTTCTCCGTGGCCAGGTGGCCCACGGGCACGTCCCAGGGGTCGTGGGGGAGGCGGGGGAGAAGCAGGACCTCCGGCACCACCCCCACGCTTTCCGCCCGCACCGAGGCCAGGAAGCGGTCGTAGAACCCCTTGCCGTGGCCCAGGCGGTAGCCCTCGAGGTCAAAGGCCAGGCCCGGCACCACCACCAGGTCCAAGACCGCGGGGTCCACGGGCCCTGTGGTGGGCTCCAGGAGGCCAAAGGGCCCGGGGGCCAGGGGGCCTAGGGGGTGCACGGAGAGCCCCGTCCCCGCCACCTTCGGCAGGTAGTAACGGGCCGGGTGGCGTTCTGGGAGGGCCATGAGGTCCAGCTCGTGGGGCAGGGGGTGGTAGAGGAGGATGTCCCGGAAGCCGCCCGCCCCAAGCCAAGGCACCAGGGCCTCCAGCACCTGGCGGGAGAGGGCCATCCGGTCCAGGGTCCGCCAGAGGCTTAAGGCATGGCGGCGCAGGGTGGGCTTGTCCACGGGGGGAGGGTACCACCCCGGCCTCTTGACACTCAAGGGAAGTGAGTGTCAAAATGCCCTACCAGGAGGGTTAGGGTATGCCGGTCTACGTCTACAAGGGCCTGGAAACGGGGAACTACTACGAGTTCGAGCAGGGCTTCCACGACGAGCCCCTGAAGACCCACCCCGAGACCGGGGAGCCCCTGAAGCGGGTGATCACCCCGCCGGCCATCATCTTCAAGGGGTCGGGGTGGCACGTGAAGGACTACGCCAAGAAGGACTCCGGTTCCAAATCCGAAGGCGGGGAGTCCAAGGAGTAGCCTAAGTGCCCCGCTCTGGCGAAGGCTAGAGGGGGGCCCCATGGTTGCCCTTCCGGCCCGAAGCCCAGGTTTCGGGCCCTTATACTTTTTTCATGCTGAACCTGGCCGCGTTGGCGCTGGTCTTGGTGGGGGTGGGGCTCCTCTTCACCCCCAAGAGGCGGTACGGGCCTTCCCTCCTCGGGCTTGGGGCCCTGCTCCTGGTGCTGGCCAACAGCTTTCTGGTGGTGCCCGCCGGGCACGTGGGGGTGGTCTTCAACGTCCTGCGGGGGGTGCAGGAGCGCCCCCTCCCCGAGGGGGTGCACTTCGTGGTGCCGGGGCTCCAGCAGGTGGTCCTCTACGATGCCCGGGTCAAGGAGGTGACCCTCTCCGCCCCCCACGAGGGGGAGCGCAAGGCGGACACCTCCATCCGCGCCCGCTCCAAGGAGGGGTTGGAGATCGGGGTGGACGTGACCGTCCAGTACCGCATCCTCAAGGACCGGGCTCCGAAGCTCCATCAGGAGGTGGGGCCGGCCTTCCTGGAGACCCTGATCGTCCCCCAAGTGCGCTCCAAGGTGCGGGACGCCGTGGGGCAGTACAACGCCGCGGAGCTCATCAGTACCCAGCGCACCGCCTTGGAGACCTCGGTGAGCCAGGGCCTCGAGGAGGTCCTGCGCCAGTACCACATCGAGCTGGTCTCCGTCCTCCTGCGGGAGATCCGCATCCCGGAGGCCGTGGCCAAGGTCATCGAGGAGAAGCAGACCGCGGAGCAGCAGGTGCAGATTGAGATCAACCGCCGGAAGCAGGCGGAGATCGCCGCCCAAAGGCGGGTCATCGAGGCCCAGGGGGAGCGGGACGCCGCCATCCTCCGGGCCGAGGGGGAGGCCAAGGCCATAGAGCTCAGGGGCCGGGCCCTGAAGAACGCCCCCGAGGTGGTCCAGCTCACCTTTGCCGAGAAGCTGGCCCCCGGGGTGCAGACGGTCTTCGTGCCCAGCACCGGGAACTTCCTCCTGGACCTGAGGGGCCTGCAGCAGGGGCGCTAGGGCAGAACCCGGTCCCCGGGGGAGACCTCCAGGAGGCCTTCCCGCACCTCCAACACTCCCCGGTAGGCGGTGCCGGGGGCGTAGGTCTCCCCCGGCTTGAGGTGGGCCACCTTGAGCACCCGGCCCTCCCCGTCCAGGAAGGCCACCAGCACGGGAAAACGGTAGCCTAGGGTGCTGAAGGGGTTATCGGTGGCCTCGGGGAACAGGTAGAGGAGGGCCTCCACCTCCTCCTTCCGCACCCCCAGGCCCCGGCTCCAGGCCTCAGGGGTGCGGGCCAGGCGGGCCTGGAGGGGGCGGGGACCCTCCCGGGTCTCCACCACCACCCGCTGTGGGGGCGGGGGGGCCTGGAACCTTCTCGCGGCCAGGAGGTAGCCCATGAAGGAGAAGACGGAAAGCACCACCAGAAGGGCGAAGGCCGCTAGGGGGAAGAGGGGGTTGCGCTCCACGGTCTGGGCCAGAACTTCAAGGCCTCCCCCCCCACCCGGGCCCCGGGGGCGAGGCCGCGCCGCCGGAACCAGCCTTGGTTGACCTCCAGGGCCCCCTGGTAGACCACCCCCGGGTAGTAGACGGGGCAGGGGTCGGCCTTGCAGGGGTCCATGTCCAGGATGCGCAGGATGACCCCCTGGCGGTCAAAGAAGGCGATGGAAAGGGGGATGAGGGTGTTCTTCATCCAGAAGCCCCCCGCGGTGGGGGCGGGGAAGAGGAAGACCATGCCCTCGCCCTCCGCCAGGCGGCCCCGGAACATGAGCCCCTGGGCCTGGCGCTCCGGGGTGTCCGCCACCTCCACCCGGAGGAGGTGGCGCTTGCCGCCCCCCTCCACGTAGAGGGTGCTCTTGGGGAAGGTGAGGCCCTGGGCCAGGGCGAGGGAAAACGCCACCAGGAGGGCCAGGGCCACGGGCGCGCGGGGCATAGGGCCATTATGGCAGAAGGGGCAGGAGGTGGGCCCGGATGGCCGCCTGCACCTCGGCCACCCCCTGTGTGGCGTCCACCACCCGGAAGCGTTCGGGCTCGGCCTCGGCGAGCCTCAGGTACCCCTCCCGCACCCGCCGGAAGAAGGGAAGGCCAAGCCTTTCCAGGCGGTCTTTTTCCCTCACCCGCAAAAGGGCCTCCTCCGGGGGCAGGTCCAGGAGAAAGGTGAGGTGGGGCCTGAGGCCCAAGGTGACGGGGGAGGCCACCTCCAAAAGCCAGGGAAGGGGGAGGCCCCGGCCGTACCCCTGGTAGGCGAGGCTGGAGTCCAGGTAGCGGTCGGAGACCACCCACTTTCCCCCTTCCAGGGCGGGGAGGATGACCCGCCGCACGTGCTCCGCCCGGTCGGCGCTGAAGAGGAGGTACTCCGCCTCCGGGGAGAGGTCTTCCGCCAGGAGGAGCCCCCGGACGAAGGCGATTCCCCCGCCGGGCTCCCGGGTGAGGCGCACGGGAACCCCCCTTTCCTCCAGGAAGCGGGCGAGGAGGCGGGCCTGGGTGGACTTGCCGGAGCCGTCCAGGCCCTCGAGGGTCAGGAAGAGTCCGCCCATGTCCTCAAAGCCCCGTGGGATGGTCCAGGAAGACCCAGGGCAGGCCGAAGCGGGCCTCCAGGTGCCGGGCCAGGGCCTTCACCCCGAAGACCTCGGTGTCGTAGTGGCCGGCGTAAATCACGTTCAAGCCCCGTTCGAAGGCCTCGTGGAAGGCGCTGTGCTTGGGCTCCCCGGTGATGAAGAGGTCGGCCTCCACCACGCTCACCATCCCCGCCGCCCCCCCGGAGACGATCACCACGGTCTCCACCTGGTCGGCCCCGCCCTGGTGCACCAAGGGGGTCATCCCCGTGAGCTGGCCCAGCATGTCCGCCACCCGGACCAGGGGGGTGGGAAGGGGAAAGCGCCCCTTGACCCCCACATCGTAGGGCTCCAGGTGGGTGAGCCCCAGGGCCCGGGCCAGCTCGTGGTTGTTGCCCACCTCCTCGTGGGCGTCCAGGGGCAGGTGGGCGGCATAGAGGCTGATGTCCCCTTGGAAGAGGAGCTCCAGGCGCCTCTTGTGATGGCCCACGATGGGGAAGGGTTTCCCCCAGAAGAGGCCGTGGTGGACCAGGAGGAAGTCCACCCCCTCCTCCAGGGCCCGCCGGAAGATGGCCTCCCCCGCGTCCACCGCCGCCCCCACCTTGCTTACCCTTTGCTTTCCCTCCACCTGGAGGCCGTTCAGGGAGGGGTCCTGGGGGAAGTCCTTTAGGCGCAGGTAGGCGTCCAGGTAGCGCACCAACTCGTCCCGGTCCATGGGGCCTAGCTTACCCAACCCGCTTCGGCAGGGCCAGGGCCGGTGGCGGATGACCGGTCAGTATTATGGGGGCATGGAACCCGAAGTCCTGGGAAAGCTCCGCTTCCTGTCCGACCTTACCCCGGGCCCTGGGGGCCTCCCCCTTTTCCTCCTCACCGAGATCGTGGCGGAAGACCCTCCCCGGTACCGCTCCCGGCTCGCCCTCTACGACGGGGCCCTGCGCTTCCTCACCCAGGAGGAGGCCAAGAAGCCCCGCTACGCCCACCCCTACGTCTACTTCCTGCGCAAGGTGGGGGAGGTCCAGGAGCTCTTCCGGCTGGACCTCAGGGGGGGCGAGGCGGAGAGGCTCACGGAGACGGCGGGGGTCCTGGACTACGCCCTGGGCCCCAGGGGGGAGGTGGCCTTCCTGGCCCTCAAGGAGGCGCCCAAGCCGGGAAGCCCCCGTACCTTTGCGGGCTGGCCCTTCAAGTACGACGGGCGGGGCCTCCTTCCCGAGGGCAACCTGGCCCTGTACCTCTGGGCCGAGGGGGAGAAGCGCCTCCTCCTGGAGCGCTACCCCGCCCCCAGGGAGATGGTCTACGCCCCCGAAGGGCTTTACCTGGTGATGGCGGAGGACCTCCGGGCCCAGGCGGAGTGGCGGGACACCCTCTACCTTCTCCAGGGGGGTTCCCTGGAAAGGGTCTACGGGGGGGTGGGCCCCATCCTGGCCCTGGAGTGGAGCCCGGAGGGCCTCTTCTTCCTGGGCCACGCCTTTGAGCGGGGCGGGGGCACCGAGGCCCGGCTCTACCATCTGAGGGCGGGGGAGGCCCGGGTGCTCCTGGAGGGGAGCCTGCACAACTCGGTGAACGCCGACTTGCGTTACGGGGCCCACACCCAGGGGCCCAAGTGGGGTGGGGACGGGGTCTATGTGGTGCGCACGGAGGCGGGGGTGGCGCGGCTTTACCGGGTGGGGCTAGACGGGGAGGCCGAGGCCCTCCCCGCCGGGGGGAGCGTCCTCTCCTTCGCCCTCACGGAGAAGGGGCTTTTCCTCCTCACCGAGGGGTTCACCCATCCGGCCCGCCTCGAGGGGCCCCTGGGCACCTATGACCCCAACGCGGGCCTCCTCTCCTTCTCCGAGCCCATCCCCACCGCCTGGGCGAGCCCCGAGGGGCACCAGGTGCCGGGCTGGGTCCTCCTCCCGGAAGGGGAAGGCCCCCACCCCGTGATCCTCTACATCCACGGGGGGCCCCACACCGCCTTCGGCCAGGCCCCCCTCCTGGAACTGCAGCTCTTCCGCCAGGCGGGCTACGCGGTGGCCTTCGCCAACCCGCGGGGTTCCACGGGCTACGGCCAGGACTTCGCCCTCTTGGAGGGAACGTGGGGGGAGCGGGACGAGCGGGACCTCCTGGGCTTTTTGGACCACGTCCTGGCCAACTTCCCCCTGGACCCTGGCCGGGTGGGGGTGGCGGGGGGCAGCTACGGGGGGTACATGGTGAACTGGCTCACCGCCCGCCACCCCGAGCGCTTCCGGGCCGCGGTCACGGACCGCAGCATCTGCAACTGGTTCAGCTTCTTTGGGGCCAGCGACATCGGCCCCCGCTTCGCCTTCCTGGAGCTCTTTGCCCGGCCTTGGGAAAGGCCCGAGGTCCTGTGGGAGAAAAGCCCCCTGCGCCACGTGCACCGGGTGCGGACCCCCACCCTGGTGGTCCACGCGGAGCAGGACCACCGTTGCCCCATAGACCAGGGGGAGACCTGGTACACCGCCCTCCTCCACCTGGGGGTGAAGACCCGCTTTTTCCGGGTCCCGGAGGAGGGGCACGAGCTTTCCCGCTCCGGCCGGCCCGACCGCCGCATGGCTCGGCTGAGGGCGTACCTGGACTGGTGGCGGGAAAACCTCTAAGGGCCCGCCCCTTGGTGCCGGCGCATCAGGCCCCCGGGGATTCCTCCGCGCGGGGGCCCATGCCGGCGCAAGCTGGCATGGGGTGGCTTCAGGCCTGGTTCTCCGCCACCGGCTCGGGGATGGGGCCGAAGGTCTCCTCGTAGCGGGCCACGTTCTCCGCCAGGCTCCGCAGGAGGGCCTTGGCGTGGTGGGGGCTGGTGATGATCCGGCTCACCACCATAGCCCCTCCCTGGGGCTGGAGGAGGGCGAAGTCCAGGATGAACTCGTTCTTGGTGTGGGCGATGAGGGCCAGGTTGGTGTAGCGCCCCAGGGCCACGTCCTTATCGATCTGGATGTCCAGCTTCAGCTCGTTCATGAAAGGGCCTCCTCTAGTTTGGGCAGGGCCTTCTTCAGGGCCAGGCGGACCCGGCCCAGGCTCCTCACCCCGTCCAGGAGGAGGAGCAGGTGGTGGCCGGGCAAGGGCACCAGGAGAAAGGCCCCCTCGGGGTACTCTACCATGACCTCCTCCACCCGCTCCTGGGCCAGGGTCTGGGCCAGGGCCTTGGCCGTGCCCAGAACCGTGGCCGCCCGGGCGGAGAGGAGGCTGGCCTCGGGCGCCTCCGCTTCCCGCACCTCCTCCACCACGAAGCCGTCCTCGCTGAGCAGGGCGGCCACCCGTACCCCTTTGGTGGCCTTGAGTTCCTTGAGGGCTTCCTCCACCATGCCTCCTTATACCAGGGCTAGAGGTTTTGCACCCGAAGGGCGATGCGGGAGAGTTCCTGGCCGATGGCCTTGCGGTCCATCCCCCGCTCGATGACCGCCCCCAGGATGTAGCCCCCCACGCACAGGGCCAGGACTTCCTGGTTCTCCGTGGCCAGGGTGAAGCGGCGCACCTCCCCGGAAAGGGCCGCCGCCAGGGGGGCCATGTGGCGCGCCAGGGAGGCCAGCTCCGCCGCCAGGACCTCCGCCGGGGGGGTACCCCGGCCCAGGGCCTCTATGACCAGACCATCCAGCCCCGTGAGCACGGCCCGCCTGACCCCCAGGGGGGCCAGGCTTTCTAGGTAAGCCATCCCGCCACCTCCGCAAGCCCTTCCATGGTCTTGGCCGACTGCAGGCGCGCTTGGCCCAGGTTGCCCTCTGGGGCCATGAGGAGGAGGAGGAAGAGGTCTTCCCGGGGTTTGGGCCTTGGGGTGGCGCGCACCATGCACGCATAGCCTACCACGGGGTGGCCCGCCACCAGGAGTTCCTGCACCCTGGGGGTGCCCAGGCTTCCCGCGTAGGCCGCCTTGGCCTGGCGCAGGAGGGCGGCGTGCTCCGCCACCGCGGCCTCGAGGTCCACCCGCCTGCGCCGTACCCCCTCCACCAGAAGCCCGTCCAGGGTGCCGATGGCGGCGGCGAAGGCCCCTTCCACCCGGTCCAGAAGCCCCTCTAGGAGATCCTCCATGCTGCGCCTTCCTGCCATGGTTTCCTTGCCCGGGAGGTCATACCCTTTTGCGCTGCCTCCGGAAGTCCCCACCGGGCCCCCCATGCTGGCATGGGGTGGCCTTAGACGGGCTTTCTCCCCTCCAGCGCCCGGCCCAGGGTCACCTCGTCCACGTACTCCAGGCTACCCCCCACGGGCAGGCCGTAGGCCAGGCGGGTGGCCGGGACGCCCCGGCGCTTGAGCTCTTCCGCCAGGTACAAGGCGGTGGCCTCCCCCTCCACGGTCATGGAGGTGGCCAGGACCACCTCCCTCACCTGGGAAAGCCTGGGCCAAAGGGTCTCCAGGTTGAGCTCCTTTGGCCCCACCCCCTCCAGGGGGTTCAGGGCCCCGCCCAGCACGTGGTAAAGCCCGTGGAACTCCCCGCTCCGCTCCAGGGCGAAGAGGTCGGAGACGCTCTCCACCACCGCCAAAACCGAGCGGTCGCGGCCCTCGTCCTGGCAGATGGCGCAGGCTTCCCCCTCCGCCAGGTTGCCGCAGGTGCGGCAGACCCCGAGGCCCTTCAGGCCCTCGAGGGCCTCGGCCAGGTCCCTGGCCTCCTCCCGGTGGAAGGCCAGGTGCAGGGCCAGCTTCTGGGCGGTCTTGGGGCCGATTCCCGGCAGGCGGGAGAGGGCCCGGGTGAGCTTCAGGAGGCTTTCGGGGTACTTCATGCCCTCCCCGGGTCAGAAAAGCTTCCCCAGCATCTGCCCCACGCCCCCCAGCTCCCGGCTCATCTCCTTTTCCGAGAGCTCGTGGGCCTTCCTTTGGGCGTCCTGGATGGCCACCAGGAGGAGGTCTTCCAGGCCTTCTGGATCCTCGGCGAAGGCCTTCAGGGCCTCGGGCTTGAGGCGCACCCCCAGGATCTTGCCGTGGCCGTTGGCCTCCACCTCCACCAGGCCCTGGGCGGTGCCCACCACGGTCATGGCCTCCAGCCTCTCCTGGACCTCGGCGGCCTTCTTCTGGGCCTTCTGCGCTTCCTTCAAGAGCCTTTGCAGGTTCATGCTCCCTCCCCTACCATCCTACCCGCAGGGCCCGGGGCGGGCCTAGGGTCCGTGGGAAAGGGGCGGGGCCTTGGGCCCCGCCCCTCCTGCAAGGCCCCTCAATAGGGCTCGCCCTCCAGCACCTTCCGCTCCTGGTCCACGGGGACCAGGACCAGCTCAATGTGGTAGTGGGGCTCGTTCACCCCGGGGTGGGCTCCCGAGGGGATGAGGTTCACGTGGTCAATGCGGGTGACCCCCAGGGCCCTCAGGGTCTGGGTGCCGATGTCCACGTACTTCTGGCTCTCGTTGAGCTTCTTGAGGGGGACCATGAAGACCACCTTCACCAGGTTCCCCGCCTTGTCGTAGGCCAGGAAGGGCCCCTCGGGGAGCTTGGAGGGGTCCACGTAGAGGGTGCCGAGGCCGGGGATGAAGTTCGGGAGCGCCCCCTTCAGGGCCTCGCTCACGTTCACGTAGGGGGCCGGGGGCGGGGCCTTGCGCACCTGGAGCATCTGGGCCAGGCCCAGGCCGAGGACCACCGCCAAAGAGACCATCACAAGCGTTTTCGCCTTCCTCATACGCCTACCTCCTTAGGAGCCCTCTTGGGGCTCCACCCTACCCTACGGCCTGGACCCCGGGGTTGGATGCGGCCCAGGCTACGCCCCGTCCCGGGACGTCCCCCTGCCCGGGCCCATCGCCCCCGAAACCGAAAGGGGAGGCGGTGCGTATGGTAGGGTAGGGGCGATGGGCCCCGAGCTGCCGACCGAGGCCTTGTCCGACGAAGCCCTCCTGGCTTTGGTGGCGCGAGGCGACGAGGAGGCCTTTCGCACCCTCTTCCGCCGCTATGCGGGGAGTTTCCTGGCCTTGGCCCGGCGGATGGGCTTGGACGGGGCAACAGGAGAGGATGTGGTGCAGGAGGCGATGATAAGGGTTTGGGAAAAGGCCAAGGAGTTTGACCCGCGGCGCGGGAGCGCCCGGGCCTTTCTCCTCACCCTGGGGCACCACGCGGCAGTGGACGAGGTGCGAAGGCGTGCCGCGAGGCCCGTTCCCCTGGAGCCCGACCCCGAAGAGGAGGAGGCCTTTGACCTCCCGGGGCCCGGGCTGGACGAGGAGGCCCACCTGGACCGCGCCCGGCTTCATAGGGCCCTGAAGGCCCTCTCCCCGGAGGAGCGCCGGGTGCTGGAGACGCTTTACTACCGGGGCTACACCCACCAGGAGGCGGCGAGGCTTCTCGGCCTTCCCCTGGGCACCCTGAAGACCTGGGCCAGGAAGGCCCTCTTGAAGCTCAAGGAGGTGCTCCGTGAGCCCTGAGGAGGTCCGGGAACTCCTCCCCCTTTACGCCCTAGGGGCCCTCACCCCCGAGGAGCGCCGGAGGGTGGAGGAGGCCCTCAAGCGTTACCCAGAGCTTTGGCCCGAGGCTAAGGCCCTCTTGGAGACCGCCTCGGAGCTTGCCGCCGGGCTTCCTCCCGAGCCCCTACCCGAGGGCCTCGAGGCCAGGGTCCTCCGCCGGATCCGGAGGGTTCGCCCCTCCTGGGGCCGCCCCCTCCTTGCAGCCGCGGCGGCCCTCCTCTTGGTGGTCCTGGGCTACGGGGCCTACTTCGGCCTCTCCTGGACCTTGAGCCTAGGGGCGCCCGCCACCCGGGTCTACGCCCTGGTGGGCCCCCAAGGGGGGGTGGTGGGGCATGCGGTGGTGCGCCAGGACGGGCGGGCCCTGGTGGTCCTGGGGGCCCTGCCCCCCCAAGGGCGGGTTTACCAAGCCTGGGGATTGGGGAAGGGCGATCCCGTGCCCTTGCCCACCTTCCGCCTCCCCCTTAAGGTGGTGCGCTTGCCCGAGGGGGCCCAGGCCCTGGCGGTCTCCCTCGAGCCCCCGGGGGGAAGCCAAAGGCCCACGGAGATCCTAGGCTTGCCCAAGCTCTAGGGCAGGTAGGGCTTCAGGGCTTCCTGGGCCTCTTGGGGGAGGAGCGCCCGCTCCAGGGCCCGGTCGTTGGCCACGAAGGGAGGGCGGAGAAGGGGGTCTTGGAACGCTAGGCGGGCCTGGCGCACCAGGACGCGGTGCCCCGCCTCCACCCCCAGGATGGCCCCCGCCAGACGCAAGGCTTCGCCTTCTAAAAAGGGCAAAGCCCCTAGGTAGGCGCCTACGAAGGCCTCCTCCAGGGTTTCCAGGAGGCGGAGAAGGGGGATGGGGCTTTGGAACACCTCGGGCAACCGGAACCTAAGGGTGGGCCTCCGGCCTAGGGCTTCCCGAAGGCGGCGCACGTGCTCTTCTTCCTGGGCTAAGGCGGCCTCGAGGTAGGCCCCCCAAGGCCCCTGGAGAGGGCGGGCGGCCACCGCCCGGCGGTAGACCTCCCGGGCCAGCTCCTCCGCGGCGAGGGCCAGGCCTAGGATCTCCTCCTGGGAAGGGGTCCCCTTAACCCTGGGGAGCGCGGCGACGCCCCCAAGGACCAGGAGGGACAGAAACCTCCTGCGCGCGGCGTCCATCCATCACCTCCTCTTGCCTTGCGAAGGCCCGCAAAAAGGCATCCACGATCCTCGGGTCAAACTGCCCCCCAGCCTCCCTGGCGATCACCTTCAGGGCTTCCTCGTGGGAGAGGGCCCTGCGGTAGGGGCGGTGGCTGGTTAGGGCATCGTAGGTGTCCACCACGGCGAAGATCCGGGCTAGGAGGGGGATTTCTGAGCCCTTGAGGCCTTCCGGGTATCCCAGGCCGTCGTAGCGCTCGTGGTGGTAGCGCACCACCGTCCGGGCGCCCTGAAGGGCGGGAAGCCCTTCCAGAATCCGGTCCCCGATGAGGGGGTGGGTACGCATGAGGGCCATCTCCTCCTCTGTGAGGGGTCCAGGTTTGCGGAGGATGGCTTCGGGAATGCCGATCTTCCCCAGGTCGTGGAGGAGGGCCCCGCGGCGGAGGTCCTCCAAGGCCTCGCCCCGAAGCCCTAGGGCCCGGCCCAGCCTAAGGGCGTAGAGGGTTACCCGCTCCGAGTGCCCTTCCGTTTCCTGGTCCTTGGCCTCGAGGGTTCGGGCCAAGGCCAGAAGAAGGTGCGCGTAGCTTGTTCGCAGGTCCTTTTCGGCCCGCAGGTAGGTGCCCCGGAGGAGGAGGAAAAGGACCCCGCCCAGGGCCAGGCCCAGGAGCATGACCCCAGCCTGGACCGGTCTTAGGAGGGCCCACTCCGGAGAGAGGTCGCGGACCAGATGGACGAACCCTCCGGGAACCGCCATCCACACCTCGAGGGCCATCCCCTCTTCCCGGGTCCAGGCCCCCTTCCGGGCCCGGGCCATGGCCGCCCGTTCCTCGGGGGTGGCTCCGCCCCCTTCCCGGTCCCGGGCATAGGAAAGGGCTACGGTGCCGTCTTCCCGGAAGAAGGTGGCCTCTTGGATGTGGTAAAGGTCCAGGTGGAGCCGTACGAAGGCGTAAAGCCGGTCGGGGTCCCAGCTTCCCCCGTAGGGGTTGGGGGCGTGCAGGGCGTGGGGGGAAAGGAACTGGGGAAAGACCTGGTTGAGGTGGAGGACCACCGCCTCCTCGGTGGTCCGGGCCGTGGAGAGGACCAGGTAGCGGTGGAGGAGGAGGTTAAGCCCCCCTGCCAGGGTCAACATCCCGGCCAGGGTGGTGAGGCCAAGGCCTAGGAGGAAACGCCGGTAGGGCCCGATTGCGCCCATGCCCTCACCTCCTCAAGGGGTAGCCGGTCGGCCCCGTTTTTCCCGTAATGGGCCCGGGCGATGCGCAGGTCTTCGCCGATGAGGAACTCGGCGGGCATCCGAAAGAGCTCCCCGTCCGTGGACCCGTGGGGAATACCTAGGCGGAGGCCCTCGAGGTAATAGGGAAGGGCCTTTGGGTCCAATAGCCCCCACAGGGAGTTGCGGGTGCGGTAGAGGGCGTGCACCCGATCGTCCGGGTCGGCCAGGATGGGGAAGGGGGGATGCTGCCGCCCCACCCGCGTTCTTAGGGTTTCTAGGGAGGAGCCGAAGATCCCCACCACTTCCACCCCCAGGGCCCGAAGCTCGGGGTAGAGGGCTTTAAGCTCGTGCACCCGGCGGTTGCAAAAAGGGCATCCCCCGTGGCGGAAGAAGGCCAAGAGGGTTTTTTGGCCCCGCCTCTCCCCCAGGCTAAAAATCCTGCCGTCCAGGGCCTCCAGGGTAAAGGGGGGGGCGGGGTCCCCCGGGCGGAGAGCGGGCCCAGGACGGAAGGCCTCCCCCAGAAGTCCCAGGGCCTCCAGGGCCCGCACCCGGGGCACGAAGGCGCCCCAGGGGTAAAGTCCCCGGACTGCGGCTAGGGCGAGGGGCGTGCCGGTGGCGAAAAGGCCTAGGAAGCGCAGCTCCTCCGGCTCCAGGGACAAAAGCCGGCCGCCCGCAGGGCCCAGGTCCTCCGGGACGGCGAAGCGGGCCAGGGGGTCCATGGGGGGGCCCGGGGGATGGGCGTGGGCTTCTATCTCCTCCAGGAGGCGGCCTAAGCGGGGACCCAAGGGGGGAAGGTCCAGGGGGCGGAAGCTGAAGGAGGTGGGGCGGTCCCAGAAGGGGCTTAAGGCCACGAGGAAGCGGAGCCGCTGCGCCTCCTCCCCCCCGGGCAGGGCAGAGAGGCGGGCGCCTTGGGCGAGCGCCCCGGCGAGGGCCTGAGGCCCAAGGGCCTCGAGGACCCGCCCCACCCGGGGTACCAGGGGCCCGCCCAAAGCGACAAGCCTTCCCTCGGCAAGCTCCAGGGTGAGGCCGAGCCCCGGGGCAAAGTGCAGGGTAAGCCGGCCGGCATGCCGGTGGCGGGCGAAAAAGGAGAGGAGCTCCCTCGGCGTGGTTTCCCGAGTCCGAGTCAAGGTCCGGACCATCCTGTCCTTCTGTACGCAGAGGGGGAAGGTTCCGGATGAGGAAATCCAACCCCACCCCTTCTGCCGTAAGGAAGGGTGAGGGGGAGACCCCTCACCCTTGAAGGAGGTGGTTATGGAGCGGATTCTGGCGCGCAGGCAGTTCATGCGGGTGCTCACGGCCACCGGACTCTCCGCGGCCTTCGCGGGAAGCCTCCTGGACCGGGCCTTGGCGGCCCACGGGGGGCCTTCGGACGCGGACATCCTCCAGCTTGCCCTCACGGCGGAGTACCTGGCGGCGGACGCCTATACCCGGAGCCTCTTCGGGGGCTTCCAGGGCCTGGTGAAGGACTACCTCGAGGCCGCCCTGGCCCAGGAGGAGGCCCACGTGAAGGCCCTGCGGGACACCTTGAGCGCCCTCGGGGTGAGGCCGGTGGAGAAGCCCAGCTTCGCCTACCCCGTGGAGTTCCTCCCCCGGAACCAGATCGCCATCCTGAGGCTTTTGAACGCCCTGGAGGACGCCTTCGTGGGGGCCTACCTCGGGGCCCTGCCCCTCATCCAGAGCAAGGACGTCCTCAAGGCCGCCGGGGCCATCCTGGGGAACGAGGCGGCCCACCGGGCCACGGTGCGGGCCTCGCGGATCCTCCTCGGGGACCAGGAGCTCCCCGGGCCCCGCTCCCCCGCGGACCGGGCCTTTGAGGTGGCCATCACCCCGGAGGAGGCGCAGAAGGCGGTCTCGGGCTTCATCCGGAAGTGAGCCTGCTTGGGAGAGGCCCCGGGGGAGGCCCCGGGGCCTTCGCCACATCCAAACCCGGGGGTTGGGCCGTAGGGAAGGACGAGGGGGAAGAACCCAAGCCCCTCGAGGGAGGTTAGGTATGCGCAAGACGGTTTTGGAGGCGCGCTTGAGCCGCAGGGAGGCCCTGAGGCGGGCCGGGGCCCTGGGGGCGGGGGCGGTTTTGGGCGGGGCGGTCACCGCCTGCACCACCACCGCCCAGACCCCCAACCTGGACGTGGCTGTCCTCAACTTCGCCCTGAACCTGGAGTACCTGGAGGGCCTCTTCTACCTGGCGGCCACCGGCCGGATCAATGAGCTCAACCAGGTGGGAGGAAGCGCCCAGATCGTCCTTCCCCCGGGCTTTGACGGCACGAGCCCGGTTCCGGGGCTTACGGGGGACCTCCTGGCCCTGGCCAACGAGATCGCCGACGACGAGAAGGCCCACGTCCTCTTCCTCCGCCAGGCCCTGGGCAGCCAGGCGGTGAACCGGCCCGTCATTGACCTCTACAACTCCTTCAACGCCATCAGGAGCGGCTTCAACCCCTTCAACGACCCCATCTCCTTCTTCGTGGGGGCCTTTGTCTTTGAGGACGTGGGGGTCACCGCCTACAACGGGGCCGCGCCCCTCATCACCGACAAGCAGAACGTCCTGGCCCCTGCGGCGGGGATCCTGGCCACGGAGGCCTACCACGCCGGGGCCATCCGCCGCTACCTCATTGAGGTCCGCAACCAGCCCGTCCCGGGCACGGGCCTCACGGTGGAGCAGCTGGCCAACGCCATCAGCAACGCCCGGAACACCCTGGCGGGCGGCGGCGACCAGGGCCTCACCGTGATGGGCACCCCCAACAACGTGGCTGCGGACCAAAACGGCGTGGCCTTCAGCCGCACCACGGACGGGGTCCTGAAGATCGTTTACCTCAACGCCCAGAAGCAGCCTGGCGGCTTCTTCCCTCAGGGCCTGAACGGGCAGATCAAGTAGCCCTTCCGGCCTTGGGCCCCCCGGCCGGGGGGCCCTTTATACTTGGGCCATGGGGGAGACCGAACGGGAGATCGTGGAGGAGCTGGGCTTCGGGATGGTGCCCAACGCCTTCGCCTGGGCCCGCGAGGTGCCGGAGGTCCAGACCGCCCTCTGGAAGGCCTTTCGCCACGTGGTCCTAAAGGGGATTCTCCCGAGGACGGTCAAGGAGATGATGGGGGTGGTGGCCTCGAGGCGGGCGGGCTCCGAGTACGCGGCCCGGGTCCACCTGCACGCCCTCATGGTCCAGGGGGTGGAGGCCCCCCTCCTCGAGGCCCTGGAGCGGGGAGAGGTCCCGGAGGGCCTCCCCCCCAAGGTGGCCGCCCTCCTCCGCTTCGCCCACGAGGCGGCCTTGGACCCCGGGAGGCCCGAGCTTCTCCGGCCCCTCCGGGAGGCCGGGCTCAGCGAGGCCGAGGTGAAGGAGGCCGTGGCCACCTTGGCCCTTTTCCGGATGGTGAACGCGTGGACCGACCTTCTGGCCATTCCGGTGGACGGGGTGTAGGCCCGGCCCCTCCGGGGGCCAGTAGGGGCGCCCTCTAGGGGAAAGGGTGGGGGTGTGCCGCAGGCTATGGGCCAGGAGTCCCTCCTCCTCCGCCTTCTCCTCCTGCACGAGGTTACGGCGGGCTTCTCCGAGCCCCCCTTTCTGGAGGTGCTGGCCCGGGCGGAGCGGGGGGTGGAGTGGGTCTTCCCCGGGGCCAGGCTGTTGGCCCTGCTTCCGGAGGAGGTGAGGGGCCTCCCCGGTCGGGGCCTGGGGCGCTTCCGGGGGCTTTTGGGGTACGGGGCCTACTTTCCCGGTCCCCCCCTGCCCCTCTACCTCTTCCTGGAGCACCCCGGGGTGGAAAGGCCCGAGGAGCTCCGCCTCGCGGCCCTCTTTATGGAGCACCTCCTGGCGGCCCTAAGGGGCGCGGGCTACCGGGAGGAGTTGGAGCGCCAGGCCCGCACCGACTGGCTCACGGGCCTGGGCAACCGCCGCGCCCTGGAGCGGGCCCTCCGGGAGGGGCTGGCCCCAGGGGAGGTCCTTCTGGTCTTAGACCTGGACGGCCTGAAGGCGTTGAACGACCGCGAGGGGCACCTGGCCGGGGACGCCCTCCTCAGGCGGCTCGGGGCTTGCCTCCAGGGCCTGGCCCGCTCCCACGGGGGGCGGGCCTTTCGCCTCGGGGGGGACGAGTTCGCCCTGATCCTGCCGGAGAGGGCCTTGGGAGAGGCCCGGCGGGCCTTGGAGGCCTTCCCCGTGAGCCTGGGGGTGGCGCGGGCCGAGGAAGGCCAGGGCCAGGACCTCCTGGACCTGGCCGACCGGAGGATGTACCAGGCCAAGCGCCGCAAACGCTAAGCCCCCCTGGCGCAGGCCAGGGAGGCCCAGGGCGGGCGCGGGGGTTTTCCTAGCCCGCCTTGCGCATGAAGCCCACTGCCCGGAGCAGCCAGATGAGGACCACGGCCCCCACCACCCCCCAAAGGATACCGCCCAGGCTGAAGCTGCCCGCGGAGGAGGCCCCGCCGATGCCCAGAAGGCCGGCAAACAGCCACTTCGCCAGCAGGGACTCTTTCCAAGCTACTCCCAAACCCCACCCGCACCAAGGCGAAGCCCCGCCCGGGGTATAGTGGAGGCATGGAGCGCCCGAGAAGGCTTCGTACCCCCCTTTTGCGCCCCCTGGTGGCCGAGGTGGAGCTTGCCCCCCGCCACCTGGTCCTGCCCCTCTTCGTGAAGGAGGCCGGGGAGGCCGAGGAGGTGGCCTCCATGCCGGGGGTCTTCCGCCACCCCCTCGCCTCCCTGCCCCGCCTGGGGGAGATGGCCTTGCAGGCGGGCCTGGGAGGGGTGATCCTCTTCGGCGTCCTGCCGGAGGAGGCCAAGGACCCCCTGGGCCACGGGGCCTACGCGGAGGAAGGCCTGGTGCAGCGGGCCATCCGCCTCCTCAAGCGGGAGTACCCCGAACTCCTCGTCATGGCCGACACCTGCCTTTGCGAGTACACCGACCACGGGCACTGCGGGGTGGTGAAGGAGGGCCCCCTGGGCTTTTACGTGGACAACGAGGCCACCCTGGAGCTTCTGGCCAAGACCGCCCTTTCCCAGGCCCAGGCGGGGGCGGACGTGGTGGCCCCGAGCGCCATGATGGACGGCCAGGTGCGGGCCATCCGGGAGGCCTTGGACGGGGGCGGCTTCGCCCACGTGCCCATCCTCTCCTACGCGGTGAAGTACGCCTCCGCCTTCTACGGCCCCTTCCGCGAGGCGGCCCAGAGCGCCCCCCAGTTCGGGGACCGCTCCGGGTACCAGATGGACCCCCGGGCGGGCCTCTGGGACGCCCTGAGGGAGGCGGACCTGGACGATCTGGAAGGGGCGGACATGCTCATGGTCAAGCCCGCCCTGCCCTACCTGGACGTGCTCTCGGCCCTGAAGGACCGCCTGGCCAAGCCCCTCTTCGCCTACCAGGTCTCCGGGGAGTACGCCATGCTGAAGGCCGCGGCCCTAAAAGGGTGGTTGGACGAGCGGCGGGCGGTTCTGGAGAGCCTCTACGCCCTCAGGCGGGCCGGGGCCCAGGGCATCCTCACCTACTACGCCCTGGACGTGGCCCGTTGGCTCCGGGAGATCTAGGCTTCCTGCGTCCTCACGGCCTCCCTGGGGGCGGGGATGCCCCCGGTGAGGAGGGTGTAGCCCGCGGCCAGGCTCACCATGGCCCCGGCCAGGAGGAAGACCAGGGGGGCCCCGATCAGCCCCTCCAGGGCCCCGCCCAGCATGGTGCCGAGGAGCACTGCCCCGTTCATCACGGCGCTGAAGGCGGCGAAGATGCGCCCCCGCATCTCCTGGGGGGTGTTGAGCTGCAGGATGGAGCGGGCGGGGACGATGAAGGCCATGTTGAGGAAGCCGCCCAGGAAGAAGGCCACCAGGACCCAGGCGAAGACGGGGAAAAGCCCCACGGAGGCCTCGAAGAGGCCGAAGAGGAAGAGGCTGTAGAGGAAAAGCCTTTCCCGGGGAAGCCGGGCCAGGAGCCTGGGCAGGGAAAGCCCCCCCAGGATGGCCCCCAGGGCCATGGCGGCCTCCATAAGGCCGAACCCCGCCGAGCCCACCCCGAGCCACTTGATGGCCAGGACCACCCCCAAGGCGGTCTCCACCGAGCCGAAGGCAGCGGCGGCGAAGAGGGTGCCCACGGCGCGGCGGATGGCGGGCTGGCGGAAGAGGTGCCCGAGGCCCTCCTTCACCCGCTCCAGATACCCCGCCTTGGGAAGCCTCTCCGGCCTTAAGGGAGGAAGGCCCGAGAGGATGAGCCCTGAGGCCAGGTAGGTGGCCGCGTCCAGGTAGAAGGCGAAGGCGGGGCCCACCGCCGCCACCAACACCCCCGCCGCCCCCACGAAGAGGACCTCGGAGAGGCGGTCGGCCAGGAGGATGAGGCTGTTGGCCTCGTCCACCTCCTCCTTGGGCACCAGGTCGGGGACCACCGCGTTCTGAATGGGGTCGTGGAGGTCCCGGAGGAGCTCTATCAGGAAGACCAAAAGGAGGAGAAAGGGCAGGCTCTTGGCCCCCAGGAGGGGGATGAGGAAGACCAGGGGGGCCCGGAGGAGGTCGGACCAGACGAGAAGCCGCTTGCGGTCCTGGGTGTCGGCCCAGGCGGAGAGGAGGGGGGAGAAGACCACGGTGCCGAGAAGCTGCACCCCGAGGGCCAGGGACACCCAGATGGCCTTTTCCGTGAGCAGGTAGATGAGGACCAAAAGGGCCACCCGGTGGACCTTGCTTCCCGCCTGGGAGACCAGGTAGGAGAGGATCAGCCGGGCAAAGGCCTTGTGCCGTAAAACCTTCATAGACCCCCCTTCCCGGGGATTATACCAAGGAAAAGGCTAGGGTCAAGGGGTTCCAACCACCATGTAGGCCAGCCGCTGGCCTTCCCGGGCCAGGACCACCGCTCCCTCGGGCAAGCGGTAGACCAGGAGATCCCTGAGCCTTCGGGGCACCTCTCCCGCCTGGCCCACGTACACGGCGTCCTCCCGCAGCCGCACGGAGAGGACGCTCTGGCCCGCCTTGAGGCTCTGGCCCTCCGGGCTTAGGGAAAGGAAGTGGACCTCGCCCCCCAGGGTTTCCCGGGTGGGGGGGCGGCGGCCCAGGTATTCCTTGAGGGCCTCGGCCAGGGTCTGGGCCTCCCCCTGAAGCCCCATGGCCTGGCCCACCTCCTTAAGGAGGGGCCAGGGGTCGGTGGGGCCTAAGCGCTTCAGGGCCAGCTCCAGGGCCTTCCGGGCGAAGTCCTGGAGGGCCTCCGGGGGGGCTTGGCGGTACTTCTCCGCCAGCTCCTTGCCAAAGGCCTGGGGGCTGAACTCCCCCTTGAGCCGGGAGGAGAGGGCCCGCAGGAGCCTCAGGTAGGCGTGGTCCTGGGTGGGGGCGAGGAGGAGGGCCAGCACCCGCCCCTCGGCGAGGAGCTCGTAGAGCCTGAGGCCGCTCCGGGCCTCCAGCCTGAGGTGAAGGAGGTCCCCCTCCCGCACCGCCCAGACCTCGAGGTCCTCCCAGGGGAGGACCAGGGTCTCCTCCAGGGGGTGGTCCTCCCCGGAGAGGCCCAGGTGCCAATGCCCTTCCACCTGGCTCAGGGTGAGGGTGAGGGGGCCCAGGACCACGCGGCCCGGGGCGAGGCGCAGGGTGAGGAGGCCCTCCTCCCCTTGGCCCGGCTCGGGGACCCGGGGCCAGGGGGTCTCCCCCTGAGGGAGGGGGAGGAGGTTGAGGAGGGCGAGAACCTTTTCCAGGGCCACGCGGAAGCGCCTCTTCTCCTCCTCCAGGAGGAGTTCCCGCCGCCTCTCCTCCTGGGCCTCCTTCTTCAGGCGCTCCTCCAGCCTAGCCACCTCCTGGGCGCTGGCCCCCAGGCGCCGGGCTTCCTCGAGGGCCCGGCGCAGGGCCAGGAGGTCCCGCCTGGGGGGCAGGCCGTAGGCCCCCTCCCACTCCAGGATCCGGTTCAGGAAGCGGCGGATGTAGGTGCGGGTCTCCTCCGGGGGCAGGGGGAGGTCTTGGGGGAGGTGGAGGGCGGTTTCCAGGAACTCTTGGAGCAGGGCCTCGGCCACCTTCACGTCCTCCAGGTCCAGGAGGCTATCCGAGAGGGAGGGGATGGGGTGGGTGGGGCTCAGGCGGGAGAGGTTGAAGTCCCGCTTAAACCCCTCCTTCTCCCGGTAGTCCAGGTAGTTCTGCAGGAAGGCGTGGATGAGCCGGAGTTCCTCCCGCCTGCCCGCCATCAGGTCCTTGGCCCGGGACTTAAGCTCTCGGAGGGCGTGGAGCCGCCAGATCTTGAGGGCGATGGCCCGAAGGGCGGAAGCCCCCTCGGTGGGGGTGGGCTCGGCGGGCTCGGCGGGTATCAGGACGGGCAGGTCCAGGGGGGCGGGCGCGGGCTCCGGCCGGCCCCGCAGGGCCCGGAAACGGGCGTCGGCCCGGCGGAAGCGCTTGGCCAAGGGACCGGGAAGGCGGGACTGGACCAGGAGGGCCCGAAGCTCCAGGAGGGCCTTTTTGCCCCCCTTGGGGGTGCGCCCCGCCAGAAGGTCCTCCACCCGGTACTCGTAGAGGTCCACCAGATGGGCCAGGTGCTCCACGCTCCCATCCTATACAATGAGGCCGATGCGCCTCGCCCCGCGCTTCAGCATCGCCGCCGTGTCCCACGTGGGCCGCCGCCAGAACAACGAGGACTTCCACCGCGTGCTCCGCCTGGAGGTGCCCCAGGGAAACCTCCTCCTCCTGGCGGTGGCCGACGGGATGGGGGGCATGGAGGCGGGGGAGTGGGCCAGCAAGGTGGCCATTGAGGCCCTTTCCGAGGCGGTCAAGGCCTACGCAGAGCACCTCAAGGGGAACCGGCCCGCGGTGGGCCTCCTCAGGGTCATGGAGAAGGCCTTCCAGCTGGCCCAGAGGCGGGTGGAGAGGGAGGCGGAGAAGCCGGGGAGGAGGGGGATGGGCACCACGCTCACCGCCTTCCTCTACGCGGACTGGCTCAAGGAAGGGGTGGTGGGGCACATCGGGGACTCCCGGGCCTACCAGCTGGTCCCCGGGGGCCTGAGGCGCCTCACCGAGGACCACTCCTGGGTGGCCGAGCGCCTCAGGGAAGGGGTGCTGACCCGCACCGAGGCCGAGCGCCACCCTTACCGCAACGTCCTCACCCGGGCCTTGGGCCTTCCCGAGGCCCGGTTTGACCTCAAGGAGGTCCGCCTCGCCCCGGGGGAGGGGGTGCTTTTGGTGACGGACGGGCTTTACGGGCTGGTGCCCGAAGAGGAGTGGGCCCTGGGCAAGGACCTGCAGGGGAGCCTCGAGGCCCTGGTGGCCGAAGCCCTGCGCCGGGGCGGGGACGACAACGTGACCGCCGTGGCCCTGAGGGTGGAGTGATGCACCTGCTTCTGGCCTTCCTGCTCGTGCTCCTGACCGCGGCCTTGGCCCTCAGGCTTTCCCCCCGGGCCGTCTTCCTGCTGTTAACCCTCCTTGCGGGGGCGGCTTGGGCCACGGGGGTGCGGGGGGAGGCGGTGCTCCCCTGGCTCCTTTTGGCCTTGGGGGTCCTGGCCGCCCCCCGGGTCTACCTGGGCCCCAGGCGCCCCAGGCGGCGGCGCCCCACGCAGGAGAGGCGGCCGGACCGCGGCAAGACCACGGAGGAGGCGGAGGCCCTTTCCCAACGCTACGAGATCCTGGACAAGGTGGGGGTGGGGGGGATGGCCACCGTTTACAAGGCCAAGGACCGGAAGACGGGCCGCCTGGTGGCCCTCAAGGTCCCCCAGGAGCGCTTCGTGGGCGACCCCCGGTTCGTGCGCCGCTTCCACCGGGAGGCCGAGGTGCTGGCCAAGCTGGACCACCCCAACATCGTCAAGGTCTACGACCACGGCCAGGTGGACGGGGTGCACTTCATCGCCATGGAGTTTCTGGAGGGGGAGGGCCTGGACAAGCTCATTGAGGAGAGGCGCCTCTCCTTAAAGCAGGCGGCGGCCATCCTGGCCCGGGTGGCGGACGCCCTCAGGCACATCCACGCCCAGGGCATCGTCCACCGGGACATCAAGCCGGGAAACGTCATGGTCCTCAAGGGGGCCCTGCGGGAGGACGGGGTGGACCCCAGGGGGGTCCGCCTCATGGACTTTGGCATCGCCGCGGGGAAGGTGCTCACCCGGCTCACCATCACCGGGGCCCGCATCGGCACCCCGGTCTACATGAGCCCGGAGCAGGCCAAGGGGCAGAAGCTGGACCACCGCTCGGACATCTACTCCTTGGGCATCGTCCTCTACGAGGCCCTCACCGGCCAGCCCCCCTTCACCGGGGGGTACGAGACGGTGATCCACCAGCAGATCTTCCAGGTGCCCACCCCGCCCAAGCAGCTGAAGCCGGAGATCCCCCAGGCCCTTTCGGACCTGGCGCTCAAGATGTTGGAGAAGGACCCCGCCAAGCGCCCCAGCCTGGAGGAGGTCATCCAGGGCCTCTCCGGCCCTTGGGAGGAGGAGAAGGGCCTGCCCCACCCCCACTACCTCCTCGTGGGGGTGGAGGCCAAGAAGGGCACCGTGCGCCTTTTGGACCTGGAGGGCACCGCCGCCAGGCTCCTCTCCGGCATCGGCTCCGCCCCGGGCCAGTTCCCGGCCCCGCCCCTGGCGGTGGCCGCAGACCCCGAAGGGGGCATCTGGGTCTCCGTCTTTGAGCACGGGGCCAAGCTCCTCCACCGCTTTTCCCCCGAGGGCGACCTCCTCCTCTCCTCGGGGCCTTACGGCATGAAGCCCGGGGAGTTCCTCTTCCCCCTGGCCTTGGCGGTGGCGGACGGTTCCCTCTTCGTCCTGGACGGGGAGACGGCCACGGTAAGCCGCCTGGACCTGAAGGGGCAGTACCAGGGGCGCTTCGGGGGACAGGGCCCGGGCCGGGGCACCTTCCAAGACCCCAAGGCCCTGGTGGCCTCCGGGGGGTTCCTCTTCGTCCTGGACTACGGCAACCGCCAGGTCCAGCGCCTCACCCTGGACGGGCAGTACCTGTCCCGCTACGCCTTTCGCCGTTCCAAGGAGAGCGAGGAGCTAAGGCTCTTGGGGGGGGTGGGGGTGGAGGGGGACAGGCTTTACCTCTACGACGTGGAGGCGGCCAAGGTGCGGGTGGTGGACCTCTCGGGGCAGCTCCTCGCCTCCTACCCCCTGCCCCTCCTGGAGGGGGAGGACCGGATGAGCCTGGTGGAGCTTCTCCCCTTTGGCGGCGTGCTCTATGCGGCCAGGCGGGGGAGCGGCCGGGTGCACCGCATCCCCCTGAAGGGGGAAGAGGCCCTGGCGCCCCTGGAGGTCTACGCCCCGGTGCGCGCCCTGGCCCTTTGGCGGAATCCGGCATGAGGGTGCTCTTGGTGGAGGACGACCGGGGGGTGCGGGAGGCCTTGGCCCTGGGCCTCGCCCTGGAAGGGCACGAGGTGCGGGCCACGGAGAGCCCCAAGGAGGCCCTGGAGCTTCTGCCCTGGGCGGAGGTGGTGGTCATGGACATCCTCCTGCCCGAGGGGGATGGGTTTTCCCTCCTGAAGGAGGTTCGCGCCCGCTCGGACGTGCCGGTGCTCATGCTCACCGCCTTGGACGCGGTGGAGTGGCGGGTGAAGGGGCTCAAGGAGGGGGCGGACGATTACCTGGTGAAGCCCTACAGCCTGCAGGAGCTCGTGGCCCGCCTCGAGGCCCTGCACCGCCGGGCCCACCGCCGGGAGGAGGTGCTGGCCTACAAGGACCTTCGCCTCTACCCCAAGCGCATGGAGGCCTACCGGGGGGAGAGGCGGCTTGAGCTTTCCCCCAAGGCCTTCCTGCTCCTCAAGGCCTTTTTGGAGGCCCCGGAGGAGGTGCTCTCCAAGGAGGCCCTGATGCTCCGGGTCTGGGGAGAGGTGGTGGAGCCCGCTACCCTGGAGGTCCACCTCTCCCTCCTGCGCAAGGCCCTGGGGGAGCCCAGCCCCATCCAGACGGTGCGCGGCTATGGCTACCGCCTTTTCCTCCCTTAAGGGGAGGCTTTTCCTCCTCCTCTTCCTGGCCCTCCTCTGCCTGGCCCTGCCCCTGGCCTTCCTCTCCGCCCGGGAAGCGGAAAAGGCCGCCAGCGAGGACCTGCGCCGGGCCCTCGTGGCCCGGCTCTACCTCCTCCGGGAGGAGGGGCCTGGGGAACCCCTGGAGGAGGCCCTCCTCCTGGAGCTCTTCCGCCTGGCCCAGGTCTTCGGGGGCGGGACGGGGTTCGTGGTGGGGAGGGAGGGGGTGGCCTTCACCGAGGTGCCCCCGCCCCCCCTGCCCCCGGACCTGGAGGCGGCCCTGGCCCAGGGCCGGGTCTACCAGGGGGTGTGGCGGGGGGTGCTCTTCGTGGCCCTGCCCACGGAGGGCGGGGGGTTTGGCCTGGCGGTCCCCTTGGAGGGGGCTTCTGGCCTGGGGCGGAGGCTTTTCCTCCTCTACGCCACCTGGGGTGGGGGGGTGCTCCTTTTGGTCTTCCTCCTGGCCGCCTCCGGCCTCGCCTGGGCCCTCAGGCCCCTGGGGCGCCTGGCCTCCCTGCTCGCCGCCCGGCCCCCCGAGGACCTAAGCCCCCTGCCCGACCCGGGGCTGGAGGAGCTCCGTCCCCTGGTGGAGGCCCTGAACCGCCGCCTGGCCCAGGTGGGGCAGCTCCTCGGGGAACTGGCGGAGAAGGGGGAGGCGGCCCGCCGCTTTGCCCGCCACGCCTCCCACGAGCTCCGCACCCCCCTCACCGCCCTCAAGGGGTACCTGGAGGTGCTCCGGCGCGCCCCCGAGCCCAGGGCCTTGGAGGGGGCCTGGCGGGAGGCGGAGCGCATGGAGACCCTGCTTTCCGGGCTCCTCCGGCTTTCCCGCCTCGAGGCCACCCCCCTTCGCCCCCAGGCCCTGGACCTCCGGGCCTTCCTGGCGGAACGGGGGGTGGCGGTGGAGGGGGAAGGGGTGGTCTGGGCGGACCCCGAGCTCTTGGCCCTGGCGGTGGAGAACGTCTTGGAGAACGCGCACCGCCACGGGAGGCCCCCGGTGCGGGCCGAGGTGCGCCGGGAGGGGGAGGGGGTCTGGCTTTGGCTCTGGGACTCCGGCCCGGGCTTCCCGGAAGGGCTTCTTCCCCGGGTGATGGAGCCCTTCGTCCACGGGGGGAAGGGCACGGGGCTGGGCCTGGCCCTGGTGGCGGCGGTGGCCCGGGCCCACGGGGGCAAGGCGGTGGCGGAGAACCGGGAGGGGGCCGGGGTGGGGCTCTTCCTGCCTTTAGCTTCCCTTAAGGTTCCCCCCGGTGCGCCCTTTGGGGAAGGGGGCTAGGCTTGCTCCTCGGAGGTGATGGCATGAGAAAGGTGCTCACCGGCATCCTGCTCCTCCTGGCGGGCCTCTCCTTGGCCCAAGGCACCGACTACCGGCAGGCGGCCACGGCCGCGGCGGCCCTCGCCCGGCTCCAGGCGGTGGCCCAGGGGGCCACGGGCGAGGAGAAGCTCCTGGCCTGGGCGAAGGAGCTGAAGGCGCGGGCGGAGAAGGACTACGAGGCCAAGGCCTACTTCAAGGCGGCCCGGGAGGCCCAGGCCGCCCTCCACCTCTTCCAGGCGGCCCAGGGCCAGCCCCAGGTCCAGGCCCAGGCCGCACCCCGGATGCGGATGGGCCTGCACCCTGGGTGGGGGCACAGGGCCTGGGGACCCCACCCCAAGGCCTCCCGGGTGAACCTAGCCGAGCGGGTCCAGGGGGCGGTGGACCGCGCGGAGAAGGAGCTCGCCTACTACCGGGCCCAGGACGCCTTGGTGAAGGACTTGGTGGCCGAGGCCAAGAACCGCCTGGCTAAGGAGCCGGTCCGGGCCTTCCTCCTGGCGCGGGCGGCCCTGGCCCTCGTCTCCGCGGAGCGAGGCTTCTAGGCGGCATGCGGCGGCTTTTCGGCCTCCTCCCCCTGGTGGCCCTCCTGGCCCTGGGGGAGGGGCCGACGCTTGGGGAGGCCTTCCCGCCGGGGAGGCCCCCTGCGGAGGTGCTCCTGCGCTGCCAGGAGGTGGTGCGCACCCTGGAGGTCCAGGCCCTTTACCGGGGAGAGGAGGGGCTTCTGGTCCTCCTGGGGCGGGAGCGGCCCCTGCTCCTCTTGGTCCTGGAGGGCGGCCGGCCCATGCCCCACATGGGCCCCCTTCGGGGCCACCCTTTGGAGAAGCGCCCCCTGCCCTTTTTGCGGGAGTTCTCCCTGGCCCGGCGGGTGGTGGTCCTCCCCGGGGAGTACCGGTGCTTCGTCCTCCACCGGGGGCGGGTGGTGGGGGTCTTGCGCTTGGACAGAGGCCTAAAGCCCTTGCCCCTGCCGGGGGTGGCCCCGCCTTAGGGAAGGCTTCCCCTGGGGCCAGGTCTAGGCGCCCGCCCTTCCTTAGCGGACACCCCGGAGACGGGGGGATGTCCTTTTGGGGCCCCCGCTCTGGCGCAAGCCAGAGCGGGGTACTTAAAATGGGCCCCGTATGAAGCCCGGCCTCTATCCCGTCCTGGGCCCCCCCGCTTCGGGGAAAACCCGGCTGGCCTTGGACTGGGCCCTGGAGGTGCTCTCCCGGAGGGGGCGGGTCTACTTCGTGGGCCTTCCCCACCAGCGGGCCTACGTCTACCGCCTTTTGGGGGAGCGGGGGAGCTTTTTGGGCCTGGAGTTCCTCTCCTTCCAGGCCCTCTACTACCGGGTCCTGGCCGAGGCGGGCCGCCTCGCGCCCCTCCTGCCGGGGGCGGGGCGGGTGGCCCTGGTGGGGGAGGCCCTGAGGGAGCTCCAAGGGGAGGTGGCCCCGGGGGAGGCCCGGCTCTTTGCCCGGGCCATCGCGGAGCTGAAGCGCTTTGGCCTCTCCCCTTTCGCCCTGCCCAAGGAGGGGGAGGCGGGCAGGCTTCGCCGGGTCTACCTCCGCTTCGAGCGCCTGAAGCGGGGGCACCTGGACTACGACGATTTCCGCTGGCTGGCCCAAAAAACCCCTCTTCGCCTCTTCCCCCGGCCCGACCTGGTGGTGGTGGACGGCTACCGGGAGCTTGGCCCCTTGGACTTAAGGTTTCTCGGGCGGCTCGCCCGGGAGGTGCCCGTGCTCCTCACGGCGGAGCGCCTGCCCCAAGGCCTCGAGCCCTGGCGGGAGCTCTCGGGGAGGCCCGTGAGGAAGGAGGTCTGGGCCCTGGCCAACCCGGTGGAGGAGGTCCGCCACCTCCTCCGGGCCCTGAAGCGCGCCCTGGCCCCCAAGGACCTGGGAGGGGAGGGCCTGGCCCCGGAGGAGGTGCTGGTGGTGGCCCCGGAGGAGCGCATCGGGGGGCTTCTCGCCCTGAAGGAGGAGTACGGCCTGCCCCTGGAGGACGGCCGGGAGCGGGCCCTGGCCGAAACCGAGGACGGGGAAAGGGTCCTGGCCCTCCTGAACCCCTTCCCCACGGGGCGGGACCTCTTGGCCTTGGGGTTTGCCGCCTTGGGCCGACGGGCCTTGCGGCTCGGCCTGGGGGGGGAGGAGGCCTTGCGGGTTCTGGCCGAGCGGGAAGGCCTTTCGGGGGAGTGGGAGGCCTTCCAGGCCCTGCGCACCCCGGGGCCCGACCTCCTGGCCTGGGCGGAGGGCGCCTTGGAGGCCCTGGGGGTTTCCGCCAAGGAGCCCTTTCTCTCCCGGCTCCGCCTGGCCCTCCGGGTGGACCGGGAAAACCCCCTCGCCTGGTGGCGAGGCCTCCTTCTGGAGGAGCGCCTGCCCCCCGGGGTGGGGCGGGGCCTCCCCGTCCTTCCCCCCCTCAGGGCCACGGGGGTGCGGGCCAAAAGGGCCTACGTGCTGGACTGGGTGGCGGGGCGCTACACCCTGGGGGAGGGGGAGGACTATTTCCTCCTGGAGGAGCTCCGGGAGAGGGGGCTCCTTTTGGGGCTTCCCAAGCGGCTAAGGGGCCAAGACCCCCTCTTCTGGGAAGAGCTGGCCACCCGGGGCGAGGAGGTCTTCCTCCTCTACCCGGAGGCCGGGGCCTCGGGGCTTTACCTTCCCCTGGAGGGGGGGAAGCGGCCCGACCCCTTGCCGCCTGCGAGCCGCCTCGAGGCCTTGCCCCACACCCCCTTCCGGCCCCCTTGGCCCTCGGGCGGGGGGCACCTGCCCTCCGTGGAGGCCTTGAGGCGCCTCCTGGAGTGCCCCTTCCGGGTCTACCTGGAGCGCTTTTTTCCCCGGGAGGCGGAGGAGGACGGCGCCCTGGGCTGGGCCCTCCTCGCCCGGGAGGGGGAAAGGCTCCGGGACCACCCCGAGGTGGGGCCCTGGCTGGAGCGGCACCGGGCCCACCTGGAGGGGATGGCGTGGGGCGTCCTCTGGCCCGGGAAGCGCTACCGCCTGCGCCTGGACGGGGTGCGGCGGGAGGGGAAGGCCCTCCACCTCTACCGCCTCCTTCCCCCGGGGGCTGGGCCCGAGTGGGACGCCTTGCTTCCCCGTCAGGGGAACATCTTGAGGAGGCGCTGGACGGAGTGGCTCGCCCTTCAGGCCCTCCTCACCCGGGAGGACGTGGAGGCCGTCCACCTCTGGGCCTGGCCTTGGCTCGGTGAGCCCGTCCCTTACCGCAAGCGCCCCTTCCGCCCCGGGGACCGGCTTTCCCTTTGGGAGGCCATAGAGCCCAAGCTGGAGGAGGCCCTGTCCCTTTGGCGGGAGGGCCCCTTCCTGGCGAGGCCTGGGGGCCACTGCCACACCTGCCGCCACGCGGACATCTGCCGAAAGGAGGAGGCGTGAGGCTTTACGTGGCCTCGGCGGGCACGGGGAAGACCCACGCCCTGGTGGAAGAGCTCCTTTCCCTGGTGCGAAAGGGCATTCCCCTGCGGCGCATCGCCGCCGTCACCTTCACCCGCAAGGCGGCGGAGGAGCTGAGGGCCCGGGCCAAGGAGGGGATAGAGGGCCTTTTGGCTGAGGCTCCGGAGGCCCCCTGGGCGGAGGAGGCCCGGCGGGAGGTGCACGGGGCGGTCTTCACCACCATCCACGGCCTCCTGGCGGAGGCGCTTCGCCACGTGGCCCCCATGCTCTCCCTGGACCCGGACTTCGCCCTGTTGGACGAGTTCGTGGCCGAGGCCCTTTTCCTGGAGGAGGCGAGGAGCCTCCTTTACCTCCGGGGCCTCGAGGGGTCCCCGGCGGAGGAGGCCGCCCTCCTCACCCTCTACCGGAAGCGCACCCTGGCCGGGGGGTTCCACCCCCTGCCCGGGGCGGAGGGGGTGGTGGGGCTTTTCCGGGAGGCCCTGGAGGGGTACCGCAGGCGCACCCGGGAGGCCCTGGGGCCCGGGGACCTGGAGGCCTGGGCCCTCAGGCTCCTGGACCACCCCAAGGCCCTGGATCGCGTGGTGCGCCGCTTCCCCCACGTGCTCGTGGACGAGTACCAGGACGTGAACCCCCTGCAGGGCCGCTTCTTCCGCGCCTTGGAGGAGGCGGGGGCGGAGGTGGTGGCCGTGGGGGACCCCAAGCAGTCCATCTACCTATTCCGCAACGCCCGGGTGGAGGTCTTCCGCGAGGCCTTGGCCGGGGCCCAGGAGGTCCGCCTCCTGAACCGCACCTTCCGCCACGCCAAGGGGGTGGCCCGTTTCCTCAACCGCTTCGTGGCCCTCTTCCCCGAGGGGGAGCGGGTGCCCGTGGCGCCGGTGCGGGAGGCGGAAGGCCGGGTGGAGGTGCACTGGGTGGTGGGGGAGGGGGAGCTGGAGGCGAAGCGCAAGGAGGAGGCCGCCCTCCTGGTAAGGCGCCTCCGGGAGCTTCGGGAGGAGGGCTATGCCTTCAGGGAGATGGCGGTCCTGGTGCGAAGCCGAGCTAGCTTCGCCCCCCTGGAGGCCGCCCTCCGCGCCCAGGGGGTGCCCTATGGCCTGAGGCGGGGGCGGAGCTTCTTCACCCGGCCCGAGGTGCGGGACCTCTACCACGCCCTGCGCCTCGCCCTCTGGGACGGCCCCCCTACCCCCGAGGAGCGCCTCTCCCTCCTGGCCTTTCTCCGGGGGCCCTTTGTGGGGCTGGACCTGGGGGAGGTGGAGGAGGCCCTGCGCCAGGAGGACCCCTTGCCCCACCTGCCCGAGGAGGTGCAGGAAAGGCTCCTTCACCTCCGCACCCTGGCGCAAGCGCCCCCCCTGGAGGCCCTGAAGGCCTTGGCCAAGGAGGAGGGTGTCTTGCGGAGGCTTTCCCCCAGGGCCCGGGCCAACCTGGACACCCTGCTCCTCTTGGCGGCCTCCGAGCGCTTCCCCGACCTCGAGGCCCTCCTGGAGTGGATGCGCCTCAGGGCCCAGGACCCCGAGGCGGGCGAGCTCCCCGAGGGGGGGGAGGGGGTGAACCTCCTCACGGTCCACGCGGCTAAAGGGCTGGAGTGGCCCGTGGTGGCGGTCTTTGACCTGGCCCGGGATGACCCGCCCTTCCGGGACCCCTTGGCGGTGGGCCCGGAGGGCCAGGTGGCCCTGCGGGGGACGGAGGCCTTCGCCAAGGTGCGCGGGGCCTGGGCCAAGGCCGAGGAGGAGGAGAGCCTGCGCCTCCTCTACGTGGCCCTTTCCCGGGCCAGGGACGTGCTTTTGGTCACGGGGAGCGCCTCGGGCCGTCCGGGACCCTGGGCCAGGGCCTTCCAGCGCCTCGGCCTGGGGCCCGATGCCCAAGACCCCTGGGTGCGCCGGCACTCCGTGGCTCAAGGGCCTTCCCCCGGCCACCCCCCTCCCCCACCTCCCCCCCAACCCCTCGCCCCCTACGCCTCCTTGACCCTTTCCCCTCGTCCCTTCCCCCGGGTCCACTCCCCTAGCGCCCACCGCAAGGCGGAGCCCCTGCCCCTGGCCCAGGCCCTGGAGGAGGAGCGGGCCCCCGAGTTCGCCCGGGCCCTGGGCACCTTGGTCCACTACGCCATCGCCCGCCACCTGGACCCCGAGGACCCGGCGGCCATGGCGGGCCTCCTCCTCCAGGAGGTGGCCTTCCCCTTCGCCGAGGGGGAGAAGGCCAGGCTCCTGGAGGAGGTCCGGGAGCTCCTCCGCCGCTACCGGGCCCTCCTGGGGGCGGGGCTTGCCCCTTTGGGGGAGCGGGAGGAGGACTACCCCGAGCTCCCCCTGGTCCTGCCCCGGGCGGGGACGGTCTGGTACGGGGTGCTGGACCGGGTTTACCGGGTGGGGGGAAGGTGGTACCTGGAGGACTACAAGACGGACCTCGAGGTCCACCCCGAGGCCTACCGCCTCCAGCTCGCCCTTTACTGGGAGGCCCTGCGCCAGGCCTGGGGGGTGGAGGCGGAGGCCCGGCTCGTCTACCTGCGCCACCCAAGGGTCCACGTCTTTCCCCCGGACGAGCTCTTGGCCGCCCTCCGGGCCCTGGAAAGGGAAGCCTCCGGGGAGGGGTCCCCGGAGGCCTGAGGGGGAGGCCTTAGCGCTTGGAGTACTGGGGCGCGCGGCGGGCCTTGTGCTTGCCGTACTTCTTGCGCTCCACCACCCGGGCGTCCCGGGTGAGGAAGCCCAGGGGCTTGAGCCGGGCGCGGTAGTCGGGGTTGTAGCGGAGGAGCGCCCGGGCCACCCCCAGCTTGATGGCGTCCACCTGGCCGCTCTTGCCCCCGCCCCGCACGGTGATGTAGGCGTCAAAGCGCCCCAGGGCGTCCACCACGCGCAAGGGCTCCAGGGCCGCCACCGCCCGCACGATGCCCTGGAAGTAGTCCTGGAAGTCCTGACCGTTCACGGTGACCTTGCCGCTTCCGGGCCGGAGGAAGACCCGGGCCACCGCCTCCTTACGCCTCCCGGTACCGTAGTACTGCTCCATCACTTGACCTCCAGCTTCACCGGCTTCTGGGCCTGGTGGGGGTGGGTGGGGCCCGCGTAGACCTTGAGGCGCTTGAAGAGCCTCCGGCCTAAAGGCCCCTTGGGGAGCATGCCCTTCACCGCATGCTCCAGCACCCGCTCGGGGTGGGTGGCCAGCATCTTCTCCGCCGTTATCTCCTTGAGGCCCCCCTGGTAGCCGCTGTAGCGGGTGTAGACCTTCTGCTTGAGCTTCTTGCCCGTGAGGCGGATCTTGTCGGCGTTCACCACCACCACGAAGTCCCCCATGGCCACGTTGGGCGTCCAGTCGGGGCGGTGCTTGCCCCGGAGGAGGGTGGCGATCTGGGTGGCGAGCCGCCCGAGGGTCTTGCCCTCGGCGTCAATGAGAACCCAGCGGGGTTCGGGATCCTTGGGTACGTACGTCTTGGGAAGCATGGCTTGGGCCCTCCTTGCGGCGTGAACGGGCACGCCCTGTTCTTGCCGGGGGATCGGGGGACCCCGCAAGAACGCCAAAGAGAACTCTACCATAACCCCAGCCCCTTTCGCCAGATATGGTAGGCTGAAGTCCCGTGAACGGGGTTTCCGAGAGCACAGCGAGGCCGAGAAAGTACGTGTTCGTGACCGGGGGCGTGGTGTCCAGCCTGGGCAAGGGCATCCTCACCTCCTCCCTGGGGGCCCTCTTCCGGGCCCGGGGCTACCGGGTCACGGCCATCAAGATAGACCCCTACGTGAACGTGGACGCGGGTACCATGCGCCCCTACGAGCACGGGGAGGTCTTCGTGACGGGGGACGGGGCGGAGACCGATTTGGACATCGGCCACTACGAGCGCTTCCTGGACCTGGACCTCTCCCGGGGCAACAACCTCACCACCGGCCAGGTCTACCTCTCCGTGATCCAGAAGGAGCGCCGGGGCGAGTACCTTTCCCAGACGGTCCAGGTCATCCCCCACATCACCGACGAGATCAAGGAGCGGATCCGCAAGGTGGCGGAGGAGCAGCGGGCGGAGGTGGTGGTGGTGGAGGTGGGGGGCACGGTGGGGGACATCGAGAGCCTCCCCTTTTTGGAGGCCATCCGCCAGTTCCGCTTTGACGAGGGGGAGGGGAACACCTTCTACATCCACCTGACCCTGGTCCCCTACCTGGAGACCAGCGAGGAGTTCAAGACCAAGCCCACCCAGCACTCCGTGGCCACCCTGCGGGGGGTGGGCATCCAGCCCGATGCCATCGTGCTCCGCTCGGTGAAGCCCGTGCCCGAGGAGGTGCGGAAGAAGGTGGCCCTCTTCACCAACGTGCGCCCCGGGCACGTGTTCAGCAGCCCCAACGTGGAGCACCTTTACGAGGTGCCCCTGCTCCTGGAGGAGCAGGGCCTGGGCCGGGTGGTGGAGCGGGCCTTGGCCCTCGAGGCCGTCTTCCCCAACCTGGCCTTCTGGCAGGAGGCGGTCAGGGTCCTGAAGCACCCCGAGCGCCGGGTGAGGATCGCCATCGCGGGCAAGTACGTGAGGATGCCGGACGCCTACCTCTCCCTCCTCGAGGCCCTCAAGCACGCGGGGATCAAGAACCGGGCCCTGGTGGAGGTGAAGTGGGTGGACGCGGAGGGCCTGGAGGAGGCGGACCTGGACGAGGCCTTCCGGGACGTCTCCGGCATCCTGGTCCCGGGGGGGTTCGGGGTCCGGGGCATTGAGGGCAAGGTGCGGGCGGCCCAGTACGCCCGGGAGCGGAAGATCCCCTACCTCGGCATCTGCCTGGGCCTGCAGATCGCGGTCATTGAGTTCGCCCGCCACGTGGCGGGGTTCAAGGGGGCGAACTCCACGGAGTTTGACCCCTACACCCCCCACCCCGTGATTGACCTCATGCCCGAGCAGCTGGAGGTGGAGGGCCTCGGGGGCACCATGCGTCTCGGGGACTGGCCCATGCGCATCCGGGAAGGCACCCTCCTCCACCGCCTCTACGGCAAAGAGGAAGTCCTGGAGCGGCACCGCCACCGCTACGAGGTGAACCCCCTCTACGTGGACGGGCTGGAGCGGGCGGGCCTCGTCATCTCCGCCACCACCCCCGGGATGCGGGGCCGGGGGGCGGGGCTGGTGGAGGCCATCGAGCTGAAGGACCACCCCTTTTTCCTGGGCCTCCAAAGCCACCCCGAGTTCAAGAGCCGGCCCATGCGCCCTTCCCCGCCCTTCGTGGGCTTCGTGGAGGCGGCCTTGAAGTACGGGGGCTAGCCCAGGGTCTGGGCGAACTGCCGGGCCACCCGCCCGGAGAAGCCTTTCTGCAGGGCGAAGCGCAGGGCCTCCGCCTCCTCCGCTCCGGTGAGGGGGCGGCCCAGGTGGTGGGCCACCGCCCGGAGAAAGAGGGCCTTGTCAAAGGGCGGGAAGGTGAGCACGAGCCCAAAGCGCTCCGCCAGGGCCAGGGTGTCCTGGAGAGCGTCCCAGGCCCCTGGGTCGGCCCCGGGCAGGGGATTTTCCCCCAGCCCCCGCACCAGGTGGCGGCGGTTGGAGGTGGCCAGGAGAAGGACGTTTTCCGGGGGGCCCTCCAGGCTTCCCTCCAGCAGGGCCTTCAGGTGGTGGAAGGCCTCGCCCTCCGGGTCCAGGGAGAGGTCGTCCAAGAAGAGGAAGAAGCGGTGGGGAAGGAGGGCGAGCTTCTCCAGCAAGCGCTCCAGGTGGGGGAGGGCCTGGGGCTCCACCTCTACCATGCGGGATTCGGGGAGGTGGAGGAGGCTTTTGGCCGCGGTGCTCTTCCCCGTGCCCCGGGCCCCGTAGAGGAGGGTGTGGAGGGCGGGCTTTCCGGAAAGGAAGCGCTCGGCGTTCTCCCTCAGGGCCCTGAGCTGGGCCTCGTACCCCAGGAGCTCCCCTTCCCGGGGCAGGCGGGGGTGGGGAAGGGGGCGCACCTCCCCCCCGAAGCGGAAGGCCCGGTAGAGGGCGAAGGGCCAGGGCCCGTGGGCCTTCAGGACCTCCACCAGGGCCAGGGGGTCGCGGGCGAGGAGGGCCTTCAGGGCCCCTTCCTCGGCGGGGTGGGGTGGGCGTTCCCCCAGCTCTTTAAGGGGAAACTCCCCCCGCCGCCGCTCCAACTCCAGGTAGAGGGCCTCGAGGTCCAGGCGCACCAGGTCCAGGAGGCCGGGGGTGGGCCGGAGGGCCCGCCAGGCCCAGGGCGCCTTGAGGAGGCTCTGCGCCAAGGCGTAGCCCCAGGGCTCCCCCCGGGGCAGGTCCCAGGCCAGGAGGTCCAGGGGGCTCTGGGGAAGCTCCATGGGCTTCATCTTAAGGAGAAACCCCCGGGTTCCCCCGGGGTCCCTGGTGGGCCGCACAGGACTCGAACCTGTAACCCACCGATTAAGAGTCGGTTGCTCTACCGGTTGAGCTAGCGGCCCAAACGCCAAAGGCTAGTGTAGCTTCCCCCTTTCCCCCTGTCAAGGAGTTTCCCGGCCCTTCCCGCCGCCCCTCTTGGGGTCAGGGAGGGGCCTCAGAAGAGGTAGAGCACCGCCCGGCCTTCCGCTACCCGCACCCGGATGGGCCCGAGGGCTTGGTTTTCCAGGGTGCGGGTGGTGGCCTCGAGGGGCGTGGGGGGGAGGTTCCAGCGGGCTCCTTCCACCCCTAAGGTGGCCTTGGGGCAGGGGAGGAGGCTGAAGGGGGTGCCCGCCGCCAAGGGAAAGGGGTGGCTTCCCGGAAGCAGGGGGAAGGCGTGGGTGAGCCCGTCCGTGAGCTCCACCCGCACCCCCTCCGCCACCAGGCGGAAGGCCAGCTCCAGGTGGGCCAGGGTGTGGTCCAGCCGCCCGCCCAAGGCACCCAGGAGGAGCACCTCTTCCGCTCCCAGTTCCAGGGCCTTCCGGATGAGGGCCTCCCCGTCCGTGAGGTCCTTCTCCCGGGGAAGGACCTCCTTGGGGGCGGGAAGGGCCTCCTGGAGCCAGGGGGGGCTTGAGTCAAAGTCCCCAAGCCAAAGCTCCGGGGAAAGCCCCAGGGCCAGGGCGTGGCGGCCCCCGGAGTCCGCCGCCAGGAGGCGGTAGCCCCGAAGCCTTTCCTTGAGGGCCTCCGTGACCAGGAGGGGCCCACCCAGGAGGAGGGCGAAGCGCCTCATCCCTCCAAGGGTACCGCCTGGGCCAGGTCCAGGTGGAGGCCTATGGGGGTGCCCTCCCCGGGGCCCTCCTGGGCCTCGAGGTAAAGCCGCACCCCCCTCACCCGCACCCAAAGCCCCACCCGGGGCCCGTAGAAGAGCCGCTCCTCCACCACCCCTTCCAGGGGGCCCTCGAGGGCCAGGGCCTTTGGGGGGAGGAGGTGGGCCCTCGGGGGAAGCCCTAAGGCCTCGCTCTCCGCGGGGGAGAGGAGGTTCTTGTGCCCCAGGAAGCGGGCGGCCCAGGCGTCCTTGGGGCGGGCGTAGACCTCCTCGGGCCTTCCCACCTGCACAAGCCTCCCTTCCCGGAGGAGGGCCACCCGGTGGGCCAGGAGGAAGGCCTCCCCCTGGTCGTGGGTCACGAGGAGGGTGGTGACCCCCTCTTCCCGTAGCGTCCGGCGCAGGAAGAAGAGGAGTTCCTCCCTCAGGCGGAGGTCCAGGGCCCCCAAGGGCTCGTCCAGGAGGAGGAGCCGGGGCCTGTTGGCCAGGGCCCGGGCCAGGGCCACCCGCTGTTGCTCCCCGCCCGAAAGCTCCTGGGGGCGCTTGGCCGCATGGGGCCCAAGCTCCATCCGCTCCAGAAGCTCCCGCACCCGCCCCTCCCGCGCCCCCTTGGGCCACCGGGCTTCCACCAGGGCGAAGGCGATGTTCTCCGCCACCGTGAGGTGGGGGAAGAGGGCGTAGTCCTGGAAGAGGAAGCCCACCTTCCGCCCTTCGGGAGGCAAGGGGGTGAGGTCCTGCCCCTCAAAGCGCACGAACCCCCTATCCGGGCTAAGGAGCCCGGCGATGAGCTTTAGAAGCGTGCTCTTGCCACTTCCCGATGGCCCCAGGAGGGCGAGGACCTCGCCTTTTTGCAGGGAGAGCTCCAGGGATAGCCAGAAGCCAGGGAAGGTCTTCTCTAAGGAAAGCTCCAGCACCCTCCCATTAAACCGGAAGGGCCTGGGGTACTCCCCAGGCCCCTCGTTTTTGTTCTTCCCCGCTAGGGCCCTTTACCGGGGCCCCCATGCGGGCCCAAGCCGGCATGGGGTGGTGTTACTTCAGGCCGAGCTTCTTCCGCTCCTCCAGCACCTGCTGGGGGGTGAGCTTCTTGTCGCGCAGGGCCTTCACCTCGGCCGCGGTAAAGGGCTTCCAGTCCTTCACCTTCTTGTCGTCCCCCCAGGCGGTGACGATGTGGTTCAGGACCGCGGCGACCTCCTCGTCCTTAAGGCCGTTGAAGGCGGGCATGGCCCCGTTGTACTTCATGCCCTTGACCTCAATGGGCCCCTGCAGGCCCCAGAGCATGACCTGGATCAGGTACGCCCGCCCGCCCTGCTTGGCCAGGATCTCCGCCACGTGGCCCGCCAAGGGAGGGAAGGCCCCGGGGATGCCTTGGCCGTTTTGCTGGTGGCACCCCGCGCACTGGGCATAGATCTTGGCGCCGTCCGCCTGGGCCAGGGCCAGGCCGCCGAGAAGGAGGAAAGCCATAAGGGTCCGCTTCATCTTTACCCTCCGGGGTATTAGGGTAATTTGTCCCGGGGTGCCCGTCAAGGGGCGGAAGCTTAAGGAACCCTTTAGCTGAGGTTAGGAGGGGTACGCCCGTGGGGGCACGGGGGCTTCTAGATACATAAGCGCTCAGGGGTATTTGGTGAAGAGGAGGGCGGGAGACTGGGTTCCTGGGGGCTTGATTTTCCTCTGACAGGTTGCTAAGGTACAAATGTCCTTGGGTGTACCCAGGCGGTGTAAACCATGTACATGTACCGGGTACTGTGGACACTCCTCCTCCTGGGCGCGGCCCTCGCCGCTCCGGACTTTGCTCGCTGGTACCCTTACGCCCAAGCCCAGGACCTGGCCAGGGAAAGCGGGCGGGTGCTCATGGTCTACTTCCACAGCCCCTACTGCCCTTACTGCGACCAGATGAACACCTTCGTCCTCTCCGACCCCGGCGTGAGCCGCCTCTTGGAGGAGCGTTTCGTGGTGGCCTCCGTGGGCACCGAGTCCCCGGAGGGGCAGGAGCTCGCCCGGCGCTTCCGGGTGCCGGGCACCCCGACCTTTGTCTTCCTCGTCCACCGCAAGGGGGCGTGGGAAGAGGTGGGCCGGTTTTTTGGCAGCCGGCCCCGGGCGGAGTTCCTCAAGGAGCTTCGCCAGATGTGCGCCAAGGGAGGTGTGTGTGAATAGGCGAGCGTTTTTGAGGACCACCGGAGCGGCCCTTTCCGCCCTGGCCCTGGCCGGCATCCCGGTGAGGGCGCAGGGTCTGGAGGGCGAGGATCTGGCCCACTTAGAGAAGGCCCTTAAGGAGACCTTGGGCAAGGGCTTCCAGGACCTCACCCCCTCTAACCTGGTCAAGCTCACCATGCCCGCCATCGCCGAGAGCGGGGCCAACGTGCCCGCGGAGGTGGAGGTGAACCTGCCCCCAGGCCAGGTGAAGGCCGTCCACCTCTTCGCCGACAAGAACCCCACGCCCCGCCTGGTCTCCTTCATGCCCATGAAGGCCCTGCCTTACTACGCCACCCGGGTGCGCCTGGCGGAAACCTCCGCCGTCCGGGCCGTGGTGGAAACGGCTGACGGCAAGCTCCTCTTGGCTTCGGCCAGCACCCGCGTCACCGTGGGTGGCTGCGGTTAAGGAAAGGAGGTAAGAGATGCCCATCCGCACCATCGTTCGCCTGACTCCTCCCAAGCCCAAGGCCGGTGAGGAGTTCAAGCTGCAAGCGGTAGCCCAGCACCCCAACGAGCCAGGAACCCGCAGGGACGCGCAGGGGAACCTCATCCCCGCCAACTACATCAACCTGGTGGAGGTCTACTTCGAGGGGGAGAAGGTGGCCGAGGCCCGCCCCGGCCCCTCCACCAGCGCCAACCCCCTTTACGGCTTCAAGTTCAAGGCGGAAAAGCCTGGCACCTTCACCGTGAAGCTCAAGGACACCAGCGGGGACACCGGCGAGGGCACGGTCAAGCTGGAACTGGCCTGAGGATGGCGCCCGGGGAGAACCCGGGCGCCTTATGGAGGTGGGGCTATGCGCAAGGCGGTGGGTTTGTTCCTGGCCACACTTCTCGTGGGGGTAGCCTTGGCCCAAGGGCAGGTGGACCCCCGGGAGGAGGCCAAGCGCCAGAAGCAACTCCTCTTGGAGACCGCGGGCATCTTGCCCACGGAGCTCGTGGTGGAGCAGGGCAAGGAGCTCTTTAACCGCAAGGGGCCGAGCGGCAAGACCATGGCCGAGTGCGACTTCGGCCTGGGCAAGGGGGTGCTGGAGGGGGCGGCCGCCCGGCTTCCCCGTTACTTCCCGGACACGGGGAAGGTGGAGGACCTGGACAGCCGCATCCTCACCTGCATGACGCGGGTCCAAGGCTACCAGCCCAATCAGATCAAGCGCTCGGAGGTGGTGGCGGTGGCCTTCTACATCGCCAGCCACTCCACCGGTAAGCCCATCCAGGTCCGCCTGCTCTTTCCCCAGGAGCGGGAGCTTTACGCCCTGGGTGAGAAGCTCTTTTACGCCCGTAGCGGGGCCCGGGACATAGGGTGCGCCACCTGCCACGTGACCTACGTGGGCAGGCGGGCGGGGGTCCTGCCCTACGCCGATGTCCTGGGCAAGGACAAGTCCTGGACCCACTGGCCCGCCTACCGCTACTCCAACGACCAGATCTGGACCATGCAGGACCGGATCCGCGCCTGCTATGGCAACATCGGCCACCCGCAGCCGGACCTGTACTCCCTTCCCATCCTGGCCCTGGAGCTCTTCCTGGCCTACAGCAACAACGGGGCGGTGGTGGAGGAGTGGCCCGCCTTCGTGCGCTGAGGAGGAAGCATGAAAAAGGCACTCCTTGCCCTCGCGATCCTTTCGCTCTTGGCCTTGGCCCTGGCCCAGCGCTTCTTCCAAGACCAGGAGCTTGAGCGGATCAAATCCGGTGGTAAGGCTTACGCCGAGGCCTTCATCGGCCAGCGCCCGGACCAGGCCCTTTGCTCCATCCACAGAAACCGCCTGCCCGCTGACCTCTTGCCCAAGTTCCTGGAGGAGCAGCGGGCCCTCATCAAGTACCCGCAAAGCGGCAAGCTCATGGGGGACTGGAGGAAGGGCGGGGCCATCTTCAACAACCTCCAGAAGGCCAACTGCTTCTCCTGCCACTTCGGCTCCCCGGTGCACCTGGGCGGGGACGTGGGCCCCAGCCTGGAGAAGTACGGCCTGAACCGGGGGCAGTCCGAGGCCATCCAGCGCTACACCTACGAGGTCATCTACAACGCTTGGGCCTATTTCCCGTGCACGGTCATGTACCGCTTCGGGGCCCAGGGGCTCCTCACGCCGGAGGAGATCGCCGACGTGGTGGCCTACCTCCTGGACCCGGAGAGCGACTTCAACACCAAGCCCGCCGTGGGGTCTAAATGAACCGAAGGGAAGCCCTTTTCCTCCTTTCCGCCTTGGCTGGCCTGGGGCCTAAGGCCCTGGCCCAGGTGTTGGCCAACCCCGCCCGCCTCTACGACCTCCCCCCCTACGGGGACGCCACCCTCCTCTATTTCTCCGACCTGCACGGGCAAGCCTTCCCCCACTACTTCATGGAGCCCCCGAACCTCATCGCCCCCAAGCCCCTGATGGGCCGTCCGGGCTACCTCACGGGAGAGGCCGTCCTGCGCTACTACGGGGTGGAGCGGGGCACGCCCCTCGCCTACCTCCTCTCCTACGTGGACTTCGTGGAGCTGGCCCAGGTCTTCGGCCCCATCGGGGGCCTCTCCGCCCTCACGGCTCTTATCCGCCAGCAGAAGGCCCAGGTGGAGGCGGAGGGCGGCCGGGTCCTGGTCCTGGACGGGGGCGACACCTGGACCAACTCCGGCCTCTCCCTCCTCACGGATGGGGAGGCCATCGTGGAGTGGCAGAACCTCACCGGGGTGGACCACATGGTCACCCACTGGGAGTGGACCCTGGGGCGGGAAAGGGTGGAAGAACTCCTGAAGAAATTCCGGGGGGAGCACCTTTCTTACAACGTGGTGGACGAGCTCTTCGGCGATCCCCTCTTTCCCGCCTACCGCATCCACCCGCTGGGGAAGGGGGCCGTGGCCGTGGTGGGGGCCACCTACCCCTACGTGCGGGTCTCCCACCCCGAGGCCTTCACGGAGGGCCTCTCCTTCGCCTTGGACGAGAGAAGGCTCCAGGAGGCGGTGGACCAGGCGCGGGGGGAAGGGGCGGACGCCGTGGTCCTCCTCTCCCACAACGGGCTCCAGCTGGACGCCGCTTTGGCGGAACGGGTTCGGGGGATTGACCTCATCCTCTCCGGCCACACCCACGACCTCACCCCCAGGCCCTGGCGGGTGGGGAAGACCTGGATCGTGGCGGGAAGCGCCGCGGGCAAGGCCCTCATGCGGGTGGACCTGAAGCTCTGGAAGGGGGGGATCGCCAACCTCCGGGTGCGGGTCCTGCCCGTCTTGGCCCAGCACCTCCCCAAGGCCGAGGACGTGGAGGCGTGGCTGGAGGGGCGGGTAGGGCCGCACCGAGAGCACCTCTTCGCCCCCTTGGCGGTGTCCGAAAGCCTCCTCTACAAGCGGGATACCCTCTACTCCACCTGGGACCAGCTGGTGGGGGAGGCGGTGAGGGCCCTCTACCCGGAGGTGGAGGTGGTCTTCAGCCCGGCGGTGCGCTGGGGGACCACCATCTTGCCGGGCCAGGCCATCACCCGGGACCACCTTTACGCCTACACCGGCTTTACCTACCCGGAGCTTTACCTCTTTTACCTGCGGGGGGAGCAGGTGAAAGGGGTCTTGGAGGACATCGCCAGTAACGTCTTCACCCCCGATCCCTTCTACCAGCAAGGCGGGGACGTGAGCCGGGTCTTCGGCCTCCGCTACGTCCTGGACCCCGACGCCCCCGCAGGGCAGCGCATCCGGGAGGTGGAGGTGGGGGGAAAGCCCCTGGACCCGAACCGCCGCTACCTGGCGGCCTCCTACGGGGGGAGGCTCCAACGGGTGGGGGAGGCCAAGGCGGGGTACGAGCCTAGGCCCATCTACGCCGTGCTGGAGGAGTACCTGAAGGGGGTGGGGCGGGTCAAGGTCGCCCCTAGCCCCAACGTGCGCGTGCTGGGAAGGACCTACCGGGTTCCGGAGGTGAAAGGATGAAGAGAATGGCGGTTTTGGTCGTTGGCCTTGTGCTCCTGGGGCTCGGGCTTTCCCAGGTAAGTCCCTTTAGGGCCCGCCTCGAGGCCGCCCTGCACGCCGGGGGCCACGAGTTCGCCCAGGTGATGCTGGCCCAGGACCGGGGCCAGGCCCTTTGCAGCCAGTACCGGGACAAGATCCCTGCTGACCTCTTGCCCAAGTTCCTGGAGGAGCAGAAGGCCCTTATCCGGTACCCGCAGAGCGGCAAGCTCATGGGGGACTGGAAGAACGGGGAGAAGGTCTTCACCGACCCCAAGCGGGGCAACTGCTACGCCTGCCACGCGGGGGTGCCGGATGAGGTGGCCCATGGCACCATGGGTCCACCCCTCACCGGCTACGGCCAGCGGGGGACCTCGGAGCCCGTGGTCCGGTACACCTACGAGAAGATCTACAACGCCTGGGCCTTCGTGCCCTGCTCCCTCATGTACCGGGGCGGGGTTCACGGCCTCTTCACCCCCGAGGAAACCGCCGACCTGGTGGCCTTCCTCCTGGACCCCAACTCCCCCATCAACCGGAGGTGAGCCGTGAGCGTGCGAAAGAAGCGCCTGATCCTGCTGGCCGGGGTGGCCTTTGGGGTACTGGCGGGGCTTGCGGCGTACACGCAGCAGAGCAAGCCCTTGGACCCCTTTGAGGAGGCCATGCGCCAGCGCCAGATGTACCTGGAAACCTTTGGGGTCTTGCCCGGCGAGCTCTTCGCCGAGGAGGGGAAGGAGCTCTTCTTCCGCAAGGGGCCCTCGGGGAAGACCCTGGAGGAGTGCGACTTCGGCAAGGGAAAGGGGGTGCTGGAGGGGGTTTACGCCATCTTGCCCAAGTACTTCCCGGACAGCAGGCGGGTGGAGGACCTGGAGAGCCGGGTCTACACCTGCATGCAGAAGGTCCAGGGTTACAAGCCGGGGGAGATCAAGCGGGATGAGGTGAAGGCCATCACCACCTACATCGCCACCTTCTCCTCCAAAGCGAAGATCCAGGTGGTGCCCAAGCACCCCCAGGAGCTCGCCCTGTACAACCTGGGCCGGGAGCTCTGGTACACCCGGGCGGGGGCCAGGGACATGAGCTGCGCCGTCTGCCACGACCAGTACGCGGGCCAAAGGGTGCGGCTCTCCCCGGTGCGGAGCCCCAGGCAGGGCCTCGGCAACGAGTGGCCCGCCTACCGCTTTGAGGAGGACAAGCTCTATACCATGGAGGACCGCATCAACTTCTGCTACGAGTCCATCGCCATCCCCAAGCCCGAGTTCTACTCGGACGTGCACATCGCCCTGACCCTTTACATGCTGGCCGAGGCCACGAAGGCGGGGCACTCCTTTGAGGAGTTGCCCTTCTTCACCCGCTAGCCATGCGCCGCCGCCACCTCCTTGCCCTTCTTCCCCTCCTTCCCCTGGCCCGGGCCCAGGGGGGAGGGGGGGCGGGGGGGGACTGGGTGAAGGCCTTTGGGGAGTTCCTCAAGCGCGTGCCCCCCGCCAGCTATCTGGTGTATCCCACCGAGGCCAAGGACCTCCTCCTCTTTGATCCCTTTATCCTGGACGTGCGCACGGAGGAGGAGCGGAAGAGGGGCTACATTCCTGGTTCGGTGCACATCTACGTTGGGCAGGTACCCGATCGCCTGGCGGAGCTTCCCAAGGACAAGGAAACCTTGATTCTGGTCTATTGCAACTCGGGCAGCATTTCCATGGTGGTGACCGCTTACCTGCAAGCGCTTGGCTACAAGAATGCCAAGAACATCGCTCACGGCTTTAAGGGCTGGCTGGACGCCGGCCTGGAAGTGGAAGGAGGTTCGCAATGAGGAAGCTTTTGGCTTTGGTGGCCCTTTTGGGGTTGGGTTTGGCGCAGTCTTTGGTGGTGGAGGTTAAAGGCTCCCTGGAAGAGGTGGAGGCCAAGACCCTCTCCGCCCTGAAGTCCGTGGGCCTCGAGGCAGACCGGGTGCTGAACCTGGGGGAGCAGGTGCGGCAGGTGACGGGCCCGGGTTTCCCCGAGTACCGCCTGGTGGTGCTGAAGCCGGATAAGGGAAGCATCGAGGCGGTTTCCAAAAATCCCATGGCCGCCATCGTCCTACCTCCCACGGTCTTCATCACCGGCCAGGGGAACAGCTTCACGGTGGGCACTTTTGACGGGCGCCTCCTCTTCTCCATGCTCCAGGTGTACGGGGGTGAGGTGGAACGGTTGGTGTGGCGCCTCGAGGCGGCCCTGGGACGGCTTGGCATCGTGAAGCGCCTGCCCCCCGCCATGATGCCCGATCCCGCTAGCGGCATGATGCCTGCCCTCATGTACCGGGTGCCCTCCGCCAAGGTGGAGGATGTGGTGCTCATGGTGGAAACGGAGCTCACTTCCAACGGGCTTAACCTTTTGCCCAACGTGAAGGTGGGCCCGGTGACCGTGATCATGCCCTGCAAGAGCGAATGGGCTCGGATCATGTTCCTCACCCAGCCTGCGGGAGGTTTCGCCGCTCCTTGCCGCTTCTTTGCCATGCAGATGGGTAATGACGTCCTGGTGGGTGCCATCGAGCCCATGCTCATGACCATCATGCCCGGTGTGATGGGCACGCCGGCGGTGGCCATGCTCCAGGAGGCCCGCCGGGTCATGAGCCAGATCCTGGAAGCTACGGGCGGGACTCCTTACCGCCCTGGCCGATAAGAGGCTGGCCAAGAAGAAGGAGGGAGTATGAGCAAGGTCAGTCGGCGTCAGGTCCTCAAGACGGGGGCGGCTTTGGCCGCTGCCGGGGCGATCTCGAGCCCAGCCTTCGCCCAGGAGTTCTACAGCCGCCCGGCCACCCTTCTTCCCCGCACCCGCAAGCCGCGGGTGGTGGTGATCGGGGGCGGCTGGGGTGGCACCACGGTGGCCCGGAAGCTGGTCCAGTCCGGGGTGGATGTGGAGGTGGTGCTCGTCGAGCAGAAGCCCATCTTCATGTCCTGCCCCATGTCCAACCTCTTCCTGGCCGGGGTCAAGCCCCTGGAGTGGTTGGTCTTTGACTACACCAACGTGGTTAAGGACGGGGTGATCTTTGTCCAGGAGAGGGTTTTGGACATCAATCGGGACCGCCGCCTGGTGCGGACCACCGGGGGATACCTGGCTTATGACTTCTTGGTCCTGGCCCCGGGCATCGACTACATGTACGAGGCCATCCCCGGCTACGCCGAGGCGAAGCACCTCATGCCCGTGGGCTTCAAGCCCTTCGAGCACATCGCCCTCAGGAGGCTTCTGGACCAGTTTGACGAAACCGGTGGGGAACTGGTCATGTACATCCCCAACCCTCCCTACCGTTGTCCCCCGGGGCCCTACGAGCGGGCGGCCATGCTGGCTTGGCGGCTCAAGACCAAGGGGGTTAAGGGGAAGCTTATCGTTTTGGATGCCAACCCCCAACCTATCTCCAAGGCCCCGGGCTTCCTGGCCGCCTACAACGAGCTTTACAAGGACTACCTGGAGTACGTTCCCAACACCCGGATCACCGGCCTGGACTACGGGAAGAAGGTGGTGAAGACGGAGCTCGGGGACGTGCCCTTCACCTTGGCCAACATCATTCCTCCCATGAAGGCGGGGGAGCTGGTGCGCACCGCAGGCCTGGGGGAGCGCTGGGCCAACGTGAAGATCCCCTACTTCCTCTCGGAGAAGGACGACCGCGTCTACCTGGTGGGGGACATCACCGGGAACACCCCTTACCCCAAGAGCGGCATGGTGGCCTACGTTTCCGGCACCATCGTGGCCCGGCACCTGGCAGAACGGCTTAAAGGTAAGCCCCTGGCGGAGATTCCCCCGGAGCTTCCCCACAACATCTGCTACTCCTTCGTGGACAAGGAGGAGGCCATCTGGGTGGCGGCCAACTACTCCTGGGACGAGGCGGCCAAGCAGATCAAGTCCCAGGGCTCCGTGGACAACCAGCGTTCGGCGGCCAACGGCACCGCTGCCATCGGCTGGGCCACGGGCATTTGGAACGACATGTTCGGCCCGGCCTAAGGGCTTTATCCCCCGCCCCCTTGGGGGCGGGGGTTTCCCTTGCGGGAAGGTGATACGCTAGGAGGGTATATGGACCGAAGGAAGTTCTTCCGGCTCCTGGGCGCCGGGGGCCTCCTAAGCCTCCTCAGGGCCAAGGGGCAAAGCGCCCCCTGGGACGAGGAGGCCTTCGCCCCCATGAGGACTTTGGGGGCTCCCCTTTCCGAGTACGGGGAGCGGAGCCCCTTTGAGGCCGGGGTGGTGCGCTACATCTCCCCCAACCTGCGCACCCGCCACTCCGGGGCGGACTTCGCCCCCTTGGAGAAGCTGGAGGGGGTCATCACCCCCAACGGCCTCCACTTCGAGCGGCACCACGGGGGGGTCCCCCAGGTGGACCCGGCCAAGTACCGCCTGGTGATCCACGGCATGGTGGAGCGCCCCCTGGCCTTCACCCTGGAGGACTTGAAGCGCTTCCCCTCCGTGACCCGCACCTACTTCATTGAGTGCGCCGGAAACGGTCAGAACGGCTACCGCAACCCCCCGGACCCCGCCCTCACCGCCACCCGGAGCCGCGGCCTGGCCTCCAACGCCAGCTGGACCGGGGTGCCCCTCGCCCTCCTTCTGAAGGAGGCCGGGGTGAAGCCTGGGGCCAAGTGGCTCATCCCCGAGGGGATGGACGCCGCCGCCTACACCCGCTCCCTGCCTTTGGAGAAGGCCATGGAGGACGTGCTGGTGGCCTACGCGCAAAACGGGGAGGCGCTTCGCCCCGAGCAGGGCTACCCCGTGCGCCTGGTGGTGCCGGGCTGGGAGGGGAGCATCCAGGTGAAGTGGCTCAGGCGCATCCTGGTCACCGACCTGCCCGCCATGGCCAAGGACGAGACCAGCGAGTACACCGACGTGATGGCGGACGGCCGGGTTCTGGCCTTCACCTGGGTCATGGACCCCGAGTCCATCATCACCTACCCCTCCGGGCTCCAGCAGATCAAGCCGGGCTTCCACGAGATCCGGGGCCTGGCCTGGAGCGGGTACGGGCGGGTCACCCGGGTGGAGATTTCCTTTGACGAGGGCAAGACCTGGCGGCAGGCGAGCCTCGAGCCCCCGGTGGAGCGCTACGCCTTCGTGCGCTTCAAGATGCCCTGGTACTGGGACGGCAAGGAGGTGGTCCTCTGGAGCCGGGCCTGGGACGAGAAGGGCAACACCCAGCCCACCCGGGAGGAGTTCTTCCAGAAGTGGGGGAGGAACAACCGCTACCACTACAACGCCATCCAGGCCTGGCGCATCCTCCCCGATGGCCGGGTGGTGAACGGGGACCAGCCCCTGGGGCAGCAGGCCTTTGGCCCCGCGGGGGGTTGCGGCGGGGAGGTGTTTGATGTCTAGGCGCATCCTCGTGGTCCTGGCCCTTTTGGGCCTGGCGGTGGGGGCCCGGTACCAGCTCGGAACCCCCATCACGGAAGAGCTGGCGGCCCGGTACGACATCCGGCCCGTGGTCCTCCCTGACGGGCGGGGGCTTCCCCCTGGGGAGGGCAAGGTGGCCGAGGGGGAGCGCATCTACGCGGAGAAGTGCGCCTCCTGCCACGGGGCCCGGGGCGAGGGGTACCCCTTCAACCGCCTGGTGGCCGAGCCCTTCCCCATAACCCCCGACACGGAGCCCGCGGAGTTCGCCATCGGCAACTACTGGCAATACGCCACCACCCTCTTTGACTACATCCGCCGGGCCATGCCCTTCGGGGCCCCGGGAACGCTCACGGACGAGGAGGTCTACCATCTGGTGGCCTTCCTGCTTTACATGAACGGCATCATAGACGCGGACGAGCCCATCAACGAGAAGACCTTGCCCCAGGTGAAGATGCCCGCTCGGGAGCTCCTCCACCTGGACCCCGAGACCCAGCGCCGCTTCCCCTGGCTCACCCTGCCCTAGGATGGAGGCATGAGCCTTTCCCTGACGGCGGCCTTTTTGGCGGGGGTGCTTTCCTTCCTCTCCCCCTGCGTCTTGCCCCTCGTCCCCACCTACCTCTTCTACCTGGGGGGGGAGCGGGGGCGCCCCCTCTTCAACGCCCTCTTCTTCGTCCTGGGCTTTGGGGTGATCTTCTTCCTCCTGGGCCTCCCCTTTACCCTTCTCGGGGGGCTTCTCTTTGAGCACCGGCAGGCCCTGGCCCGGGTGGGGGGAGGGGTCCTGATCCTCTTCGGGCTTTACATGCTGGGCCTGAGGCCCCGCTGGGGGGTCTCCCTCCGCTACGAGGGGGAGACGGGGCGCCCCTTGGGGGCCTTCCTCCTGGGGGCCACCCTGGGCCTGGGCTGGACCCCCTGCATCGGCCCCATCCTGGGGGCCATCCTCACCCTCACCGCCGTGGGGGGCGGGGTGGGGTTTCTCCTGGCCTACATCCTGGGCCTGGCGGTGCCCTTCCTCCTGGTGGCCCTTTTCGCCGAGCGGCTCAAGGGGTGGATCCGGAGGGCGGGGCGGCTCTCCCACTACGTGGAGGTCCTGGCGGGGGCGGTCCTCCTCCTGGTGGGGTTCCTGCTCCTCACGGGCACGTACACCTCCTTGAACACCTTCTTCCTGCGGATCACCCCGGAATGGCTGCAGAAATACCTCTAGCGAGGCGGTGGTCCCGCCCCCGGGACCCAAGTCCCGGGGGGATACCCCTAAACTAGGCTTAGCATGTTGCTGCGCCTGCAGTCCATCTCCAAGCGGTTTGGCAGGGACTGGGTCCTAAAGGACCTCTCCTTCACCCTGGAGCGGGGGGAGGTGGTGGCCCTCCTGGGGCCGAACGGTTCCGGCAAGACCACCCTTCTCCGCCTCATGGCGGGGCTTCTGAGACCCACCCGGGGCCGGGTGGAGCGGTTGGGCAGGGCGCTTTTCCTCTCCAACCCCCCCGCCTTTCACCGCCACCTCACCGCCCGGGAGCACCTCCTCTTTGACCTCGCCTTTCACGGCCGGCAGGGGGACTGGCGGGAGGCCCTGGCCCGCTTCGCCCTGCCGGAGGGTCTGCCCGTCTCCGCCTTCTCCAGCGGCATGAAGAAGCGTTTGGCCCTGGCCCGCCTTCACCTCCTTTCCCCCGACCTTTGGCTTTTGGACGAGCCGGAAACCGCCTTGGACGGGGAGGGGAGGCGGCTTCTCCTGGAGGCCCTGGCGGAGGCCCGAAAGGGGGCGGGGGTGGTGCTGGCCACCCACGACCGGGCCCTGGCCGAACGGGTGGCTGACCGCACCCTCGAGCTGGGGGCGGCATGAGGGCGCAAGCGGTAGGGGGGGTAGGGGAGGGGGTGGGGACGGTGCGGCGGGTGTGGCTTTTGGCCCTTCGGGACCTGCGCCTGGAGGTCCGCGACCGCGCCGGGCTCCTCTCCGTGCTGGCCTTTTTCCTGGTGATGCTCTTCATCATGGCCCTGGCCCTGGGGTCGGAGGAGGCCCCCTTGCGCCGGGCGGCCCCTGGGGTCTTGTGGGTGGCCCTGGCCTTTGGGAGCACGCTCCTTTCCACCCGGGCCTTCGCCTTGGAGGTGGAGGACGGCACCCTGGACGACCTCCTCCTCACCCCAGGGGGAAAGGAGTGGATCTACTTCGGCAAGCTCCTCTTCCAGATGCTCCTCCTCCTGCCTCTAGGCCTCCTCGCCCTCCTGGTGGCGGGGGGCCTCTTCTACCTGCCCCTGGAGCGGGTCCTGCCCCTTTTCCTCACCCTGGCCCTGGGGGTATTGGGCTACGCCAGCGTGGCCACCTTTTACGCCGGGCTTTTGAGCCGCCTGCGGGGGCGGGAGGTGCTTTTGCCCTTGCTTCTCTTCTCCCTGGTGGTGCCGGTGGTCCTGGCCTCGGTGCGGGCCACGGCGGGGCTCGTGGAGGGGCTTCCCCTGGAGGAGGTGCAAAGCTGGTGGCAACTTCTCCTGGTCTTTGACCTGGTCTACCTCACCGCCAGCGCCCTTCTTTTCCCCGTGGTCCTGGAGGGCTAAAGGGCAAGGAGGCCACAGACTTTTCACCCGGCCCGCGGCTATGCTTAGTGCGTGGAGGCAAGAAGATGTTGAAGGCAGCCAACGCTGACCGTCCCGATGCCCTCACCTGGGCCTTTTTGGCCCTGGGGCTTTTGCTCCTCCCGGTGGGGTTGTACCTGGCCCTGGCGGCTCCCCCGGACGTGAACCAGGGGTACCTGGCCCGCATCATGTACCTGCACGTGCCCGGGGCCTGGCTCGGTTACCTGGCCTTCTTGGTCACCTTCGTCTACTCCCTCCTCTACCTCTTCCGCCAGGACCCGCGGTACGACCGGGTGGCCTCGGCCAGCGCGGAGATCGGCCTGGTCTTCATGGGGCTTGCCCTGGTGACGGGGATGCTCTGGGCCAGGCCCACCTGGGGCGTCTACTGGACCTGGGAGCCCAGGCTCACCACCACCGCCATCCTCTTCGCCGTGTACGTGGGCTACTTCCTCCTCCGGGGGGCCATTGAGGACCCGGAGCTCCGCCGCAAGGCGGCGGCGGCGGTGGGGATCTTGGGCTTCCTCAACGTGCCCATCAGCTACATGTCGGTGAAGTGGTGGCGCAGCCTGCACCAGACCCAGTCCATTGACCTCACCACGGGGAAGATCCACATGGACCCCGCCATGCTCCAGGCCCTCCTCTTCAACCTCTTCGTCTTCACCCTCCTCTACCTGGGTTTCCTGCGTTTCCGGGGCCTGGTGGCCGCCCTGGAGGCCAGAAAGGAGGAAGCGTGAGCGAGGTCTTCGTCACCTGGGTCTACGCCCTCACCTACCTCACGGTCTTCGGCTACCTGGCCTACCTCTTCTGGCGCTACCGGAGGGCGAGATGAGGGGGAAGTACCTGATCGGCCTCGTGGTGATCCTGGGTGCCTTGGCCTACCTCATCTTTGGCGGGTTGGGGCAGAACCTGGTCTACTTCCTCACCCCCTCGGAGTACCTCCAGGACCAGGCCCGCTACCAGAACCGCCCCGTGCGCCTCGGGGGGCTGGTGAAGGAGGGGACCGTGCAGTACGACAAGGACCGCCTGGAACTCCGCTTCGTCCTCACAGACGGGGTGGCCGAGGTGCCCGTCTTCCACAAGGGCACGCCCCCAGGGATGTTCAAGGAGGGGCAGGGGGTGGTGGTGGAGGGCCGCTTCCAGGAGGGGCTCTTCCAGGGCCACAACCTCTTGGTGAAGCACTCGGAGACCTACCAGGCTCCCAAGGCCGGCTGGACCCCGGAAGAGGTGCGCAAGCTGATTGAGGAGGCCAAGTGAATCCTGCCTTGCTCGGCAACCTGGGCGTGAGCCTGGCCCTGGCCTTTAGCCTCTTGGGCCTGGCCATGGCCCTCCTGGCCTACTTCCAGGGGGATGGGCGCTTCCTAAGGGGGGCTAAGGCCTTGGTCTTTCCGGCCCTCCTTGCGGCCTTGGCCGCCTTCCTCGCCCTGGAGTGGGCCCTCCTCACCCACGACTTCCGCCTGGCCTACGTGGCCCGGAACCACTCCACCCAGGACCCCCTTTGGGTGACCCTGGTGACCCCCTGGGCGGCCCTGGAGGGGAGCATCCTCCTTTGGGGGCTTTTGCAGACCCTCTACACCGCCTTGGCCAGCCGGAGGCCCCTGGACCCCTGGCGGGCTTCCTTGGTGCTGGCGGTCCTCTTCGGCGTCCAGGTCTTCTTCTTCGGGGTCATGGCCACCATCGCAAGCCCCTTCCAAACCCTGCCCACCCCCCCGGCGGACGGCACCGGCCCCAACCCGCTTTTGCAGAACCACTGGATGATGGCTGTCCACCCCGTGCTCATGTACCTGGGCTTCGTGGGCCTGAGCGTGCCCTTCGCCTATGCGGTGGCGGCCATGGCCACGCGGCGCTACCAGACCTGGGTGGAGGAAACCCGTTGGTGGACCCTGGTGGCCTGGGGCTTCCTCACCGCGGGGAAGGTGGCGGGCATGTGGTGGAGCTACGAGGTCCTGGGCTGGGGCGGGTACTGGGCCTGGGACCCGGTGGAGAACGCCAGCTTCATCCCTTGGCTTCTGGCCACCGCCTTCCTGCACACCGCCATCGTGCAGCAGACCCGGGGGGCCTTTAAGGCCTGGAACTTCGCCTTCGTGACCCTGGCCTTCGCCGCCACGGTCCTGGGCACGTTCCTCACCCGAAGCGGCATCATCCAGTCGGTGCACGCCTTCGCTGAGGGGCCCGTGGGGCCTGCCTTCTTGGGGTTCTTCCTCCTGGTCACCGCCTTGGGTTTTGGCCTCCTCTCCCGGGTGTCCCGGGAGGTGCGGGACACCGCCCTCTTTAGGCCCCTGTCCCGGGAGGGGGCGCTTCTCCTCGGGGCCTTTTTCTTCGCGGGCTGGGCCTTGGTGGTGGTCCTCGGCACCTTCTACCCCCTCCTGGCCGAGGCCTTCACCGGGGCCAAGGTGAGCGTGGGGGCCCCCTTCTTCAACCAGCTTTCCGCCCCCATCGGCGCGGGGATTCTCCTCCTCATGGGCGTGGGGCCCCTCCTCCCTTGGCGCAGGCCCAGGGGGGAGGTCCTCCGCAACCTTTACCTGCTCCTGGCGGTGCTGGCCTTGGGGACGCTTTTGGGCCTGGGGCGGGGCTACACCCTGGGGGCTTCCTTGGCGGTGGGGCTCTTCCTTTACAACGGGGCGGCCATCCTGCTGTTGGTGCGGGAAGGGGTCTTGGGCCGGGTGCGGGCGGGGCTTTCCCCTTGGGGGTTTTTGGAAAACCGCAGGCGGGTGGGGAGCCTGGTGGTCCACTTCGCCGTGGCCCTCATGGGGCTCGCCATCGCCTTCAGCCAGACCTACCGCCTGGAGAGCGAGAAAACCCTCCACCGGGGAGAGGCTTGGGAGGTGGGGGGCGTGCGGATGACCTTCCAGGGGGTTCGGGCCCTGGACGAGGGGCGGCGCTTCGCCGTGGAGGCCCGTTTGCAAACCGACCGCTTCGGGGAGGTCAGGCCCCGGCTCCACTTCTACCCGCAGATGAACACCCCCCTCCCCGCCCCCAAGGTGGTCTACACCCCGGGGAACGACTACTACTTCCTCCTCATGGACTTTGACCGGGAGAAGGGGGAGTGGGCCTCCCTTCGCCTCATCGTCACCCCCCTGGTCTTCTGGATGTGGGTGGCGGGGGGGCTCATGGCCCTGGGGACCCTCTACACCCTCTGGCCTGCGGGGCGGGCCGAGGAAGCTAGGGGGGTGAGCCCGGCGTGAGGGGTTGGCTCTGGGTGCTCCTGGTCTTGGCCTTGGGGGGGCTTTTCTTCTGGGGCATGCAGCGGAACCCCAAGGAGCTTCCTTCCGTGCTGGCCAAGGAGAGGAGGCCCGCCCCCGACTTCACCCTTCCCCTCCTCCCCCCTTACCGGGGGGAGTGGGGGGAGACCTTCCGCCTGGCGGACCACCTGGGGAAGGTGCCCATCCTCCTCAACTTCTGGGCCAGCTGGTGCTACCCCGCCTGCTACGAGGAGGCCCCGGTCCTCGAGGCCTTTTGGCGCCGCTACCGGGGGCGGGTGCTCTTCCTGGGGGTGAACACCCAGGACAAGGAGCCCGACGCCCTCAGGTTCATCGCCCAGTTCGACCTCACCTTCCCCCAGGTCTATGACCCCAGGGGCCGGGTGGGGGTGGACTACGGCATGTACGGGGTGCCGGAGACCTACTTCATAGACCGGGAGGGCCGGGTCCTGGCCCGGCATGCGGGGGCCATAGACCAGGCCACCCTGGAAAAATACCTCACGGAGGTGCTTCGGTGAGAGGGCTTTTCCTGCTCCTGCTCCTCGCGTTTCCCGTCCTGGCCCAGGAGGGACCCCCTCCTGACCTCTCCCCCCAGGTCTTCCAGATCGCCCGGACCCTCCGCTGCCCCGTCTGCCAGGGGGAGTCGGCGGCGGAGAGCAACTCGGGGGTGGCGGTGGAGATGCGCCGCCTCATCGCCGAGATGCTGGAGGAGGGCAAGACGGCGGAGGAGATCCGGGCCTTCTTCGTGGCCCGCTACGGGGAGTGGATCCTCTACGAGCCGCCAAGGCGGGGGGTCACCCTCTGGGTCTGGGTCCTCCCCCTGGTGGGCCTCCTCCTCCTCGGCCTCGGCCTCTTCGCCTACTTCCGGCCCAAGCCGCTTCCCAAGGAACTCCTGGAGGAGGCGGAGCGCCGCCTGAAGGAGCCCCCCCGATGACGGCCACCCTCCTCTTTCTCACCCTCTTTCTCCTGGGCCTCTTCTTGGCCTTGAGGCCCCTCTTGGGCCCCAAGGAGCCCTTCCCCGAGCCGCCCAGGAGGGAGGAGCTTTTGCGGGAGCTGGAGGTGTTGCGGGCGGAGGCCGCGGCCCTGGAGGGGGAGGAGAAGAAGCTGGCCCTGGCCCGGATGGTGGAGCTGGAGCGGGCCTTGGAGGGGTACCGCCCCCCCGCCCCCCGGGCCTTCAACCCCTGGCCCGCGGCCTTGGCCCTGGGGGTGGTGGTCCTCCTGGGGGTGGGCCTTTGGCGCTACACCCTGCCCCGCCTGCCCGGGGAGACCACGGTCACCGCCCGGGAGGAGGCCCGGGAACTCAAGGCCCTGGCGGACAAGGCCAAGCGGACGGGGGAGGTGGAGGACCTTTTGGCCTGGGGGAGGCGGGCCTACGCCCTGGAGGTCTACGACCAGGCGGCGGAGGCCTACCTGGAGGTGCTCAAGAAGGACCCGAGGAACGTGGAGGCGGTCCGGCGGGTGGGGATCCTCCTCTTCATGGGGGGGCGCCTCGAGGAGGCCCGGCTTTTCCTGGAGATCGCCCAGCACGCCGACCCCAAGGCGGCGGAGGGGTGGCTTTTCCTGGGCAACCTCTACTTCCAGGAGGGGCGGATGGAGGAGGCCATCGCCGCCTGGCGGCGGTACCTGGAGGCCGGGGGGGAGGCCAGGGAGCGGGTGGAGGCCCTCATCGCCATGGCCCAGGCCCGGGCCCAGGGGGGCAAGGACGGAAGGAGCGTCTACCAGGCCCGCTGCGCCGCCTGCCACGGCCTTCAGGGGGAAGGGGGCGTGGGCCCGAGGCTTAAGGGGAACCCCGTCCTGAGGGCCCCCGAGGCGGTGCGGGAGATCGTCCTTAAGGGCCGGGGGCAGATGCCCGCCATCCCCCTCTCAGAGGAGGAGCTACAAGCCCTCTTGGACTACCTGGGTACCCTGTAGCCATGAAGCGGCGCGACCTCGTCTTCTACCTCCCCGTGGCGGTGGCGGGGGGGTTTTTCGCCTGGTTTGGGGTGCGCACCTACAACCTCCGCTTCCGCCCCCGCCCGGAGGCGGGGGAGCCCACCTGGAAGGAGGGCCCGAGGGTGGCCCTGGCCCGGCTTGGGGAGCTAGGGGTGTGGCAGGCCAAGCCCTTCCTCTACCCCCTCCCCTTGGGGGAGCTCAAGGCCTTTCTCCTCCGTCTCCCCGAGCCCGCCCCCGGGGGGCTATCCGTGGGGGAGGAGCACTACGCCGCCTTTAGCCGCATCTGCACCCACCAGGGGTGCACGGTGAACCTCGTCCCCGACCCCGAGGCCGCCTCCCTCCTCTACAACTTCCGCTACGAGAGGCCCTTCTTGGGTTGCCCCTGCCACTTCGGGGCCTTTGACCCCCTGCTTGGGGGGAAGGCCGTCTACGGGCCACCCCGCTTCCCCTTGCCCCGCCTGCGCCTCGAGGCGGAAGGCGAAACCCTCTACGCCACCGGGCACGAGGTGCCCTTAAGGCCCATGGAGGGGGGCTAAGTACCCCGCCGAGGCGGAAGCCCCCAAGGGGGCGCTCAGTCCCCGAGCCGCACCCGCACGAACCGGTCCCGCCCCCGCTGCAGGATGCGGGGGCGGGAGAGGTCCACCTCGAGGCCGGGGTCGGTGATGAGTTCCCCGTCCAGGCGGAGGCCCCGGTTCTGGATGAGCCTCCTCGCCTCCGCGTTGGAGGGGGTGAGGCCCGCCAGGGTGAAGAGCCTGGCCACCCAGATCCGGCCCCCCTTGAGCTCGGAGGGGGGTATCTCCACCTCGGGGAGGTCCTCGGGGATACCCCCTTTGGCCACCTCGTCGTAGCGGGCCTCGGCCCTTCGCACCTCCTCGGGGCCCGCCTCCTTGTCCCGGCCCAGGGCCTCCCAGGCGTAGCCCAGGCTCTGGTAAAAGGCCCGGTCCAGGCGGGGGGGAATCCTGGGCCTGGCGTAGGCGGCGGTGAGGAGGCGGGCGAGGACCCGGTGGGCGGGGACGGGGCCCGCCTGGAGGAGCCTTTCCACCTCCTCTTCCGTGAAATCCGTCAGGAGGCGGAAGTAGCTGGGCAGGAGGGGATCGGGAACCCGCATCAGCTTCTTGAACATCACCTCCGGGGGCTCGGCCACCCCGATGTAGTTGTCCAGGCTCTTACTCATCTTCTCCCGCCCGTCCAGGCCCACGAGGAGGGGCATGAGGAAGGCCACCTGAGGGGGCTGCCCGTAGGCCTTCTGCACCTCCCGGCCCACCAGGAGGTTGAAGCGCTGGTCCGTGCCCCCCATCTCCACGTCCGCCCGGATGGCCACGGAGTCATAGGCCTGGGCAAAGGGGTAGAGGAACTCGTGCAAGGAGATGGGGATGCCCGCCTCGTAGCGCTTCTTGAAGTCCTCCCTTTCCAGCATCTGGGCCACGGTCATGAGGGAGGTGAGCCGGACCACCTCCTTGAAGGAGAGCGCCTCCAGCCACTCGGAGTTGTAGCGGAGCTCAAAGAGATGGGGCTCCTGCCTGAGGATCTTCCCCGCCTGCTCCACGTAGGTCTTGGCGTTCTCCCGGGTCTCCTCCAGGGTGAGAGGGGGTCGCGTCTTGCTCCGGCCCGAGGGGTCCCCGATCATCCCGGTGAAGTCGCCGATGATGAGGACCACCTTGTGGCCGAGCTCCTGAAACTGGCGCATCTTCCTGAGGACCACCGCGTGGCCCAAGTGGAGGTCGGGCCGGGTGGGGTCTGCCCCGAGCTTGACGGTGAGGGGCCGCCCCTCCTTGAGCTTTAGGAGGAGCTCTTCCTCGGGGACGATCTCCTCGGCCCCCCGTTTGAGGAGGGCCAGGGCTTCTTCCGGGGTAAGCCCGTGGTCCGCCATGAGCCCAAGTATACTGAAGGCAATGCGGAGCCTGCTTTTCCTGGCCCTCCTGGCCCTCGGCCTCTACTGGTACGCGGAGCGCTACGGCCTGGCGGTGGGCTACCCGCCCTTTTTGCCCGTCTTCTACTGGAACTACACCGGGGAGGCCCGGTACCCCTTGCGGGTGACAGGGCTTTACGACCAGGTGAAGGTCAAGGTGGCGGGCGGCCTCCAGGAAGGGCGCCTCCAGGTGGCCCTGCTACGGGAAGGCCGCCCCGTGGGGGAACGGGTCTTCGCGGGAAGCTTCCAAGAGGAGCTCCGCTTTCCCGTCCAGGCCGGGGAGTACATCCTCCGCTTCCAGCTTCAGGGGGCCAAGGGGCGGGTGCGCTACGACTGGGTGACCACCCGATTTGCCCCTTAGGCTAAGGGTGTGCTACACTTAGGCCTGGCTTGCCCGGAAGGGGCACGAAGGGGAGAGAAATGGCGCAGAAGAAGCCCAAGAGGAACCTTTCCGCTCTTAAGCGGCACCGGCAGTCCTTGAAGCGCCGGCTTCGCAACAAGGCCAAGAAGTCGGCCATCAAGACCCTGAGCAAAAAGGCGGTGCTCCTGGCCCAGGAAGGCAAGGCCGAGGAGGCCCTGAAGATCATGCGCAAGGCCGAGAGCCTGATTGACAAGGCGGCCAAGGGCTCCACCCTGCACAAGAACGCCGCCGCCCGCAGGAAGTCTCGGCTGGCGCGCAAGGTCCAGAAGTTCCTCTCCGCCGCGAGCGCTTAAGGGGGTGGGTATGGGCAAGGGCGACCGTCGCACCCGCAGGGGCAAGATCTGGCGGGGCACTTACGGCAAGTACCGTCCCCGCAAGAAGAAGTAACCCCCTGGGAGGGGGCCTGAAGCAGGAGGCGCCTAGGCGCTCTCCTCTTTTTCCAACTCCCAGGTGAGGTCCCTTAGGAGCCAGCCCCGCCCCGTGGGGGCGACCTCCCCCGAGGCCAGGGCCTGGACCAGGTAGCGGCGCACCAGGCCCACGGGTACCCCTGCGGCGATCACCTCCCCCAGGTTGCGGGTGCCGTCCAGCAGGGCCTGAAGCGTTCCGAACTCCTCCTGGGTCTTGCCCTTCCTCCCTTGATGCCGGATGCGCAGGGCGTACCAGGCGTAGCGGCGCAAGGGGTAAAGGTCCCCCTCCCGGACCCCCATGTAGGCCCTTTCCATGGCGATGAGAAGGGGTACCCCCCAGGCCTTGGCCGCGGCCCGGACGCTCTTGCCCCCTTGGAAGACCTCGTGGAGGGGTTTGGGACGGATGGCCTCCAGAACCCGGCTCGGGGAGTCCACCAGGGTGCGGAACCGGTCCCACTCGTCGTTGACCCGGGCCCACTCCCCCAGGAGGGCGGAGAAGGGCATGAGGGCCCGGGCGGCTTCCGGGGGTTTCGCGGATAGGAAGCGGAAGGTGCCCTCCGCCGGATGCAGGGGGAAGGTGAAGAGGGCTTCCAGCCCCTCCCAGTCCAGGATGGCCGCCCCCACCACCTCCCCGGCGGCGAAGCGCAAGGAGAGGGGAAGGGGGCCCGCCTTCAGCTCCAAGACCCCCGAGCGCCGGCTGGCGTGGATGAGCTCCAGGAGCTCCGTCAAGGGGATGGTGTTCAGGTTTCCTTCCAGAAGTATCCCCCCCCTAAGCCCAAGACTAGCGTACGCCCTTGGCCCCGGTAGGGTTCCAGGGCCCGCGCCACCCCTTCCTCCTCCCCGGCCCGCACCAGGGCCGCCAGGGTGGGCCCCGCCCCGCCCACGAAGGCGGCCAGGGCTCCCGCCTCCAGGGCGTTTTCTATGGCCTCCAGCACCCCGGGCATGAGGTGGGCCCGGTGGGGCTGGTGCAGGCGGTCCCGGCAGGCCTCCTTCAGGGCCTCGAGCCTCCCCGAAGCGAGCGCCGCAGGCCAGAGGGCGCTCCGGGCCAGGTTGTAGACGGCGTCCTCGAGGGGCACCTGCCGGGGCAGGGCCTCGCGGGCGAGGGGCGTGGGCACCTCGTAGGAGGGCACGGCCAGGACGAAGCGGAGGCCCGGAGGAGGGGGCAAGGGGATGGCCAGGGGAGGCTCGCTCAGGGCGGCCACGAAGCCCCCGTAGACCGCGGGGGCCACGTTGTCCGGGTGCCCCTCCAGGCTGGCGGCCACCCGGAAGACCCCTTCCCGCCCAAGCCTTCCCCCGGAGAGCCGGTCCGCCAGGGCCACCCCGGCCACCAGGGCGGCGGAGGAGCTCCCCATCCCCCGGGCCAGGGGGATGGGGTTGAAGGCCCGCACCCTTAGGGGGACGGGTTTCAGCCCCAGGGCCCGCATCCCGGCGCGGTACCCCTCGTGGACCAGGTTGTCCGTTCCCTCCACCTGGCCTTCCCCCTGGTAGCAGAAGGCGTCCTCTTTGGCGGGGTGGGCCTCCACCTCGAGGTAGAGGTCCAGGGCCACGCCCAAGGCGTCAAAGCCTGAGCCCAGGTTGGCCAGGGTGGCGGGGACATAGAGGCGGGGAAGGGGTTCCATAACCCTATCCTGTCCCAGCATACCAGGCTCTTCCCTGGGGTCTTGACAGGAAGAAGAGGCCCTATCTTAGGGGTGGAGGTGGGACTTCACAGGTCCTTCAATCTGCGGGTATGGCGGGACTCAGCCTCAAGCTCCACCGCGAACGGGTGGCGCACCTCCTGGGGGTGAGGCGATATTGCCTCCTAGAATGAGGAGGGTGCGGAATGTCGGTTATAGGGTGGCGCACGAGGGATGTTTTGCAGAGTAAAGGCGGGGAGGAGGTACGTCAATGATCCTCCGGCAATACCTGCACGAAGAGCCTGTGGTGGCGATCTCTTACCTTTTGGGTTGTGCGGGTAAGGGGCTTGGGGTGGTGGTGGACCCGGTGGCGGAGCCCAGGTTTTACCTGGAGGAGGCCCGGCGCTTAGGCTTGAGGATTGCCTACGTGGTGGACACCCACGTTCACGCTGACCACCTTTCCACCGGGAGGGCCCTGGCGGAGGAAAGCAACGCCCCCTATGTGCTTTGGGGGGGCACCCCTGCGGGCTATGGGTTTCTAGGGGTGGAGGATGGGGATGTTTTGGAGGTGGGCAACGTACGCCTTACGGTCTGGCACACCCCGGGCCACACCCCCGAGCACCTCACCCTTCTCGTGACCGATCGCACGAGAGGGGACGAACCCTGGATGATCCTCACCGGCCATTTCCTGATGGTGGGGGACATGGGGCGGACCGAGCTGGAAACGGAGGCCGAGGAGGGAGCAAGGGCACTTTACGGGAGTGCCAAGCGACTTTTGGCCCTCCCGGACTACGTGGAGGTGTACCCCGGGGCTTATAGCGGTAGTGTATGCGGCCGCGGTCTTTCCGGGAAGCCCGTCTCCACCCTCGGCTTTGAACGCCGCCATAATCAGGCCTTTGCCCTGGCGGCCTCCCTGGACGAGGCCGCCTTTGTGGCCCATATGCTCAAGGACATCCCACCTCCCCCACCCAACCACAAGGCTGTCCGAGCCGCCAACCTGGGGCTTGGGGGATGAAGCTCTTCTGGCTTCTTGCCCTCGTCAACCTCCTGGTGGGGGGAATGGTGGGCCTTGAAAGGACCGTGGTGCCCCTTTTGGCCAAGGAGGCCTTCGGGGTGGAAAAGGGCGCGGCCCTAGGCGGCTTTATCCTCTCCTTCGGCCTTGCCAAGGCCCTGTTCAACCTTCTCGCTGGTACCTTGGCCGACCGGTTTGGACGGAAGGGGGTGTTGGTGCTGGGCTGGGCATTAGGGGTGCCCGTCCCCTTGCTCCTCATTTGGGCTCCCTCCTGGGGGTGGGTTATCGCCGCCAACGTTCTCCTGGGGGTGAACCAGGCCCTTGCCTGGAGCATGACCGTGAACATGATGGTGGACCTGGTGCCTCCCCACCGCCGCGGGGTGGCCGCCGGGGTCAATGAGTTTGCCGGCTACCTGGGGGTGAGCCTCCTCGCCTTTCTTACCGGGGTGGTGGCCGAGGCCCAGGGCCTCCGCCCCGCTCCCTTTTACCTGGGCCTTGGGGTCGCCCTTTTGGCCCTTGCCCTTTCCCTGGGGGTGCGGGAGACCCACCGACCCCTTACCCCTTTAAGGCTCCGCTGGGTCCCGGGAATAGGCGTGGCGAGCCTGCTGGGCCTTTTGACCAACCTCAAGGATGGGCTGGTCTGGCTCGCCCTCCCCATCCTCCTGGCTTACCGGGGCTTTGGCCCGGCGGAGATTGGCCTGGTGGCCGGGCTTTATCCCCTGGTCTGGGCCGGGGGGCAGCTCGTCTTCGGGCCCCTTTCCGACCGCAGGGGCCGTGCTCCCCTGATCGTGGGGGGAATGGCTCTCCAGGGGCTTGGCCTCCTCCTTCTGGCCTTGCCCTTGGGGCTGGGGGGGGTACTTCTTGCTGCTTTCCTTCTGGGCCTTGGCACCAGCATGGCCTACCCTACCCTGATCGCCTGGGTGGCCGACCGGGCTCCCCTCGAGGAACGGGCAACCGCCTTGGGTCTCTACCGGTTCTTCCGGGACGGGGGCTATGTTCTCGGGGCCCTGCTGGCCGGGGTAGGCTTGGAGGGGCTTTCCGGGGTGATCGGGGGTGTGGGCATCGGGATGGCCTTGCTTTCGGTCTGGGCCACTTGGAGCAAGGCCCTTAAAGCAGGGGTTGCCTAGACCTTAAAACTGCGGCTTTCCTGAGGTTGAAGGCCTGGGGGCGCCTAGGACCCCGTCCTGGCCAGAACCGGGGGCCGCCCTTTGCGTGAGCCTTCCCTAACAGAGGGAGAAGACCGGGGGCACCCTTCCTTCTTGGAGGAGCCGCTGCGCCCGGGGCAGGGCCTCCGCCACCTCGTGGGCGAGGAGCCCCACCCCCTTCTCCTCCGCCAGGAGGTCCCCCGCCAGGCCGTGGAGAAAGACCCCAAGCCTCGCCGCGTCAAAGGGGGAAAGCCCCGCGGCCAAAAGGGCGGCGATGGCCCCCGAAAGCACGTCCCCTGTCCCCCCTGTGGCCAGGGCGGGGTTTCCCGTGGGGTTCACGGAAAGCCTCTCCCCTTCCGCCACCACCGTGGGGTTGCCCTTAAGGACCACCACCAGCCCCGTGGCCTCCGCTAAAGCCCTGGCAGCGGCCACGGGATCCTGGGCCACCTCCTCCGGGGCCTTGTCCAAGAGCCTCCCCGCCTCCCCCGCGTGGGGCGTGAGGACGGCCTTCACCCCGGCCCGGCGGTAGAGGGCCACCACCTCCGGCTGCAGGGCATCGGCGTCCAGGACCGTGGGGAGGCCCGCCTTCAGGGCCTCCACCGCCCAAGCCCGCCCCCAGGCCCCACCCCCCATCCCCACCGCCAGGGCCTCCACCTTCATGGGAGGAAGGGTGGGGGCGCCCACGGGGTGGAAGACGGCCTCTAAGGGCTCCAAGGGGGTGCCCTCGGGGACCACCAGGTGCACGAGCCCCGCCCCCATGCGGTAGGCCCCGAGGGCGGCGAGGAGGGGCGCCCCGGCGTAGCGGAGGCCCTCCCCCTTATACCCGCCGAGGACCCCCACCCGGCCCACGCTCCCCTTGTGGGCGGTGAGGGGGCGCTTGGGGAGGAGGGGTCTCAGGGCCTCGAGGGTGGCCACCTCGGGCAGGTCCTCCCTTTCCAGGAGGGCCTTGGGCAGGCCGATCTCCGCCAGGTAAAGCCTTCCGCAAGCCTCCCGCAGGAGGAGGTGGGGGGTCTTGAGGGCGGCGAAGGCCACGGTGGCCGTGGCCCGCACGTGGGGGCTAAAGGGAAGGCCCGAGGGGAGGTCCAGGGAGAGGATGGGAAGCCCCGAGGCATTCATCCGGTCCACAAGCCCCGCGTAAAAGCCCGCCAGGGGTCCCTTGAGCCCGGTGCCGAAAAGGGCATCCACCAGGACCTCCCCCTCCTGCCAGGCCGCCTCCTCCAGGGGGTGGATTTCCGCCCCGTGGGCGAGGAGGGCCTGAAGGGCAAGGAGGGCATCCCCCCCTTGGCCCGTGGCGGCGTAGACCCGCACCCGCACCCCTTGCAAAAGGAGGTGCCGCGCCAAGACCAGGCCGTCCCCTCCGTTGTTGCCCTTGCCCGCCAGGACGAGGGCGGGGGCCTTGCCGAAGAGCTCCAGGTAGACCCTCGCCGCCTTCATCCCCGCCCACTCCATGAGGAGGAGGCTGGGGTAGCCCATTTCCACCGCCCTCACGTCGGCTTCTCGCATGGCCTCCGCGGTGAAGAGCCTCATCCTCCCGAGGATACCCCAGGCCCCAGCCCGCGTGGGGTAAGGGACGGCCCTCGGTCCAGAAGGGGGGTCTTGAGGGGGTGTATCATGCGGGCGTGGAGAGGCTCCAGGAGCTAAAAGAGGCTGAGAGGCGCCTGGGGGAGGCAAGAAGGGTGGCGGTCCTCACGGGGGCAGGCATTTCCAAACCCTCCGGCATCCCCACCTTTCGGGACGCGGGCGGCCTCTGGAAGGACTTCAACCCCCTGGACTACGCCACCCCCGAGGCCTACGCCAGGGACCCGGAGCGGGTCTGGGCCTGGTACGCCTGGCGCATCCAAAAGGTGCGGGAAGCGGAGCCGAACCCGGCCCACCATGCCCTGGTGCGCCTGGAGGAGGCGGTGCTTTTGAGGGGTGGGTCCTTCCTCCTCGTCACCCAGAACGTGGACGGCCTCCACGCCCGGGCCGGAAGCCGAAACCTGGTGGAACTCCACGGCAACATCCTGAGGGCCCGGTGTGAGGCGTGCGGCAAGCGCTTTCCCCTTCCCGAGGCCTTCGCCCCGCCCCCCTTCTGCCCCTCCTGCGGCCACCGGGCCCGGCCCGATGTGGTCTGGTTTGGGGAGCTTCTGCCCGAGGGGGCTTGGGAGCAAGCGGAAAGGGCGTTTGCCGAGGCGGACGTGGCCTTGGTCATCGGTACCAGCGCCGAGGTGGAGCCCGCGGCCTCCCTGGGGCGGATCGCCTATGCCTCGGGGGCCTACCTGGTGGAGGTGAACCCGGAGCCCACCCCCCTCACCCCTCTCGCCCACCTCTCCCTGAGGACAGGGGCGGTGGAGGGGATGGCGCTACTCCTCCCGCCTCCCCCGGAAGACCAGGCGGAAGGGAACCTCCCTTAGGCCCAGGTCCTCCCCGATGCGGTTTCTCAAGTAGTTCTCAAAGGCCCGGGTGACGAACTCCGGGTGGTTCACGAAGAAGACGAAGGTGGGCGGGGCCACCTCAGCTTGCGTGGCGTAGAAGATTTTCAGGGGCTTCCCCTTGAAGTTGGGCAGCTGGACCTTGGCCGTCCACACGGAAAGCCAGCGGTTGAGCTCCGAGGTGGGGACGCGGGTGTGGCTCTGCTCGTAAAGGCGGACTGCTTCGCTGAAGATCTTGTCCAGGTTCTGCCGGGTGATGGCGGAGGTGTAGACCCGGGGCAGGTGGTCCAGGTGGGCGAGCTTTTCCCGAAGGAGGCGCCGCACCTTCTGCGCCTCCTCCTTGCCCACCAGGTCCCACTTGGTGATGACCAAAAGCACCGGCTTCCCCTTCTCCTGGGCGTGGTTTGCCAGCTTCAGCTCGCGGTCCCCCACCTGGAAGGGGTCCACCACCAGGAGCACCACGTCCGCTTCCTCTATGGCCCTCAGGCTTCGCCGGATGGCCAGGTCCTCCACCAGGGTTTCGGGGCGCTTGCGGATCCCGGCGGTATCCACCAGGACGAAGTCTTGGCCCCGGAAGGAGAAGGCCACGTCGATGGCGTCCCGGGTGGTGCCGGGCTCCTCGGAAACGATCACCCGCTCCTCCCCCAGGATGGCGTTTAGGAGGCTGGACTTGCCCGCGTTGGGCCGTCCCACGATGGCGAGCCGGATGGCCGCCACCTCGGGCCCGGATTCAATGTGCCTCACGGGAAGCTTCTCCCAGATGGCCTCCAGAAGCGCATCCAGACCCCTTGCGTGCTCGCTGGAGGTGGGGATGGGGTCGCCGAAGCCGAGGCTGTAGAGGGGGCCCAGGTAGAGCTCATGCCTGGGGTCATCCACCTTGGTGGCCACCAGGACCACGGGCTTGCCCTTCCGCCGGAGGTACTCGGCCACCTCGTAGTCGGCCTGGGTGAGCTCGGCCCGACCGTCCACGGCGAAGAGGACCACCTCGGCGTCTGCCAGGGCCCGGTCCACCTTTTCCTGGATCTTCTTTTCCCAACGGTCCCCGGACCAGAGCCCTCCGGTGTCCACCAGGAGGAAGCGGCCCCGGTCCGTTTCCACCACCCCCTCCTTGAGGTCGCGGGTGACCCCGGGCACGTCGGCCACCACCGCGCTCCGCTTTCCCAGGAGGCGGTTGAAGAGGCTGGACTTACCCACGTTGGGCCTGCCCACGATGACGACCTTATGCATGCTCACCCCACAAAAGAGGGGTGGGATACGCCCCACCCCACCTTTTCCCAGTTTACCACAGGGGGTATACTGGCCCGGTATGCGGAAGCTTGCGGGCCTGGTCCTTAGGGCCTTGGGCTGGCGGTACCACATGCCGCCTCCCCCGAGCCGAAAGTACGTGCTGATTGGAGCGCCCCACACCTCCAACTGGGACTTCTTCGTGGGTATCCTGGCGCTTTGGGCCCTGGGAATCAGGGCCAGGTGGCTGGGCAAGAAGGAGCTCTTCCGCCCGCCCTTGGGCCCGCTTCTCCGCCTTCTCGGGGGTATTCCCGTGGACCGCTCCCGGCGGGAGGGCCTGGTGGACCAGGTGGCGGAGGTCCTCCGGCAGGAGGAGGAGATCGCCATCCTCATCACCCCGGAGGGCACCCGGAGCCAGGCTCCCTTCTGGCGCACGGGCTTCTACTACATGGCCCTGAAGGCCGGGGTTCCCATCGCCTTGGGCTACGCCGACTTCCCCCGCAAGGAGGTGGGCATCGGGGGCTACCTTTGGCCCACGGGGGACCTCGAGGGGGACTTCGCCAAAATCCGGGCCTTCTACCAGGACAAGGTGGGCCTGAAGCCAAAGCGGCAGGGCCCCATCCGCATCCGGGAAGAAGCGGAGAAGGAGAAGAATTGACCTGAGGACCGCCCCTTTCGTTTTTTGCGGGGCCTTCCCTGCTAAACTTGGTTCATGGCACAACCCACGCCGGTATCCGATGTGGAGCGCACCTGGGCGGCGGTGGCCCACCTGGCCCCCTTGGTGGGGTATTTCCTCCTGGTGGGGCAAATCCTCCTGCCCCTGGCCATCCTCCTTTGGGGCCCCAAGAGCCCCTTCGTCCAGACCCACGCCAAAGAGTCCTTGAACGGGCAGATTAGCTACACCCTCTACGGCTTGGGCCTCGTCCTTCTGGCCATCACCCTGGTGGGCCTGGTCGTGGCCGTGCCCTTGGGGCTCGCCCTGGTAGCCCTGGCTCTCTGGAACATGGTCATGGGGGCCTTGGCCGCGGGCAGGGGGAGCTTTTACGCCTACGCCTTCACCCTGCGCCTGGTGCCCTAGCCCTGAGCTCCAGCACCACCACTGCCAAGGCATGGCTCCGCTCATGGCTTAGGGAGAGGTGGGCGAAAAGCCCTTCCTCCCCCATGCGGGCCCCTATTCGGGGGGCGAAGCGAAGGGCGGGCCGCCTGCCCTCCATTTCCACCCAGACCTCCTTCCAGGAAAGGCTTTCCGGCCAGCACTTTTGGAAGGCTTCCTTGGCGGCCAAGCGGGCGGCCAGGCTCGGAGCGGGGTCCCGGTGGCGAAGGGCGTAGGCCAGCTCCTCCTGGGTGAAAAGCCGCTTCAGGGCCTTTTCCCCGTGGCGCAAAAGAAGCCCCCGCACCCGGGCGATCTCCACCAGGTCGGTACCCAGGGCCACGATCATGGGCCCATGGTAATCCCTTGTGGCCCCGGGGCTGCCCGTGCTAGGGTACTCGGGTGTTGCCCAAGGCCTTCCTCTCCCGCATGGCCGAGCTTCTCGGCGAGGAGTTTCCCGCCTTCCTCCGAGCCCTCACGGAGGGGAAGCGCACCTACGGCCTGCGGGTGAACACCTTGAAGCTCTCCCCCGAGGCCTTTAGGGAGATTTCCCCTTGGCCCCTCGCGCCCATTCCCTGGTGCGCGGAGGGGTTTTACTACCCGGAGGAGGCCCGGCCCGGCCCTCACCCCTTTTTCTACGCCGGGCTCTACTACATCCAGGAGCCCAGCGCCCAGGCGGTGGGGGTCCTCCTGGACCCGAAGCCGGGGGAGCGGGTCTTGGACCTGGCGGCGGCCCCGGGGGGCAAGACCACCCACCTGGCCGCCCGCATGGGGGGGAAGGGGCTTCTCATGGCCAACGAGGTGGACGGCAAACGGGTGCGGGGCCTCCTGGAGAACGTGGAGCGCTGGGGGGTAGGGCTCGCCGTGCTCCAGGCCGCCCCCAAGGCCCTGGCCGAGGCCTTTGGCCCCTACTTTCACCGGGTGCTCCTGGACGCCCCTTGCTCCGGGGAGGGCATGTTTCGCAAGGACCCCGAGGCCATCCGCCACTGGGGCCCCGGGGCTCCCAGGCGGGCCAGCGAGGTGCAAAGGCTCCTCCTCGCCCAGGCCGCCCGCCTGGTGGGGCCGGAGGGGGTTCTGGTCTACGCCACCTGCACCTTCGCTCCCGAGGAGAACGAGGGGGTGGTGGCCCGGTTTTTGCGGGAGCACCCGGAGTTCCACCTGGAGGAGGCCCGCTTTCACCCCCTCTTCGCCCCCGGGGTGCCCGAGTGGGGGGACGGGAACCCGGAGCTCCTTAAGACCGCCAGGCTCTGGCCCCACCGGTTGGAGGGTGAGGGTCACTTCCTCGCCCGCTTCCGCAAGGAGGGGGGCTCCTGGGGGACCCCTCCCAAGGAGAGGGTACCCCCCCTTTCCCCGGAGGCGAGGCGGGCCCTTGGCGCCTTTTTGGAGGGGGCGGGGCTTGCCCTGGAAGGCCCCATCTGGGACAGGGCGGGCCACCTCTACCTCCTCCCGGAAGACCTCCCCTCCCTGGCGGGCCTGAAGGCCCCGGCCCCCGGGCTCTACCTGGGCAAGGTGCAGAAGGGCCGCTTCCTCCCGGCCAAGGCCCTGGCCCTGGCCTTCGGGGCCACCCTCCCTTGGCCCCAAGGGCTTCCTCGCCTGGCCCTCACACCAGAGGACCCCAGGGCCCTCGCCTTCGCCACGGGAGAGGGGGTCCCGTGGGCGGGGGAGGACCTGGCCTTGGCCCTGGTGGTCCTGAAGACGGGGGTGGGGGACTTCCCTTTGGACTTCGGCAAGGCCAAGGGAGGGGTGCTTAGGCCGGTGGGGGTTACGCTCTAGGGCGTTCACGGAGGATTCACAAAAAGCCCCTGTTTTCTTCACGGCTTCCTTCCTACCCTAGGGCTGACCCTGGTAGGGGTCGGAAAGGAGGAAGGAAGATGAAACGGCAAGCGTGGATGGTTCTCGTGGGGGTGGCGGCGCTGGGAATGGCCTTGGCCTACGGGCCCCGGTTCGGGGCGGGGTTGGGCGCGGGCACGCCCCAGGCCGGGGTTGCGGCAGGCTTGGCTGGCACCTTGCACGACGAGGTGGCCGCGCTTCTGGGCGTGACCCCCGAGGAGCTCATCGCCCTCCACCAGCAGGGGAAGACCCTGGCCCAGATCGCCCAGGAGCTGGGGGTGGATTTAGGGAAGCTGGAAGCTCAGCTCGTGGAGGTGCGCAACGCCGCCATTGACGAGGCGGTGAAGGCGGGAAGCCTCACCCAGGCCCAGGCGGCGCTCATGAAGACCCGCACCCAGGCCGTGGTCCGGGCGATGCTGCAGCGGGAGGTGGGCCCTGCGGCGGGGTTCGTCTACGGTCCGGCCTACGGGGCCCAGGCTTGGGGAAAGCGCACCGGCCAGCCGGTAGCTCCCGCGCCCGGCTACCCCACCTGCCCGTACTTCCCGCAGGGCGGGGCTTTCGGGCCCTTTGGCCCGGCGTGGAACAGGTGAGGGCTTTCTGACGGCCCTGCCCCGGGAGGGGCGGGGCCGCTAAGCTTTAGGTATGCCGGGAGAGCTGGTGCTGGTGGTAGAGGACGAGCCCCAGATCGCGGACACCTTGGAGCGCTACCTGCGGGCCTACGGCTTTCGCACGGAGCGGGCCGGTGATGGGGAGCGGGCTTTGGAGTTGTGGCGGGTTCTGAGGCCCGACCTCGTCCTTCTGGACCTGATGCTGCCCAAGCTGGATGGCCTCGAGGTCCTGAAGCGCCTGCGCCAGGGGGACCGTACCCCGGTCATCGTCCTCACCGCTAGGGCGGAGGAGGCGGACCGGCTCTTGGGCCTGGAGCTAGGCGCCGATGACTACGTGGTGAAGCCCTTTAGCCCCCGGGAGGTGGTAGCCCGGGTGCGTGCGGTCCTTCGCCGGGCCCAGGGCCTGGTGCGCCCTCCTAGCCACCTGCGGGTGGGGCCCTTGGAGGTGGACATGGAGGCCTTCAGGGCCCGGTGCCGGGACCAGGAGCTTTCCTTGACCCCCACCCAGGTCCGCCTCCTGTACCTCCTCATGGCCCGGGCGGGCAAGGCGGTTTCGCGCCAGGAACTCCTGGATGGCTTGGGGACGGAGGCGGACGAGCGCACCGTGGACGCCCACGTCAAGAACCTGCGGGCCCGCCTGGGCCCTTGCGCCCTCCTCCTGGAGACGGTACGGGGTTACGGCTATCGTCTACGGGAGGAACAGGAGGAGGGATGAAACTTCTTCCCCGCCTGGCCTTGGCCATGGCGCTGGTGGCGGTGTCGGTGGCGGGCTTGTCCGGATTTTTGGCTTACAGGGTGGCGGCGGAGCACGTGGGGCAGGCCTTGGCCTTTAGCGAGGGCCTGGGCAACCCCGGGGCGCCCCGGGTGGGTTTGCGCCAGCAGCGTCTTTTGCAGAACCTCCGTTCCTCCCTTTGGATCGCGGTGGGGGGGGCGCTCTTGCTGGGCCTCGGGGTGGGTACCCTTCTCGCCCTGGGGCTTGTGCGCCCGGTGCAGCAACTGGCGGAGGCGGCGGAGGCTTACCGCCAGGGGGACAGGCGCCGCCGGGCCCAGGTGGTGGGCCAGGACGAGGTGGCCGAGGTGGCCAGGAGCTTCAACCTTCTCCTGGATACGCTAGAGCGCAAGGAGGCCGAGGAGAAGCGGCTTTTCGCCGACATCGCTCACGACCTGCGTACCCCCCTCACCGTCCTTCAGGCGGACCTCGAGGCCATGGAGGACGGGCTTATGCCCTGTAACCCGGAGAACCTGCGGAGGCTTCAGGAGGAGGTGCGCTTTTTGGCCCGGCTGGTGGAGGATATCCGGCTCCTCACCCAGGCGGAGGAAGGCGCGCTGCGGTTATCCCCGAGGGTCCTGGATCTCAGGGCCTTGTCCCAAAGGATACTGGACCGCTTCCGCATCCGGGCGGAGGCTAAGGGGGTGCACCTTTCCCTGGAGGGAGGGGTTCTCTGGGCCCGGGCGGATGCGGAGGCCTTTTCCCGCATCCTGCAGAACCTCTTGGACAACGCGGTGCGCCATACCCCGCCGGGGGGCAGGGTGGAGGTGGCCCTGGAGGAGGAGGACCGCTGGGCCCGGGTGGAGGTGCGGGATACGGGGCCCGGCCTTCGCCCCGGGGAGGAGGAGATGGTTTTCCAGCGCTTTTACAGAGGGGACCCCGCCCGTACCCGGGGTGGAAGCGGCCTGGGGTTGGCCATCGCCAGGGCCCTGGCCGAAGCCATGGGAGGGAGGCTTGGGGCGGCAAACCGGGAGGGAGGGGGGGCGGTTTTCGCCCTCCGGCTTCCCAAGGCCCCGGAGGGCCAGGTGCCCCCTTCAGCTACGCCCTGGGATTAGGTCCTCAAGAGCCCGAGCCCCTTGAGCTCCTCCTGCCAGGCGGCGAAGGCCTCCCGCAGGAGCCCCTCGGGCAAGGGGCGCACCTTGAGCCTCCCCGGGGCCAGGGGGACCACCCAGTGGAGGTCCTCCGAGACCTTCTTCTTGTCCCGGAGGAGGTAGGGGAGGAGGTCTTCCCAGGCGAGGGGCGGCAGGGGGGGCGGAGCGAGCCAGCGGAGGAGGCGGTGCGCGGAGGGCGTGAGGTCCTCGCCCCCAAGGGCCTTTCCCAGAAGGGCGGCGTAGAGGAGGCCGTAGGCCACCGCCATCCCGTGGGGGAGGGCGTGGTGGGTTTTGGCCTCCAGGGCGTGCCCCAGGGTGTGGCCGAGGTTCAAGAGGCGCCTTTTCCCCTTCTCCAGGGGGTCTTCCTCGGTGATCCGCACCTTCACCGCCACCGCCTGGGCCAAGAAGGCCTCGAGGCGGGGGCTTTCCGGCGTGAGGCCCTCCACCTCCAGAAGGGCCTCGTCCCCGGCGATGAGCCCGTGCTTGAAGGCCTCCACCAGGCCCTCCTTGAAGGTGGGGAGGGGAAGGGTCTTTAGGGCCAGGAGGTCCGCGTAGACCCCTTGGGGGAAGTGGAAGGCCCCCACCAGGTTCTTCCCCTCGGGGAGGTTGATCCCGGTCTTTCCCCCCACGCTCGCGTCCACCACGGCCAAGGTGGTGGTGGGGAAGGCGAGGTAGGGGATGCCCCTCAGGTAGGTGGCGGCCACGAACCCGCCCAGGTCCGTGAGGGTGCCGCCCCCCACCACGAGGAGGGTGGCGTTCCGGGGGAGGCCCCTTTGCGCCAGCCAGGAGAGCACCTGGCCGTAGACGGGGAGGGTCTTGGCCCCCTCCCCCCCTTCCAGCCTGAGGAGGTGGGGCACCCCCAGGGCCTCGGCCACCCTCTGGGCGAAGCCCGCCACCTTCCCGTCGTAGAGGAGGGCCTTGGGGCCTTCTGGGGCCGCCACCTCGTGGATCACCCCCTCCCCGATCAGGATGGGGTAGGGGACCGGTTTACGAACGTCTAGCCTCCGCATGGCGCCAAAGCTTCTCCACGATCTCCGCCACCACTTCCTCCACCTTCCTGCCGTCCGTGGACACGTGGATGTGGGCCTCCTGGTAGACGGGCCTCCGGGCCTCCAGGAGGGTGCGGATGCGCTCCAGGGGGTTTTCCACCTGGAGGAGGGGCCTTTCCCCGGGCTTGCGCAGGGTCCTTTCCAGGATGGTCTCGGGGCTCGCCCAGAGGGCCACCACCGGGCCCCGCCCGAGGAGCATGGCGCGGTTTTCCGGGTCCACGAAGGTACCCCCGCCCAAGGAGAGGACCAGGTAGTCCTTGGCCAATAGCTCCCGCACCGCCTCCTTCTCCATGCGCCGGAAGGCCTCCTCCCCCAGGTGGCGGAAGATGTCGGGGATGGAGATCCCGGTGCGCCTTTCAATGTAGCGGTCCAGGTCAATGAAGTGGAGCATGAGGGTGCGGGCCAGTTCGCGCCCGATGCGGCTTTTCCCCACCCCCATGAAGCCGGTGAGGCTCACGAAGGTGGCGGGGCGGGGCACCTCGAGGCGGGTCATGGGGCCATCCTACGCCTAGTAGGCCAGGGCCCGGGCCCGGTAGCGTTCCACCCGTTCCTGGATCTCCTCGAGGGTGTCCCCCCCGAACTTCTCCAGGTAGGCCTGGGCCAGGACGATGGCGGAGAGGGCGCAGAGGATGACGCTCGCCGCGGGCACCGCCGTGGTGTCGCTTCGCTCCCGGGCGGCGTCCTTGGGCTCGTGGCTCACCACGTCCACCGTGGGGAGGGGCTTCATGAGGGTGGCGATGGGTTTTAAGGCGGCCCGGACCACCAGCTCCTCCCCCGTGGTCATGCCCCCTTCCAGCCCCCCTGCGCGGTTGGTCTTGCGGTAAAAGCCCCGTTCCGGGCTCCAGTAGATGGCATCGTGCACCTCCGAGCCCCGCTTCATGGCGTTGGCGAAGGCGGGGCCGATCTCCACCCCCTTGACCGCGGGGATGGAGAGGGCCATCTGGGCCAGGCGGCCGTCCAGCTTGCGGTCCCAGTGGACGTGGCTCCCCAGGCCCGGCACAAGCCCCCGGAAGCGGGCCTCTATCACGCCCCCCAGGGTGTCCCCTTCCGCCTTGGCCTGGTCAATGCGGCGGATCACCTCGGCCTCGGCCTCGGGGTCGGTCATGCGCAAGGGGCTTTCCTCGAGGCGGGGCACGAGGTCCCAGGAAAAGGGCACCTTGGCCCACACCCCCGCCATCCCCGGCACGTACCCTACGCCCTCCACCCCCAGGAGGGAGAGGAGCTTCATGGCCACCGCCCCCACCGCCACCCGCATGGCCGTCTCCCGGGCGCTCGCCCTTTCTAGCACGTCCCTCAGGTCCTTGTGGCCGTACTTGATGCCCCCGGCCAGGTCCGCGTGGCCCGGCCTCGGGGCGGTGAGGGCCCTTTTGCGGGGTTCGTTCCCGGGGGCGGGGTCCATGACCTCGGTCCAGTTCTTGAAGTCGGCGTTCCGGATGGCCAGGGCCACGGGGGCGCCCGTGGTGCGCCCGGCCCTCACCCCGGCCCGGAACTCCACCCGGTCGGTCTCAATCACCATGCGCCGCCCCCGCCCGTAGCCTTTCTGTCTTCTCTCCAACCAGGGGTTGATGTCCTCTTCTCCGAGGGGAAGCCCGGCGGGAAGCCCCTCGATGATGGCTAAAAGCTCGGGGCCGTGGGACTCGCCTGCGGTCAGGAACCTCATGGGGTCATTGTAGGGAGGAAAGGGCCCAGGGTCCAGGGGAAAAGGGCGGGGCCTTGGGGGGTCCCGCCCTCCGGGCCATGCCGCGGCGCTTAACGGGAGGCCGTCTCCTTCAGGATGTCCGCGGTGATGACCACCAAGAGCTCCCGGTCCACGCTCTCGCTGGTGCGTTGCTTGAAGAGCTCCCCGATGAGGGGGATGTCCATGAGGAGGGGCACCCCCTGCTGCACCTGGTTGTTCTCCTGGGAGGTGAGCCCGCCCAGGACCACGGTCTGCCCGTCCCGCACCCGGAGGGTGGTGGTCACCACCTGCTTGGTGAAGCGGTCCACGTCCCCGTCCACGGGGTTGCGCTGCACGTTGCCTGAAACCTCGGCCTTGATGTTGAGGAGGATCTGGCCGTCGGCGGTGATCTGCGGGGTGACCTCCACGATAATGCCGATGTCAAAGGGCACCCGCTCCACCCGATCCCCCACCACCCGGCGGATGAGGAAGGTTTCCCCGGACTGGAGGCGGGCGGTCTGGTTGTTGAGGACGGTCTGGTTCACGTCCCGGAGGGCCCGGGAGAGGCCCTGCCGCTGGAGGGCCTCGAGGGTGGCCAGGATGTTGAGGGCGGCGAGGCTGCGGGTGGAGTCAAAGATGAGGGAGAGGCCCGCATCCAGAACGCTGGCCACCACGTTCCCCCCCGCCACGGTGTTCCACTTGAGGCCCAGGTTCCGGGTGAGGTTGGACTGCACCTCCTGGATGCGCACCCGGAGGTTTACCTGGGGCACCGCCTGGTCCAGCCTGGGGATGAGGCCCTCCACCAGGGCCAGGTCCTCCTGGGTGCCGGTGACGATCAGGGTGTTGGTGCGCTCGTCCGCCACCACGGTGGCCTGCCGGGTCTGGGGCTGGCCTTGCTGCCCCGGCTGGGCCCTTTGCGCCTGCAAGGCCTCCTGGAGCACCTTGGCTAGCTCGCTGGCCTTGGCGTTGGAGAGCTGGTAGGCCCGCTGGAAGACGGGCGGGCCCTGCTCGGGGGCCCGGTCAATCTGGGCCAGGAGGTTCTCCACCTCGGCGAGCTGCTTCTCCGTGCCCCGCACGGAGAGGACGGGCTGGCCCGGCACCGTCTGGACCACGATCCCCGGCACCTCCCGGGCCAGGAAGGGGGCCACCTTCTCGGCATCGGCGAAGCGCAAGGGGTAGAGGCGCCTTAAGGTGGCCTCCTGGGGGGCGGCGGGGGCCTGGGGGGGCACGTCCAGGGCCTTCAGGAGGTCGGCGAAGAGGGCGTGTTCCGCCTCGGGGGCTTCCAGGAGGAGGGCCTTGGGGTTGCCGGGAATGCCCTCCAGGCGGGCCCCCTTGAGGTCTTTCTCCAGGAGGGGCTGGAGGCGGGCCTTGGCCTCCTCAAAGGTGAGGTTCTGCAGGGCGTAGACCCGGCGCGCGGTCTTGGGTACGTCCGCCTCCTTGAGGAGTTCGGCCAGGCGGGCATGCTCCTCCTCCGTGGCCACCACCACCGCCCGCTTGGGGTTGGTGGGAAGGGGGGTGATCTGGGCCCCGGGGAGGCGGGCCTGAAGGAAGGCGAGGAGCTCGGGGAAGGTGGCGTGGGTGAGGGTGTAGGTCCGCTCCACCCGGGGTGCGGGGGCGGCGAGGGGAGGAAGGGGCCTGAAGTCAATCCCCGCCCGTTGCAGGATGTCGGAGAAGCGGGCGTGCTGCTCGGAGGTGGCCAGGACGGAGAGGATGGCCTTCAGCCTTCTCCCCTCCTCCACCACGATCCAGTTCACGTTGAGGCCTGCGGCTTCCCGGGAGAGGAAGGGGAGGAGGTCGTTTTGCACCCAGGCCTTGGCGGCCTCCACATTGGAGACCACCTGGACCTGGCCTCCCTGTCCTTGCACCGCTACCTGGTAAGCCCCTTCGGGGATGCCCACCAGATAGGGCTTCCGCTCCGCCGCCCCGGCGCGGCTTGGGGCGTCCACCAAGGCGGTGATCACCTGGGTGGGAGCCACCACCACCACGTCGGGGGGCAGGAAGAGGTAGTCCAGGTTAAACTGGGCCCCGTAGGTGGCGAAGAGGAGGTCCCAGACCTCCCGGAAGGGCTTGCCCTGGAAGTCCAGCTTCACGTTGGGCAGGGGGGGCTGGGCCTTGGCGGGGTCACCGCTCGCGTCGTAGGCCCGGTAGATGAGGGGCTGGAGGCCTATGCTTCGGGCCAGGGCCTCCAGGACCACGTCCAGGGGCAGGGTGAGCCCGGCCCGCACCTGGCTTTCCGAGACCTTCAGGTCCACCTTGGCTTCAAAGCGGGGTTCCTTGGGAAGGCTTCCCGCAAGGGCGGGAAGGCTCAAGGCCACCAAGGCCCACGTCAAGGGCTTGATAACGTTCCGGATGCCAATCCGCTTCATTGGCCACCTCCAGCCTGCGCGTTCGTCAGGGCAATCTCTAGGGTTTCGTCCTTCAAGGCGAGCACCACGCGGTCGCCCTCTATGCGGCGCACCACGGCCTCGCTGCCCGGGATGGGGCTACCCGCGGGCAACACCAGGTAGCCCTCCTTGCTTTCCAGGATGGCCACGCTCACCGGGCCCAAGAGGGTGCCGGAGAGCTTCAGCCCCCGCTCCTCCACCAGGGCCTGGAGCGGCGTCTTGGGGGCTGCCGAAGGGGGCGGGGTTTCGGCGGGGGCCTGGCCCTCCTCCGGCAAGGCGGCCTCCACCAACCCTGAGGGGGGTGTGAGGGCCACCGGGGGCTCCACCCGGGTTGGCGCCACCTCGGCCTTGGGCGCCGGGGCCAGCACCTTGGGGGCGGGCAGGGCCCCAGAGGCGCCGGGAAGGGGCCGGGGTGTGGGGCTTACCTGGGGGGTGGGCAAAGGGGTGCCCCCGCTCACCCGCACCGGGGCCCCCGTGGGCACGGGCTGGGGGCTTAGGGCGGGGGTCGGCGTGGGGGGCGGCGCGGGGGCCTCCACCACCAGGGGCACGAAGGGATTGGGGGGTGGGCTTTCCCGGGGCGGTTGCGGAACGGGCAGGGGAGGGGGCTTTTGTGCCGTGGAGGCCGCCTCTTTGGTGGGGGCCTCCGGGGCGGGTTGCGGCTTGGCCTCCGGGGCAGGCTCCGCCAGCGGGGGGATTGGGGGAGCCTCTATGGCCTTGGGGCCTGTCCCTGGGGGCGGGGTCTCCGTGACCGCGGGCGCTTGGGCGGGCAGGTAGAAGCCCACGTACCAAAGGGTCACGGCGCCCACCAGGAGGAGGCCTGCCAGAAGGATCTTGGTGGACTGGGGCAGGTTGCGCCAGGCGGTGGCCAGGCGGGCTAGGGCTTCCTTCACCGTTCACCTCCTTGGCCCTGCTCGCCCTGACCCAGGTCCTTGGCCAGCATGTAGAGGGTAAGGGTCAGGCTGGTGGAGAGCAGGGGGTTCAGGTCCTGGCCCTGGACGCTCAGGTTGATCCCCGAGAGGGAACTGAAGCGGGACAGGCTTTCCAGGCGCCTTAGGTAAGTGTAGGTCTCCGGGAAGGGGGCCTCGAGGGAGAAGGCCAGGTTCACCGCCCGCACCTCGGGCACCGGGGCGCCCGCGGCGGAGCGGGTGAAGGAGCGCACCACCACCCCGCTCCGCACCGCCTCGCCCAGGATCTCGTTCAGCACCTGGGCCAGGCGCTCCTCCCGGGGCAAGGCCCTGAGGAAGGCTTGCCGCTCCGCCTGGAGCTGGGCGATGGCCGCCCGGAGTTCCGGCAGGGCCCGCTGCGCCTGGCGGCCCTTGTCCCGTTCGGGGATGAGGGTGGCGATCTCCTGCCGCACCAGGTCCGTTTCCTGCCGCAAGGGCACGATGAGGAGGAAGTACCACAAGAGGGCCGCCGCCAAGGTGAGGGCGATGGCGATCAGGGCCCACTCCCTTTGCCCTAGCCTAGCGAGCACTGGCCTCACCTCCCACCACGCCCACCCGGGCGCTAAAGGTGTAAAGCCCCCGGTTCTGGTCCAGGGAAGCCCCTTGGAACTCAATGCCGAACCGGGGGGAGGACTCAAAGGCCTGGATGAAGCGGACCAAGGCGCCCTGGCTCAAGGCCTCCCCCTGCAGGGTGAACTCCACCCGCACCTTCTTGCCGTCAAAGGCCCCGCCTTGGGCTTGCTGGTTGGCCTCCTCCTCCGAGAGGGCCCGGGTGCCCACGGAGCGCAGGGCCACGGGGAAGCGCCCCCCTTCCCGGGGGATCTGGTTGATGAAGGCCGCCAGGTACTCCGACCAGGGGACGAAGTTCTTGCGCAGGCCCTCGCGGATGGCGAGGAGGGCCTCGAGGGCCTTCCTCTCCTGCTGCAACCGGTTCTGCTCCTGGATGAAGGGCCTTAGGGCCTCCACCTCCGCTTTAAGGGCGTCCCGCTCGCTTTGGGCCAGGGAGAGCTCGGTGTAGGCGGTGTAGTGGAGAAACCCCAAGGCCAGGAGGACCACCAAGGCAAAGGCCGCGGCGGCCAGCCGCCACCAGCCGGGCTCCACCCGGCGGCGCAGGTTCTTGGGCAGCAGGTTGAGCCTAATCAAGGGGACTCACCCCCCTCAGGGCCAGCCCCACGGGAACCATGAACTCTGCGCCCTGCTCGCGGAGCTTCTCCAGGTCAAAGCGCTTAGGGTCCACCTGGATGCCCTGCCAGGGGTCGGGGCTGGTGAAGTTCACGCCCAAGGTGTCGGTGAGCAAGGTGGCCAGGCCCCGGAGACGGCTTCCCCCACCGTAGAGGTAGCCCACCTCCGGCTGCACGTCCCCCAGCTGCACCCGGAAGAACTCCAGGCTCCGGCGGATCTCCTGGGTCAGCTCCACCAAGACGGGGCGGATGGCGTCGTAGATGCGGGCGGGGCTGTAGCGTTCCCGCTCGGCGTCAAAGTCCAGGAGAAGCTCCTCGTCCTCGGTGGGAATGGTGGCGAGGCCGTAGGTGCGCTTGACCTCCTCGGCGGTGAGGAAGTCCAGGCCAAAGCTTTTGCCGATGGCCTCCGTGAAGTCCTTCCCCGAGAGGGTCAAAACCCGCACGGCCAAGGGCCGGTCGCCCCGGGTGAGGACCAGGCTGGTGCTTTCCGCCCCGATCTCCACGGCCACCGCCACCTGCTCGGGGTCTTGGGCGAAGGCCTCCTCCAGGGGGTAGAGCCCGGCGAAGGGCTTCACGTCCAGGACCACCGGGGTAAGCCCCGCTCCCCGAAGGGCCTCTATGAGGGCGGCCACCGCCTCCTGCCGGGCGGCGCCCACCATGACCTCCACCTGTTCCCCCTCGGGGACCTCCGCCAAGGGGTCTAAGGGGGCGAAGTCCAGCACCACCTCGTCAATGGGGAAGGGGATGTACCGCTCCGCCTCCCAGCGCACCGCCTCCTCCATCTCCTTGGGCGGCATCTTGGGCACCTGGATGGTGCGCAGGATGACGCTGGGGTTGGGGACGGCGGCCACCACGTAGCGCTTGCGGGTGCGGGCCTCGGCCAGGAGCTCCCGGAGTTCCTGGGCCAAGGCGGCGGGCTCGGTGACGACCCCGTCCATCAGCATCCCGGGCGGGGTGGGGCGGATGGCCAGGGACCGGAGGACGGGAGGGTGTCCGGCAAGCTCTACCAGCTTCAGGTTGGCAGCCCCGATCTCCAGCCCCAAAGCCTCCACGCGGGGTTTGAATAGCTTGCTAAAACCCGAGAACACGGCACCTCCTCGCTAGCCTGAGTGGTGGAACGAACCTTGGGTCATAAACGAACCTACCTGTAGTGTATACCGCTTGGGCCCAAGAAGGGAAGTGGCCCTCTGGCTCTTGGCTTAGCTTACCAGGCCCCGCCTGAACAAAAGCCAAATCCTCCCCGGCGCGCCGGGGAGGATTTGGGCCAGGGAAAGCTAGAGCGTCCGAAGGGCCTCCACCACCGCCTCCGTGAAGGCCTGGGTGGTGGCGTTTCCTCCCAGGTCCGGGGTGTGGGGCCCTCTTTCCAGCACCAGGTCCACGGCTTTTTCCACCCGCTTGGCGGCCTCCCTCTCCCCCAGGTGGTCCAGCATCATGGCCGCGGAGAGGATGGTGGCGGTGGGATTGGCTATGCCCTTGCCGGCGATATCGGGGGCAGAACCGTGCACGGGCTCAAAGACCGCCGTGGTGTCCCCGATGTTGGCGGAAGGTGCAAGGCCCAGGCCCCCCACCAAGCCAGCGGTGAGGTCGGAGAGGATGTCCCCCAGGAGGTTGGTGGTGACGATTACGTCGAAGCGCTCGGGGCGCATGACAAGCTGCATGGCGCAGTTGTCCACGATGATATCCTGCACGTTCACCAGGGGATAATCCTTGGCCACCTCCCGCACCGTATCCAGGAAGAGCCCCTGGGTTACGGGAAGCACGTTGGCCTTGTGGGCGATGTGCAGGGTTTTGCGAGGGCGGCTTTCCGCGATCTTCAAGGCCACACGAGCGATACGTTCGCTGGCTTTTTTGGAGATCACCGCATCGGCGATGGCCACATCCAGGTAGCGCCGCTCCTGCTCCACGTAAAGTCCCTCGGTGTTCTCCCGCACGATGATGAGGTCCACTCCGCTCCGGCTTCCCGGCACGGAGCGGCTTTTGGCAGGGCGCACGTTGGCGTAGAGGTCCAGCCTGCGCCTGAGGTAGCGGATGGCCCCGAAGAAACCCGGTACCTTCCTTGTGGGGCTGGTGGCAGCTCCGAAGAGGGTGGCCTGGCAGGAAAGGATTTTCTCCACGGTTTCCTCGGGCACGGAAACCCCTCTTCGCTCAAAGGTTTCCCAGCCCGCTTCGGCCTCCACGAACTCCAGGGGAAGCCCGGTGGCCTCCAAGACCTTCCTGGCCGCAGGGATCACCTCGTGGCCGATACCGTCGCCCTCAATCAAGCAGATGCGATACGCCATATTGCCTCCGGACTTAGGGGTAAGCCCCCTCCTTGGGAATATACACTACACCGGGCCTAGATGGTGCCGGCCTCAAATGCGAAGGGCAAGTAGAAGAAAGACCAGCAGGAGAAAGGCCAGCACCCTAAGGGCTGCCTGGCGCCTGGGAAGCCGCCTTCCCCCTGCCCTCAAGGCTCCTTCCACCACCACCCCGGCGATTCCCGCCAGGATGAAGAGGTCCCCCGGGCTTGCCGCCTTGCGCAAGGGGGGAAGAGGAATAACGTCCCCCAGGAAGGGAAGGCGGGTGGATTCATCCAAAAGGCTATGCACGGCGTCGGCCCTGGTTTTTAGAAGCTCCTCCCAGCCTTCTATGCCTGCTTTCTTAAGGGTGTCCAGGCTTACCGGCATGTGACCCCCATTGGCAAAGATGACCAGGGTGTTCAAAAGAAGGCCGAAAAGCACCAGGTAGAGGCTTTTCAGGTGCCGGTTCCGGTAAAGCCCGTACCCCACCAGGAGGAGGACCAACACCTTGGCTAGAGGACCTGCCCACTCGGGTCGGAACAGGCCCCGGTAGGTGCCATAGGCCAGGCCCCCTTCCACCAGGGCGGCCAGGAGAAAGGCCCAGGAAGCCCTTAGCTCTATTGCTCCGAGGTCCTTTGCCCTGGCTCCGAGGGCGAGGGCGAGGCCGATTCCGAAAAGAGCAGCGGCAAGGTAGAGCGTGATACCGATCCCTCCTTTGCGTCCAGGTAAGCCTGGCGGTCGCGCCACAAGGGGTTTTGATGCCAGAGCTGGGTGAAGAGGCGGACCAGGTCGGGGTCAAACTGGCGGCCGGAGTTCTCTTGAACTTCCTTTAGGGCTTCTTCGGGTGTTAGCGCCTCCCGGTAGGGACGCCCGGCGGTCATGGCTTCGTAGGCGTCCGCCAGGCCCACGATGCGGGCTTCGTCCGGGATGTTGTGCCCGGCAAGGCCCTTAGGGTAGCCCCGCCCATCCCAGCGCTCGTGGTGGTAGAGGATGACCCGGTAGACCAGGTCGTCAAAGGCCACCTTCCGGGCGGGGGAGAGGAGCTCCACCCCCCTTTGGGGGTGGGTTTGGATGAGGGCGTACTCCGCTTCCGTTAGCTTGCCGGGCTTTAGAAGAACCGCTTCCGGGATGCCAATTTTGCCGATGTCGTGAAGCCTCGCCGCTCGGTAGATGTCTTGGGCCTTGGCCTGGTCCTTGTAGAAGGCCAGGGCCAGGTCCCGGGAGATGTCCGCCACGCGCTCAGAGTGGAAGCGGGTTTCCTGCTCTTTTGCCTCCAAGGCGTTCATCAGGACTTCCAAGGTGGTGTCAAAGGCCTGCTCCAGGCGCACCTTCTCGTCCCAGTAGAAGCGGCTGTAGTAAAGGGGTATGAGGAAGAAAAGGACGGTCCACCCACCCCAGTTGCTGATGAGCGGCGTTTCGTAGGCGCGGGCGAGGAGGAGGGCTAACGGGGAAAGGAGCATGTAGCTGAAGGCAGACCAACTCATGTTCCGGCGCCAGATTTCTTGGAGGGGTGTTTTTGTGTCCAGGTGGATGGCAAAGGCAACCAGCGTAGAGTTGATTATGAAAAAAGTCAGGGAAGATAGCGCAATTCCGAATCCCGCGCTAAGGTTCCAGTGTCCTAGCCATAAGGCGTTTTCCTGGAAAAAAGTCCACACTAAAGCCGCAAAGGCTGTAGCAAGCCCATCTTGGGAGCGGTTAAATAGCTCCTTATACCAGACACTACCACCCCATTGCGCCAGAAAAGCCACTAAGGGTGCTACCCATGGAGGGGTAAGCACCATAAGCGCCAAAGCAAACAAAAAAAGTTGGCTCATCCCAGCGCTAAGGGGGAGGCGGACTTCCACCTTAACGCTCCAAAAGACCAATAAGCCCCAGAAAAGGATGTCCCACAGGTTTAGGCGAAGAGGAATGTCCCTATATTGCCAGATAAGGTAGCCTTCAAGTAAGGCGAAGGCAAGGAAACTTGCGACAATAAACAGGAAAATAGGTAAGGGGGGTATCTCTAAACTTCTTGGGAGAGAAGGCCCTTTTTCAGTTGTCTGCGCCACGCCTTAAGCATAGCACAGGTTGGCTTGAAGGCGGGGAAAAAGAAAACTGGCCAGGAACCTGGCCAGTTTTCTTACCTCCAGTGATAGGAAGCCCCAGCCGCGAGCCCGAGAGCGATCAAAGAGCCGAGAAGAACCAACACACGCGCGATCAGCTTCTTCATCTTCATCCCTCCTTTTCCTAGAGCTTCCGGGGGGTTGGCCCCGTTTGCTTGTCTTTCACTTTAGGGGGGTCGGTCAATACTGTCAAGAGGGGAAGAATAGGTATCACCACGATTAAAACTGCCCATAGGCTCACAAATACTTGGATTGGGTCAGATTATTACTACCCAGCTTAGCACGCCTCCGGCCAGCTGGGTAGTCCTCTGGTCAGCGAGGGGGGAATCCTCCGGGTTGGGGGGGGAATATCCGCTAGCAAACAAGAGAAACCGCGCAGCGAAGACGCCCGGCGCGGCTTCCCAAATGCACCCGCTTGAACTTCGCCCCTAAATACACCGGCAATACCTGAGAGAGAATGTCTAGCGCCAAAATGCCTTACCCCGAATGCCTACCCGGAATCCAAGGGCTTTCTTCAGGTTCCCACCCCCTTGAGGGCCAGTTTAGCAAAGAGGGCGGTTTCGCAACAGGGGCAAAAGCAAACCGCTCCCCAACTCGGGGAGCGGCGGAGTCCTCTCCTGGTGCCGAGGGGCGGAATCGAACCGCCGACACTGCGATTTTCAGTCGCATGCTCTACCAACTGAGCTACCTCGGCGTGGCGGCCCCGACGGGACTCGAACCCGCGATCTCCCACGTGACAGGCGGGTGTGTTAACCAACTACACCACGGGGCCTTAGGTTATTGCCGGGTCGGGGGCGTCCGACCGGGCACTTAGGATGATAGCCGGGGGAAAGGGCGGTGTCAAGCTTAAGCTGGAGCGAGGTCTTCGCCTACCACCGGACCCGGAAGGGCATAGGGAAGCGTAGCCTCTTGGTGGACCGGGGGGAGTCGGGGTACCGGAATGTTTTCTTGCCCGATGGCCGCATCCTCTACCAGGGGGAGGGCAAGCGGGGAAACCAGGAGCCCGTTGGGGGAAATCTTTGCCTGCTTTTGGCCCAGAAAAGAGGCACCCCGCTTAGGGTCTTCCTCCGGGAGCGGCCCGGTCTCTGGCGGGACCTGGGGTGCTACCGGGTGGAAGGTCACCGGTACAGCCTTCTCCCTGAGGAGGGTCGGTGGGTGTACTGGTTTACCCTTGCCCCTTGTGGATGCGAAGAAGGCCTTTAAGGGTTAGGTCCTCGTCCACCACGTCAAAGGAAGGGCAGAGATCCCTTAGGGTTTCCGCAAAGCCCCCGGTGGCGATCACCAGGGCTTCTCCGGCTTCCTCCTTGAAGCGGCGCACCATGCCCTCCACCAAGGCGGCATAGCCCAGGACCAGGCCGGAGCGCAGGGCCTCCAGGGTGTTCTTGCCCACCACGCCCTGGGGCGGCACCAGGTCTATGCGGGGGAGCTTGGCGGTGCGGGCGGCCAGGGCGTCGGCCGCGGTCTGGGGGCCGATGGTGATGGCCCCGCCCAGGTAGCGGTTAGGCGCCTCCACCAGGTCAAAGGTGGTGGCGGTGCCGAAGTCCACCACGATGTAGCGGCCCGTGGGGCTTTCGTAGCTCAGGGCGCCCACGGCGTTTACCAGGCGGTCGGCCCCCGCCTCCTTGGGGTTATCTATGAGGACCTCGAGGCCCGTGTCCCCCGCTTCCACCACCCGGGCCTGGATGCCGAAGAGCTTCCCTATGGCCTCCCGCATCTCCCGCTCCACCGGGGGCACCACGCTGGAGAGGAGGGCGGCCTTGGGGGGCGGAAGGCCGTCCAGGGAAAAGAGGTTTTTCAAGAGGACCCGGTACTCGCTTTCCATCCGCATCCGGTCGGTGTGGATGCGGAAGTGGGCCACCAGGTCCTCCCCGGAGAAGAGCCCTAGGACGGTGGAGGTGTTGCCGATGTCCACGGCCAGGAGCATGGCTCAGGCTCCTCCGGCCTCCTCCTCCCAGGGCTCCAGGACCACCTTGGTGGTGATCTCGGCGTTGAGGTTGGCGGAGGCGGAGCAGTACTTGGTGTGGGAGAGGTGGACGGCCCGCTCCAGGGCCTCCAGGGTCACGCCCGGCCCCGAGGCGATGTGGGTTACGGTGATGTGGGTGTACCGCTTGGGGTGGGTCTCCGCCCGCACCCCCTCCACCTCCACCCGGTAGCGGGCCAGGGGTTGCTTCTTCTTGCGCATGATGTCCACCACGTCGTAGGCGGTGCAGGCCCCTAGGGCCATGAGGAGGAGCTCCATGGGACGGGGGCCGGTGGCGGGCTGGTCCCCGTCTATCATGACCTTGTCCCCCTGCTCGTTCACGCCCAGGAAGCGGTGTCCCACCAGGTTGTAGACCACGACCTTCTTCGTCATGAGCCGGATTTTACCAAGCCCTCCGCCTTCCCGCTAGAATGGCCGTAGATGCGGGGGCTTCTCCTTTTCGTCTGGCTGGTATGGAGCCTGGCCTATGCCTTTCCCCGGGTGGGCGTGCACGAGGGCTTCACCCGCCTGGTCTTTGACCTCCCCGCCAAGGGGGTGGAGCACACCCTTTCCCAGGAGGAAGGCCGCCTCATCCTGGTCCTGCGGGGGGTGCGGGCCCAGGCCCAGGACCAGGTGGTGAACTCCCCCGAGGTGGCCTCGGTCCAGACGGTCCCCGAGGAGGGCCGGGTGCGGGTTCTGGTGCACCTGAAAGGACCCGTGGAGGTGACGGTGCGCCGCCTCCCCGACCCGGAGCGCCTGGTGGTGGACCTGGCCCTGAAGAAGGAGGCCTCCCCGCCCAAGCCCAGCCCCGACCCCCCCCGCAACCGGGCCCCGAAGCCGCCCAAGCCCGTGGTCCTCCTGGACCCGGGCCACGGGGGGGTGGACCCAGGGATGGTGGGGCACGTGGTGGAGAAGGAGGTGGTCCTGGACGTGGCCCTCCGCCTCAAGCGCCTCCTGGAGCGGGAGGGGATAGAGGTGCGCCTGACCCGGGACAGGGACGCCCACCTCTCCCCGGACAAGCGGGAGGACCTCTCCCGCCGGGCCGCCTTGGCCGACAGCTCCCAGGTGAACCTCTTCATCTCCATCCACGTGAACGCCACCCCCACCCGGACGGGGCGGGGGGTGGAGGCCTTCTACTTCGGCCGGGCCCAGGACCCCCGGGTCCTCGCCCAGGTGATCCGGGAAAACGGCGGGGGGGAGCTGGGCCAGCGGCTCACCCAGGAGGCCAAGAGCGTGGCGGAGCGCATCCTCTCGGACATCGTGGCCCAGGCCAACCAGCGCTACAGCCAGCGCCTGGCCGAGACCCTGGGGCGGCACCTCTCCCAGGCCACGGGAAGCCCCTACCGGGGAAGCTTCCCCGGCGACTTCTTCGTCCTGCGCTACGCCAAGGTGCCCGCGGTCCTGGTGGAGATCGGCTTCGGGGACCACCCGGTGGAGGGGCGGAACCTGGCGGACCCCGCCTACCGGGAGAAGGTGGCCCAGGGGCTCCTCGCGGGGGTGCTCACCTTCTTGGCCAACGGGGCCTACGCCCGCTGATGCCACCCCGTGCTGGCAAGGGCCAGCCCGGGGGCCCCGGTGATGCCCCTTTAGGGGCTGGGGCAGGGCCTGCGTTCGGGTAGGGGGATTTCCCGGAAGGCCACGGGGCGCCAGGAGAGGGGGAGGGGCAGGGCCCTGAGGGTCCAGGGCCTCTTGGGGAGGGGGAGGGCCTCGAGGCGGTAGGCCAGTGGCTTTCCCGCCTTGGCCTCGAGGTTCAGGAAGAGCCCTTCTCCCTGGAAAAGGGTCCGGTAGGAGTACCCGTAGGCCCAAGGGGGGTCCAGGGCCCGGAGGGAGGCCCATGGGCCGCCCCCGTAGCGGGCCCCCTGGGGCCCGAGCCAAAGCCCCTGCAAGACCCCGGCCACCTCCGCCTCCCCCGCCAGGAAGGGCCCCTTCCAGGACCGCAGGTAGTCAAAGCCCGGGCGGCGGAGGAGGAGGGCCCGCCCCTGGAGGAGGCCTGTCCAGTCCAAAAGGAGGCCCTCCGAGTCCCCCTCCACCTCGAGGCGCCCCACCGCCCCCGCTTCCCCCAGGAAGCGCAGGTAGTCGTTGCCCGGCCACCCGCTCTGGTAGCCCCGGGCGAAGCGGCCCCGGAGGCCCAGGAAGAAGGCGTCAAACCCCCCGGGGCCCGCCACCCGGCCCACCAGGAAGAGGACCCCGGCGCGGTAAAACCCCCCGTAGGCGTAGCCTTCCCCGGGCAGGGGAAGGCGGAGGGCCTGCCCCTCCTCCCAGGCAAGGGCCTCCCAGCCCTCCGGCCCCAGGTGGCCCCCCCAGGCGAAGCGGCCGTCGGTGCCCCAGAGAATGCCCTGCCCCCCCGCCCACGCGGCCAGGGGGCGGCCCTGGGCGTCTAGCTCCACCCGGAGGAGGCCCTTCCCCAGGTGGCCCACCGCCAGGTACCCCCCGGGCCTCCGGGCCAGGCCGTAGAGGGCGGAGTCCGCGGCCCCCTCCAGGACGTGGGCCCCCGCGGGGCCCAGCACTAGGGCCCGGTGGCCTCCTTCCACCAAAAGCCGCCCCACGGCCACCCCGCCCAGGCCCGCGAAGAGGGCGGAGCCCAGGAGGGTGGAGAGGAGGAGGCAGGGGAGCACGGGCACACCCTCAGAAGGGGAAGGCCTTTAGGGCTTCCTCCGCGCTGGGGAAGCGGTCGCTCGGGGACTTGGCCAGGAGGCGCTCCAGGTAAGCCTGCTCCGCGGGAACGAGGCCGGGCACGGGAGGAACGGGCCCCTGGAGGTGGCCCAGGAGCACCTCCTCCGGCTCGCCCACAAAGGGATGCTCCCCGGAGAGGACCCAGTAGAGGATGATGCCCGCCGCGTAAACGTCTGCCTCGGGGCCGGGGCTTCTGCCCAGCACCTGCTCGGGGGCCAGGTAGGGGAGGGTGCCCACCCGGAGGGGTTTTTTGAAGACCTCCAGGGCCGGTCCCGAGAGGTCGAAGTCCACCAGCCTGGCCTCGTTCGTGCCCGCCACGATGATGTTCTCCGGCTTCACGTCCCGGTGCACCAGGCCCTTTTGGTGCATGTGGGCCAGGGCGGAGAGGAGCTGGCGGAAGACGAAGAGAGCCTGGGCCCGCCCTGGACGGCGGAGCATCCAGCGGCCCATCTCCTCCCCGGGGGCGTAGGCCAGGAGGAGGGCCGGGCCTTCCTCCAGGTCCAGGCGCTCCAGCACCGGGTTCAGGTTGGGGTGGGCGAGGCGCTGGCCCACCCAGAACTCCCGGTCCCGCCGGGCCTCCGCTCCTGGGGGGAAGACCTTGAGGGCGTAGGGGGTGCCGAAGCGGTCAAAGGCCAGGTAGACGGTGGCCAAAGCCCCTTGGCCCAGGGGACGGACCACCCGGTACCTCTCCAGAAGGGTCTTTCCCGCCAGGCTCACCGCCTCCACTATACCCGCCCCTCACCTCTTTCACCCGGGAGCCGTTAGGATTTTCCCGTGCGGGGTTTGGCGCTTTCCGGCGGGGGGGCCAGGGGGCTTGCCCACATCGGGGCCCTCGAGGTCTTCCTGGAGGCGGGCCTGGACTTCGGCGTGGTGGCGGGGACCAGCATGGGGGCCATCGTGGGGGCCCTCTTCGCCGCGGGCAAGACCCCGGAGGAGATGCTGGCCATCGCCCGGCATACCCCCTGGCTCGGCCTCCTGGGGCTCTCCCCCCGGGAGGGCATCTTCTCCCGCAGGAAGCTGAAGGACTTTCTGGCGGAGCACCTGCCCCCGAGCTTCGCCCACCTGAAGCGGCCCCTGGCGGTGACCGCCGTGGACGTGGTCTCGGGCCGCCTTCTCTTCCTCACGCAAGGGGACCTGCCCAGCGCCGTCCTGGCCTCCGCCGCCTACCCCGGCCTCCTCGCCCCCGTGGAGCGGGAGGGGCGGCTCCTTTTTGACGGGGGCGTGCTGGACAACCTGCCCGTGGACGCGGCCCGCTTCCTGGGGGCGGTGGAGGTCTATGCGGTGGACGTGACCCCGGAGCGGAGGGTGGGGGAGAACCCCCGGGGGCTTCTCGCCCTGGCCCGGCGGGCGGTGGACCTCATGCAGCTCCACCTCACCTCGGTGCGCCTCACCCTTTACGCCCCCGAGGTGTACGTGCGGCCCGAGCTCTCCGGGGTGGGCATAGAGGACTTCCGCCGCCTCGAGGAAATCGTGGAGGCGGGCCGCCAGGCGGCGCGGGCGGCCCTAGCGGGTAAAGTGGGAGGGGTATGAAGGCCTTCTGGGATTACCTGTTCAAGGAATGGTTCCGCCAGGTGGGCGAGGCCCTCCTGGTGGCCTTTTTGGTCACCACCTTCGTCTTCACCACCGTGGGGGTGGTGGGGCAGAGCATGTACCCCACCCTGAGGAACGGGGAGCGGGTCCTTTTGCCCAAGTGGGAGACCTGGCTGGTGCGCTTCGGCCTGATGGAGTGGCGGCGGGGGGAGATCGCCATCCTGAAGCCCCCGGAGGGTACCCCTTACGCCACGGCCCGCTTCCCCGTCCTGGGCTTTTCCTTTCGCGCCTTCTTCATCAAGCGCATCGTGGCTGTCCCCGGGGATGAGGTCTACGTGGAGCGGGGCGTGGTCCACGTGAACGGCGCGCCCCTTGACGAGCGCTTCATCACCGATCACATCTCCCCCTGGCCCGACTCCTTCCCCGGGGTCTGCTACAAGGACGGGCGCCTGACCCGGATCATCACCCAGCAGGGGGACTTCCCCGTGGACCTGCTTCCCGCCTACCTCAGGCCCCTGAGGGAGATGCTCCTGCCCCCCACGGTGGAGGTCCTGGAGCGGAGCCGCCTCACCGAGGCCTGCGAGGTGGGCCGCATCCGGCTCAAGCCGGGGTACTACTTCGTCATGGGAGATAACCGCACCCTAGGGGGGTCGGAGGACTCCCGCACCTTCGGCCCCGTGCCCCAGGAGGCCATCGCCGGGCGGGCCAGCTTCGTCTGGTGGCCCATCCTGGTGCGGGAGGAGGAAGGCCTGCGCCTCAACCTCCGCCGCCTCTCCCCTCCCGAGGTGTACGACCTCAGGTGATGCCCTTTTCCCCGTTCGGTTCCCCCCGGGGGCTTCGGAAGCCTACCGGGCCCCCTCGCCGGGGCCCCCAGGCTGGCCCCTGCCAGCCTGGGGTGGCATGAGCACCGCCACCACCAGCCTCCCGGGGCCGTGGACCCCCTTCACCATCACCTGGCCGATGTCCGCGCTCTTGGAGGGGCCGGAGTGGAGGCCTAAGGCCCTGGGGAGGCGGGGGAGGTCCAGGAGGGCCTCCAGCAGGGTGGGGTAGACCCGCTTTCCCTCTACCAGGACCAGGTGGGTGGGGGGGAGGAGCTGGGCCTTGCGCCCGTCCTCGCTGGAGAGGGCCACGCTTCCCGTCTCCGCCACGGCGAAGAGGGCCCAGGAAACCCCCAGGGGGGCCTCCTCGGGGGGGAGGTCCGGGAGGAGGCGGAAGGCCTCGGGCACCCCCCGGCCGAAGGCCGCCCCGGGAAGCCCCTGGGCGAGCCCTTGGAGGAGGGCCTTGGCCCCCTCCTGGTCCAGGAGGTGCCCCTCGGCCCCGTTCTCCCGGAGGCGCTCCAGGAAGAGGTCCAGGGGGTTTTCCCCGGGGGCGAGGTGGGGATGTTCGGGAAGGAGGGCCTTGGGGCGCTCCCGGAGGGCCCGCCGCACCCGGGCGAGGATCCGGTTCCTAGCGTCCATCCTTCACCCCCTCGAGGTCCTGCCAGAGCGCGTGGAAGGGCTTGGGGCTGGGCTTTAGGGGGCCCCTCCCCTCCGTCCAGGCCTTGAGGAGGGGGAGGAGGTCCTGGGGGAGGGGAAGGCCCCTTAGGCCCTGGGAGAAGAGGCGGTAGAGGGCGGGGCTTTCCATGACCTTGCGGAAGGCCTTCATGGCCGCTTTCTCCCAGGCGGGGGTCAGGCCCTCCGCCACCGCCCTCTCTCGCCAGGTGAGGAGGAGCCGGGGGATGGGGATCTTGACGGGGCAGGCCTCGTAGCAGGCCCCGCAGAGGGTGGAGGCGTAGGGGAGGGGGTAGGCCTCCTCCAGGCCGAGGAGGCCCGGGTCCAGGACGGCCCCGATGGGCCCGGAGTACACGTAGCCGTAGGGGTGCCCCCCGGTCTGGCGGTAGACGGGGCAGGCGTTGAGGCAGGCCCCGCAGCGGAGGCACCGCAGGGTCTCCCAGGCCTCGGGGTCGGCGAGAAGGGCGGTGCGCCCGTGGTCCACCAGGACCACGTGCACCTCCTCGGGGCCCTCCTCCCCCTCCCCGGCGGGCCCCTGGATGAGGGAGACGAAGGTGGCAAGGCGCTGCCCCGTGGCCGCCCGGGCGGTTAAGGGGAGGAAGAGGGCGAGGTCTTGCAGGCGGGGGAGGAGCTTCTCAATCCCCACGAAGGCCACGTGGACCTTGGGCAAGGAGGTGGAAAGCCTTATGTTCCCCTCGTTTTCCATGAGGGCCAGGGTGCCGGTCTCCGCCACCAGGAAGTTGGCCCCGCTGATGCCGAGCTCTGCGGTGAGGAAGGCCTCCCTTAGCACCTTTCGGGCCACCTGGGCCAGGGCCTCGGGGGGGGCATCCAAGGGGGTGCCGAAGCGCCCGTGGAAGAGCTTCTGGATCTCCCCCAGGGAGAGGTGGATGGCGGGGCCCACGATGTGGCTTGGGGGCTCCCCCAGAAGCTGGATCAGGTACTCCCCGAGGTCGGTCTCGTAGACCTCCACCCCCAGGGACTCCAGGAGGGGGTTCACCCCGAGCTCCTCGCTGAGCATGCTCTTGGCCTTCACCGCCCGCCTCACCCCGTGCCTACGCACCACCTCCCGGAGGACCCTATGGGCGTCCTCCGGGGTCTCGGCCCAGTGCACCTGGACCCCGTTTTCCCGGAGGCGCTTTTCCGCAAGCTCCAGGTAGTGGTCCAGGTGGCTCAGCACGTGGTCCTTCACCGCCTTGGCCCGCTCCCGCCAGGCCTCGGCGTCCACCTCCCCGTAGGCCCTGAGGCGGTTCTTCTCAAAGTGCAGGGTGGCCCCGGTGACCGCCTCCCGCACCCCGGGCTTTTCCCGGATGAGCCTCGCCGCCTCCTTGGGGTAAAGCCTAGCCTTGGCCCGCATACGCCTCCCAGAGCAGGGTGGCGAGGGGGGCCACCCTGAGCCCTAAGCCCTTCCTGCTCATGCGCCCCCCCAGGTGGAGGAGGCAGCCCGCGTCCGTGGAGGTGAGGACCTCGGCCTTGGGCAGGGTGGCGAGCTTCCGGTCCGCCATGGCCAAGGAGACCTCGGGGAGCTTCACGGAGAAGAGCCCCCCGAAGCCGCAGCACTCCTCTGCCGCTTCCCAGGGGAGGACCTGGGCCCCGGCGTTTTGCAGGAGGAGCAAAGGCTCCTCCCGCACCCCAAGCTCCCTCAGGGCGTGGCAGCCGTGGTGGTAGGCCACCTTCCTCCCCTTAAGGCCCTTCCCCAGCTTCTCCACCCCCAGGACCCGCACCAGAAACTGGGAGAGCTCGTAGGTCTTTTCCGCCAAGGCCAGGGCCTCGAGGTTTCCGGGAAGGAGCTCGGGGTAGTGGTTTCTCACCATGCTGGCGCAGCTTCCCGAGGGCAGGACCACGTACTCCGCCTCCCGGAAGACCTCGAGGGTCCGCTTGGCCAAAGGCCTCGCCTCGCCCCAGTACCCGGCGTTGAAGGCGGGCTGGCCGCAGCAGGTCTGGCCCGGGGGGAAGTCCACCTCCACCCCCAAGGCCCTGAGAAGCCGCACCGCCGCCACCCCGGCCTCGGCGTAGAACTGGTCCGCCAGACAGGTGATGAAGAGGGCCACCCGCATTTGCGCCCAGCATACCCCAGGCCCCCTGCTACCATGGAGGCTAGCGAAGAGAAGGGGGGCTAGCCCCCGGAGAAGGCGGCGGGGTGAAGGGAAACATGGGACAGCGCCTGGACATTCAGACCCTCGAGGCCTGGCTTTGGGATGCCGCCTGCGCCATTCGTGGCCCGGTGGACGCGCCCAAGTACAAGGACTACATCCTGCCCCTCGTCTTCCTCAAACGGCTTTCCGACGTGTTTGAGGACGAGCTCGCCCGGCTGGCGGAGGAATACGGGGACCGGGCCACCGCGGAGGCCATCGTGGAGGCGGAGCGGGAGGGGGACGTCATCCGGCAGGGAAGGGGGGTGGTCCGCTTTTACATCCCCCAAAGCGCCCGCTGGCCGGCCATTCGCCAGCGGGCCACGGGCCTGGGCCAGTACCTGACGGAGGCGGTGCGCGCGGTGGCCCGGGAAAACCCCCGCCTGCAAGGCGTGATTGACATGGTGGACTTCAACGCCACCGCCGCCGGGCAGCGCATCGTGCCCGACGAGTACCTGGCCAGGCTGGTGGATGTCCTCTCGCGCCATCGGCTGGGGCTAGAAGACGTGGAGCCCGATATCCTTGGCCGCGCCTACGAGTACCTGCTGCGCAAGTTCGCGGAAGGCCAGGGGCAGAGCGCGGGCGAGTTCTACACCCCCCGCGAGGTGGCGGTGCTGATGGCGCGCCTTCTGGAGCCCGAGCCCGGCATGACCGTCTACGACCCCGCCTGCGGCTCCGGGGGGCTCCTCATCAAGTGCCACCTGCGCCTTCTGGAAACCCACGGGGTGCGGGAGAACGGCCACCTCCGCCTGCCTCCCCAGCACGCCCCCTTGCGCCTCTTCGGCCAGGAGATCAACCCGGCCACCTTCGCCATGGCGCGGATGAACGCGGTCATTCACGACATGGAGGCCGACATCCGCCTGGGCGACACCCTGCGCCACCCCGCCTTCCGCGACGCCGCCGGGCGGCTTCTGCGCTTTGACCTGGTGACCGCCAACCCCATGTGGAACCAGAACTTCCCGGCCCAGGTGTATGAGAACGACCCCTACGAGCGCTTCCGCCTGGGCATCCCGCCCTCCTCCTCGGCCGATTGGGGCTGGCTCCAGCACATGCTGGCCTCCCTGAACGACACCGGCCGCATGGCGGTGGTGCTGGATACGGGGGCCGTGAGCCGTGGCAGCGGCACCCAGGGCGCAAGCCGCGAGCGGGACATCCGCAAGGCCTTTGTGGAAGCGGACCTCATTGAGGCGGTCATCCTCCTGCCGGAAAACCTCTTCTACAACACCACCGCCCCGGGCATCATCCTGGTGGTGAACCGCAGGAAGCGCCACCCGGGGCAAATCCTGCTCATCAACGCCTCCAAGCTCTTCGCCAAGGGACGCCCCAAGAACTACCTCACCGACGAGCACATTGAAACCATCGCCCGCCTTTACCACGAATGGAAGAAGGAGGAAGGCCTTTCGGCCGTCATCACCAACGAGGAGGCGGCGCGCAATGACTACAACCTCTCCCCGAGCCGCTACGTGAGCACGAACGACAAGGAGGAGGTCCTGCCCCTGGAGGAGGCGGTGGTCTTGCTTAGGGAAGCCGAGGAGGAGCGGGCCAAAGCCGATCGGGCCCTGCGCGAGGTGTTGCGGCAGCTTGATTTGGAGCTTTGAGGATGGCCATCCCGCCGGAAAGCCAAAGCGTTGAGTGGAAGCGCCAGTGGACCGAGCGGGCCCTGGAAGATCTGGCGGCCTTTGCCAATACCGATGGGGGCGTGCTCCTGGTCGGTGTGCGGGACGACGGCAAGGTGGTGGGCGCCCAGGCCGATGACGTAGAGCTGCAGCGCATCGCCAATCTGATCGCTACGCATCTAGGCATTACGCCAACCATTGAAGTTATCTTCATGGAAGGTCTTCCGGTGATTCGCATTCAAGTGGAACCCACATCCCACCTGGTCGCCTATCAGGGACGCTACCTCAGACGGGTCGGCACCACCAACCGCGATTTTGCCCCTGAAGAACTGGCGCGCCATATCCTGAGGCGTTCCGGACGTAGCTGGGATGGGCTTCCCAGCGAATGGGGCCTGCGCGAGGTGGACGAAGAAGCGCTAACCACCTTTGCTCGCCTTGCCCAACCCCGATTGCCCCACATTGACCCAGGAAAGCCAGAGGCGATTTTGGAAAATCTCGGCATGGTCAGCGATGATAGACTGACTCATGCGGCAGTCCTGCTCTTTGCCCGACGGCCCCAGCGGCTTTTCCCTCTGGCGCAGGTGCGGATTGGGCTTTTCCGCGGCAACCAGATTCTGGACAGCCGTGACTTTCAGGGCACCCTCTGGCAGCAGCTCGAGGGCGTGATGGAGCGCTTCCGTCAGGTGCTCAAGGTGCGCTTTGAGATCCGCGTGGAGGAGCCTTCGCTAGCGGGCTTGCAGCGCCGTGAGATCTGGGAATATCCCCTGGATGCCCTGCGCGAGGCGGTGGTCAATGCCCTGGTCCATCGCGATTACACCTATCCGGCGGACGTGCAAATTCGGATGGAAGAAGACTCCCTGGAGGTTTGGAGCCCGGGCGAACTGCCTCCGCCGCTGACGCCGAAGGCGCTCTACGGCCCGCACCGCTCGGTGCTGCGCAATCCGCTGCTGGCGCAGGTGTTCTATTTCGCCGGCATCATCGAGCGCTGGGGCACGGGCACCACGCGCATCATCCAGCTCTGCCGTGAGCAGGGCCTGCCCGATCCTGAGTTTCAGAACTGGCAAGGTGGGGTGCGCGTGTTCTTCAGCAAGGATCCCTACACCCCCGAGCGGCTGCGGAAAATGGGCCTGAACGAGCGGCAGGTTCAGGCTGTGCTGTACGTGAAGCAGCACGGCAGCCTTACGAACCAGATGTATCAGCGGCTTACGGCCGTGAGCAAGCGGACCGCTAGCCGCGATTTGGAGGATCTGGTGCAAAAGGAAGTTTTTGAGCGCCTTGGCCAGACCGGTAGAGGGACGAACTACAGGCTAAAGGGGCCACAAAGGGGCCAAACGGGCCACGAAGGGGCCATAAACGGGCCAAAAACGCCAAACGGGGACCCCTTATGAGAGCTGAGCAGTCTCCACGGGTTGAAGTAACCGAAACCCTCCCGCCAGGCTACCGCCTGACCGAACTCGGCCCCCTGCCCGAGGAGTGGCGGGTGGTGCGGTTGGGGGGGGTGGTGAGCATCTCAAAAAAGCCGCGTAACCTAGTGCGTCCAAATAAGACGCCGTTTATTCCGATGGAAGCTATCCCAGATAATGGAACGCTTTATCCCTCAAGAATTGAATGGCGGCCGGGCAAAGATGTACGTAGTGGTGTTTACTGTGAACCAGGCGACATCCTGTTTGCAAAAATAACCCCTTCACTTGAAAACGGCAAACAAGCAATAGTTCCTCCACAAGTAGAATTTGCATATGCTACGACGGAAGTTTATCCCCTTAAGCCAAGCGCTGCGGTTGACACACTTTTTCTGTTTTCCTTTCTTCAAGCATCCTGGGTACGGGAGTTACTTGCTGGAAAAATGGAGGGATCAACAGGACGGCAACGCTTGGCTAAACATGCGCTCTTGAATCACCGCCTCCCCCTCCCCCCTCTCCCCGAGCAGCGGGCGATTGCGCAGGTGTTGCGCGCGGTGCAGGAGGCGAAGGAGGCCACCGAGCGGGTCCTTGCGGCTTTGCGGGAGCTGAAGAAGAGCCTGATGCGCCACCTCTTCACCTACGGCCCGGTGGCTGTGGACGCCACCGACCGCGTGCCCATGCAAGAAACCGAACTCGGCCCCTTGCCTGCGCACTGGGGGGTGGTGAGGTTAGAGCAGGTAACAGTTCGGTCGTTTAGTGGCGGTACACCATCAACTGCTAACCCCTCTTATTGGGGGGGTCATATACCTTGGATTACTTCCGCTATTATTGGAGAGGATGACGTTAGTCTCAGAAAATTTCAAAGAACTATTACTGAAGAAGGCCTAAATAACTCATCCGCTTCTGTTGCTCCAGCCGACAGCCTTCTGGTGGGAACCCGAGTAGGTGTGGGTAAGGCAGCTGTTGCCCTATTTGACGTTGCCATAAATCAAGATTTGACAGCTTTGATTCTAAATGAAGAAGCGCACCCGTATTTCCTTGCATATCTGTTGAAAATGTGGGGATACAAATCCTGGTTTGAAAATAATAAGCGCGGAGCAACTATCAAAGGAATCCCGCGAGACGAACTGCTAAAGCTTCTTATCCCCCTCCCTCCTCTCCCCGAGCAGCGCGAGATAGCCCGGATCCTGCGCGCGGTGGACGAGAAAATCCAGGCCGAGGAGGCGCGCAAGGAGGCCCTGGGGGCGCTCTTTAAGACCCTGCTCCACGAGCTGATGACCGCCAAAAGGCGGCTTCCGGCGGAGTTCGTGGCCCAGTTTGCTGAACCCCTCTCCGGAGGGAGGCCATGACCCCCTACGACCCCACGCGCCACCATCGGCGTTCCATCCGCCTGAAGGGGTACGATTACACCCAACCGGGGGCGTATTTCGTCACCATCGTCACCCACGAACGGGCGCACCTCTTCGGCGTGGTGGAGGACGGGGAAATGCGGCTGAACGCGTTTGGGCGGGTTGTGTGGGAAGAATGGTTTCGCACCGCGCAGGTGAGGCCGTATGTGGAATTGTACGCGGACGAATTCGTGGCCATGCCCAACCACGTGCACGGTATCCTTCGGATTGCGGAAACGGGTGTGGCCGACGTCGGGGTAATCGGGGTGGTAGGGGCGCAGGTGGTAGGGGCGCAGCGGCGCTGCGCCCCTACCATGCCCACCATGCCCACCATGCCCACCATGCCCGGTGGGGTCACGCCCAACAATGTGGCGCCGGGGTCTTTGGGGGCCATCGTTCGTTCGTTCAAATCCATGGTCGCGCGGCGCATCAACGCCCTGCGCGGCACCCCTGGCGCACCCGTCTGGCAACGGAATTATTACGAGCACATCATCCGCAATGAGCGCGCCTTGGACGCCATTCGCCGCTATATTCGGGAAAACCCCCTGCGCTGGCATCTGGACAGGTACAACCCAGACCGCACCGGCCAGGATCCGCTGGCGCGGGGCATCTGGTCGCTACTCGCGGAAGGAGGATGAGCCATGTCCCTGGGCGGCGAGCGCGGGAGCGTGCAAAACCCTTTCATCCGCTACGCGGTGGAGGCGGGCTGGACCTACCTGCCGCCCGAGGAGGCCCTGCGCCTGCGCGGCGGGGAGCATAGCCCGGTGCTCCGCGCGGTGCTCCTGCAGCAGCTGCAGCGCCTCAACCCGGGGGTGGTGGACTCGGCGGCCAAGGCGGAGGAGGTCATCGCCCGGCTTTTGGGCGTGCGCCCCAACATTGAGGGGAACCTCGAGGCCTGGGAGTACCTCAAGGGCCTCAAGACGGTGTTCGTGGAGGCGGAAAGGCGCGAGCGCAACCTGCGCCTCTTGGACGCGGAGCGCCTGGAGGCCAACGCTTTCCACGTCACCAAGGAGTACCGCTTTAAGGCATCCGGCAGCGCGCCCGCCGTCCGCGCCGACGTGGTGCTTTTGGTGAACGGCATCCCCGTCATCGTGGTGGAGACCAAGGCGGCCACCGAGGAGGAGGGTATCGCAGAGGCCCTGGACCAGATCCGCCGCTACCACGAAGAGGCCCCTGAGCTCATGGCCCAGGCCCAGCTCCATATCCCCACCAACCTGGTGCGGTTCTTCTACGGGCCTACCTGGAACCTCTCCCGCAAGATGCTCTTTAACTGGCGGGACGAGCAGGCCGGGGACTACGAGACCCTGGTCAAGGCCTTCGTGGCCCCGCGCCGCGTGCTGCGGGTGCTCACCGATTACATCCTGTTTGTGCGCAGGGACGGCGAGCTTTCCAAGGCGGTGCTAAGGCCCCACCAGATGCGGGCCGTGGATAAGGTCATCGCCCGCGCCCAGGACCCGCAAAAACGCCGGGGGCTCGTCTGGCACACCCAGGGCTCGGGCAAGACCTACACCATGATCACCGTGGCCAAAAAGCTCCTGGAGGACGGGCGGTTTCAGAACCCCACCGTGCTCCTGATCGTGGACCGCAACGAACTCCAGCAGCAGCTTTTTCAGAACCTGGAGGCGGTGGGCTTAAGCCGCGTGCACGTAGCCCAGAGCAAGGAGCACCTGCGGAGCCTCTTGCGGCAGGATGCCCGGGGCCTGATCGTCTCCATGATCCACAAGTTTGACGATGCGGACGCAGGCCTCAACACCCGGGAAAACATCTTCGTCCTCATAGACGAGGCCCACCGCTCCACGGGGGGCGACCTGGGCAACTACCTGATGGGGGCCTTGCCCAACGCCACCTTCATCGGCTTTACCGGAACGCCCATCGATAAAAGCGCCCACGGCAAGGGAACCTTTAAGGTCTTCGGCGGGGGCGACCCCGGCGGCTACCTGGACAAGTACCCCATCCGGGAGTCCATTGAGGACGGCACCACCGTGCCCCTCCACTACCAGATGGCCCCCAACGAGCTTTTGGTGGACCGGGAGGCCATGGAGCGGGAGTTCTGGGCCGTGGCCGAGCTGGAGGGGGTGGCCGACGTGGAGGAGATCAACCGGGTCCTGGACCGGGCCGTCACCCTCAAGAACATGCTGAAAAACCGCGAACGGGTCCAGCGCATCGCCGCTTTCGTGGCCCGGCACTTCCGGGAGTACGTGCAGCCCATGGGCTACAAGGCCTTCCTGGTGGCCGTGGACCGGGAAGCGTGCGGCCTCTACAAGGAGGCCCTGGACGAGCACCTGCCCGGGGAGATGAGCCGGGTGGTCATCAGCCGGGGCTACAACGACCCGCCCCACGTGCGCCGCTACCACCTGAGCGATGAGGAGGAGGCCCAGGTGCGCAAGGCCTTCCGGAAGCCCGACGAGAACCCCCAGATCCTCATCGTCACGGAAAAGCTCCTCACGGGCTACGACGCCCCCATCCTCTACGCCATGTACCTGGACAAGCCCATGCGTGACCACGTGCTCCTGCAGGCCATCGCCCGGGTGAACCGCCCCTATGAAGACCAGGAGGGCCGCCGCAAGACGAGCGGCCTGATCGTGGACTTCGTGGGCATCTTTGACAACCTGGAGCGCGCCCTGGCCTTTGACTCCCAGGACGTGGAAGGGGTCGTGGAGGGGCTGGACGTCCTCAAGGGGCGCTTCACGGACCTGATGGCCAAGGGGCGGGGGGAGTTTCTGCCGGTGTCGGCCGGCGAGAGCGGGGACAAGGCCGCCGAGGCGGTTTTGGAATATTTTCGGGACAAGGGGCGGCGCGAGGGCTTTTACGCCTACTTCCGCGAGCTGGAAGAGGTGTACGAGATCCTTTCCCCTGACCCTTTCCTGAGGCCGTTCCTCGAGGATTACCAGCGCCTCGTGGAGATGTACCGCCTGCTGCGGAGCGCCTACGAGCCCCATGTGCCCGTGGACAAGTCCTTTTTGCGCAAGACCGCCGAGATCGTGCAGAAACACACGGCCAGCGAGGCGGTGCAAGAGCCCACGGCCACCCACGAAATCGGGGCCCAGGCCCTTTGGGCCCTGGTGCGGGTGGACAAGCCGGACACGGTCAAGGTCTTTAACCTCCTGACGGCGCTTTACCGCCTGGTGGAGGCCAAGGGTAAGGAGGAGCCGCACCTGATTCCCATCGGTGAGCGGGCTGAGGCCATCCGCCGGCGGTTTGAGGAGCGGCAGCTTTCCAGCCAGCAGGCCCTGGCCGAGCTGGAAGGGCTGGTGCGCCAGCTTAAGGAGGCGGAGGAGGAGCGCCAGGAAAGCCCCCTTTCCAAGGAAGCCTTCGCCGTGGCCTGGTGGCTCCGGATGCAGAAAGGGCTGCCGCCTGAGGAGGCCCAGGGCTTGGCGGCCAAGGTGGAGGCTCCTTTCCGGGCCTTCCCCCACTGGATGGATAGCAGCGCCCAGGAGCGTGAGCTGCGCCGGGAGCTTTACAAGGTCCTGGGGAAGGCCTCGGCGGGGGAGGTGGTGGGTTGGGTCAACGAGCTTTTGGCCCTGCTTCGGAGGGTGGCGGAGTGAGGGATGCCGCCGGCACCCTTGCCCCCCTAGGGGAAGCCGTGGCCCGGGACGTCCTGGTGGCCGAGGTGCGGGCGTGGGCGCGCCGGATGGGGGTGGAGGACCGCATCCGGGAAATCCACGTCCGCCCCATGAGGCGCAAGTGGGCCAGCTGCTCCTCCCGGGGGCGCCTCACCTTTAGCGCGGCCCTCTTGCACCAGCCAGCGGCCTTCCGCCGGGAAGTGATCGTGCACGAGCTCCTCCACCTCAAGGTCCCAAACCACGGCCGCCTCTTCCGGGCGCTCCTCAGGGCATACCTAGCCGCCGCGGAGGAGGGTTAGGCCTCCTCCTCCAGAAGGGGCAGGCGCACCCGGAAGACCGTGCGCCCGGGGCGGCTTTCCACCCGGATCTCTCCCCCGTGGGCCCTGGCGATGGCCTGGGCGATGGCAAGCCCCAGGCCCGTTCCCCCCCCGGGCCCCCGGGCGAAGCGCTGGAAGAGGTGGGGGAGGAGGGCCTCCGGGATGCCCGGGCCCCGGTCCTCCACCTCGAGGAGGGCCTCCTCCCCTTCCCGGCGGAGGCGCACCTCTACCCCTTCCCGGCCCGCCGCCCGGACGGCGTTGGCGATCAGGTTCCTGAGCATCTGGAGGAGGCGGTCGGGGTCGCCCAGGACCTCCAGGGCCTCCCCCCGGAAGGCGACCCCGTACTCCCGGGCGGCCTCCTCCCCCACGGCCCTCAGGTCCACGATGTGGGGGGCGAGGCGAAAGCCCGCCTCCCCCCGGGCCAAAGCGAGGAGGTCCTCCACCAGGCGGCGCATCCTCTCCGCGGTGGCCCGGGCGGTGTCCAGGGCCTCGAGGTCCCGGGGGTTCCGCTTCAGGCGGTCCAGGTGGCCCAAAAGGACGGTGAGGGGGGTCCTTAGCTCGTGGCTGGCCTCGGCCAGGAAGGCCTGCTCCTTAGCCTTGGCCTCCTTGAGGGCCTGGAGGAGGCCGTTCACCGCCTCCACCATGCGCCCGAACTCGTCCTTGGGCAGGTGGAGAGAGACGGGGTCCAGGCGCTCCGGGCTCCTTCTCGCGATCTCCTGGGCCGCCCGCTCCAGGGGCCTGGCCGCCAGGCGGGCGGTGAGGTAGACGAGCACCATCCCCAAGGGGAAGAGGAGGAAGAAGGCCTCGAGAAGGGCCTGGCGCAGGGCGGCCAGGGCCAGGTCAATGGGGGCGGTGTCCTGGGTGAGGGCGAGGAGGCCCAAGGGGGTGCGCACCAGGGCGGCGGCGAAGCCCTTCTGCCAGAGGGCCCTGGGGCTCTCCCCCACTTCCCGCAGGGCCGCCTCCGGCAGGCGGTGGTCGGCCCGGGTGAGGACCAAAGGCTCCCCGTCCTCCGCGTAGAGGTGGAGGTAGACCCCCCCGGTGGTGAGGAGGGTGCCCGCCTGGCCCCGGCGGTACGCGTCCGCCGCCTTCCTGGCGTCCTCGAGGAGGGTGGCCTCCAGGTGGCCCCGGAGGGCGCCCGCCACCCCCCGGCCCGCCAGGTACAAGGCCCCCACCAGGAAGAGGAACCAGAGAAGGCCGAAGGAGAGGAAAAGCCTCAGGCGGAAGGAGAGGGGAGGCATGGGCCCTTTAGGCTTCTTCCTCCCGCCTGCCGGGGCGCACCGCGTAGCCCAGGCCCCGCACCGTGCGCAGGTAGCCGTAGGCCCCCGCCTCCCGCAGCTTGGCCCGGAGGTTGGCCACGTGCACGTCCAGCACGTTGGACTCCCGGCCCAAGGGCTTGCCCCAGACCCTTTCCTCGATCTCCTGCCGGGGGAAGACCCGCCCGGGGCGGCTCATGAGGAGCTGGAGGAGCTCAAACTCCTTGGGGGAAAGCCGCACCTCTTGCTCGGCGAAGAAGACCTGGCGCCGCTTGGGGTAGAGCTCCAACTTCCCCACGCTAAGGACCTCGCTCCCCTCCCTGTGCCGGAGCTGGACCTGGATGCGGGCCAGAAGCTCCGCCGGGTGGAAGGGCTTGACCAGGTAGTCGTCGGCCCCCTCGGAGAGGAGGCCCACCTTGCGCTCCACCGCGTCCTGGGCGGTGAGGACCAGGATGGGGGTCTCGTCGGTGGCCCGGATGCGCCGGGCCACCTCCGCCCCGTCCAGGTCGGGGAGGCCCAGGTCCAGGACCACCAGGTCGGGCTTCTTCTCCCGGTGCTTCACCAGGCCCTCCATCCCGCTCTTGGCCCAGTCCACCTGGAAGCCCGCTTCCTTCAGCTCCAGCTCCACCAGCCGGGCCACCTCGGGGTCGTCCTCAATCACCAGGATGCGCCTCATGGCCAAAGCCTTTCCGGAGGGCTGAGCCCGTAGACCTCCTTAAGGAGCCTGAGGAGGCTTAGCCGTTCCTGGTCCTTGAGCAGAAGCACGTCCCCCCGGTCCGCCACCCCGGGGAAGGGGCGGGGCTTCTCCCCCGGGAGGACCAGGAGGAGCTGCACCTCCTGGCCCGGCCGGGGGGGTACGGGGGGGGAGAGGGGGAGGAGGCGCTTTCCCTCCACCCGCCAGGCCCCGTGCAGGGTGCGGAGGTCCTGGGAGAGGAGCCTGAGCTCCGTGCCCGAGGGGAGGCTTGGCCCCAGGAGGGGGGGCAGGGCTGCCAGGGCCGCGCCCAGAAGGAGGAGGAGGGCTAAGGGGCGCATCACCCCCTCATTTTAGGGGGACCGTTCCGCCCTTTGTGGGAGGGAGGTTAAGGCTCCTTGGGGTTTCTCGGGGAGCAGGAAGCCCGCGGAGACCACGTACTTCAAGGCCTCCTCCACGCTGATGTCCAGGGGGATGACCTCCTCCGAGGGCACCAGGATGACCATGCCGCTTGCGGGCACGGGGCTCGTGGGCACCAGGACGGCGGTGTACCCCTCCGGCAGGGGGGGGAGGCGGTGCCCCACGGGCTGGACCACGAAGCAGAGGGTGTAGAGCCCCCTTCGGGGGTACTCGATCACCGCCGCTCGGCTGAACTTCACCTCCTGGTGGCCGAAGAGGGTGTGGGCGATCTGCTGCACGGCCTTGTAGATGTCCCGCACGATGGGGAAGAGGAGCAAGGAGCGCTCCAGGGAGTGGATGAGCCGCCGCCCCAGGTAGTTCTCCGCGAGGGTTCCCACCAGGTAGATGAAGGCCGCCGCCAGAAGGAGGCCCACGAAGGGCAAGGCGGGCTGGTAGGCCCGGGGCACTTCCAGGTCCAGGAGGCGCAGGAAGCTTTGGATGTACCCGCCGGAGTAGGTGTACACCCAGCCCAGAAAGTAGAGGGTCACCAGGAGGGGCAGGAGGGTGACGAGCCCGGTGAGGAGCCGCTGGCGCAGCCGCATGGCCTTCAGTTTAGCACCCCCTTCCTTGGAGCCCTTCCGCTAAGGGCCAACGCCGCGGTTTCGCCGCACCCGGTCTTCGGTCTACCCCTGTGGGCATGCCCCTTGGGGGCCCCCCACGAGGCGGAAGCCTCCTCGGGGTGCTTAGGGGGCCCCTACCGCCCGTCCCCGCGGCTTTGCGCCAGCTCCCTTAAGCCCTTCAGGTCCTTGAGGACGATCTTGCCGTAGCCCGAGCGGATGTACCCCTCCCGGGAAAGCTCCCCGATGACCTTGGTGACCGTCTCCCGGACGCTGCCCACCGCCGCCGCCAGCTCGTCGTGGGTGGCCCTTAGGACCAGCTGCCCTTCCTCCTCCTTGGCCAAGGGGGTTTCCAGGAGTTCCAGGAGGGCCGCCGCCATGCGGTTCTTGAGGCGCTGGGTGGCCAGGCGTTCAATGCGGCGGTAGGCGGCGGAGAGGGCCTGGGAGAGGTGGGCCAGGACCTCCCGGAACTCCTCCGGCCTGGGCTCCGGGGGGAGGGTTTCCAGCACCACCTCGGTCACGGCTTCGGCGAAGTAGTTCCGCTCCAGGCCGAAGAGGGTCTCCTCGCCGAAGTACCCCCCGGGGCGCACCAGGCGCAGGGTGAGGGCGTTGCCCTCCTCGTCCACGGCCTCGAGGCGCACCAGGCCCTCGAGGACCCGGTAGACCCGGTCCCTGGGGCCCGGGACGCCTGGGTAAAGGATGACCTCGCCGGGCTTGAAGCTCACCGTTTCACGGGCCTGGGTCATGGCATGCCTCCTTGCCCCTAGGCTAGCACGCCCCGGGGGATTTTGTAAACCTGTAGGTTGCAAAAATCCGGCCCCGGCTACCCTTCGCCCTTCCCAGGAGAGGCCAGGGGGCGCTTTTTCGCCACGGGGAGGAGGCGGTGGGTGGCGATCTCCACCCTCTCCCCCCGCTTTTCCGCCTCGGCGAGCCTAAGCCGCGTCCAGAAAAGGGCAATCTCCCACACGGCGCGAAGCCTTCCCTCCAGGGGCACCTCCCGCCACTCGGTGCGGTCGTCGGGGGGCGCGTCCAGGGGGAACCTGCGGGCCACGGGCCGGATCTCCCTCATTCCAGCTCCTCCAGGTCCCTCAGGTCCACGGGCCGCCCGAAGGCCCGCTTGAGGGCCTTGAAGTCCTCGGGATGGACCACGTGGACCTGAACCCCTTCCACCTCGTGCTTCAGGGCCCGGGCAAAGGCCTCGTCAAAGGGAGGCGTTTCCAGGATCACCAGGTCTATACGGTTGGGGCGTAGCCCAGCTGGACCACCCCGGGGCTTGCCAGGTCCTCCACGGCGAGGCCCAGGTCATCCCCCCGAAGAAGCGGCGGATGGCGGCGAGGACCCTGGGGGCTGCCTCCGCGTCCACCCAGAGGTCCAGGCCCTTGGTGAAGCGGGGCCTGCCCAAGAAGGCCAGGGCGTACGCCCCGATGACCAGGAACCGGGCTCCCTCTTGGTGGAGGGCCCGGAGGAAGTCCAGCATGTCCGGGGTCATCCCGTGTTCTCCCGGAGCCAGTCCAGGTAGGGGCCGTGCCCCTCGGCGATGGGGAGGGCCACGATCTCGGGCACGGTGTAGGGGTGGAGGGCGAGCACGCGCTCCTTGAGCCTGGGGAAGACGTGGGTGGTGGTCTTGACCAGGAGGAGCAGCTCCTTGTCCTCCACCACCTCCCCCTGCCAGCGGTAGACCGAGGTGAGGCCCGGGACGATGTTGACGCAGGCGGCCAGGCGTTCCTCCACCAGGGTTTTGGCGAGGGTCCTAGCCACCTCCTCGCTGGGCACGGTGATGAGGACCACTTCCTCCATCTTCCCCCCTTACTTCTCCTCGTCCACGGCGAAGGCGCTGGCCACCTCGTCCTCCTCGGGGAGGTTCATCACCTTGACCCCGGCGGTGGCCCGGGAGTACTGGCGGATCTCCGCCACCGGGGTGCGGATGGCGAGGCCCCTCCTGGAGAGGACCAGGAGGTCCTCCGTCCCCCGCACCTTGAGGAGGGCGGCGAGGCGGCCCACCTTGGCGGAGGCGGCGTAGGTGATGACCCCCATCCCGCCCCGGCCCTGCAGGGGGTACTCCGCGAGGGGGGTGCGCTTGCCGTAGCCCCGGGTGCTCACGGAGAGGAGGTCCACCATCTCCCCGGGCTTGACCGTCACCAGGGAGACCACCCGGTCCCCGGGCTTCTTGAAGCGCACCCCCGTCACCCCCTGGCTGTCCCGGCCCGTGGCCCGCACCTCCTCCAGGGGGAAGCGGATGGCCTGGCCCTCGTGGGTGGCCAGGATGGCCTCGTCCTCCGGGTCGGAGAGGGCCACCCCGATGAGCCGGTCCCCCTCCTGGAGCTTGATGGCGATGAGGCCCGCCTGGCCCAGGTTCTGGTACTCCCTGAGGGCGGTGCGCTTCACCAGGCCCCGCTCCGTGGCGAAGACCAGGTAGCCTTCCCCCTCGAGGCCCCGCACGGAGAGGAGGGCCGCCACCTCCTCCTCCTCGGTGAGGGGAAGCAGGGTCTTCACGTGGACCCCCCGGGCCTGGCGGCCCATCTCGGGGAGGTCGTAGACCTTGAGCCGGTAGACCCGGCCCCGGCTGGTGAAGAGGAGGAGGTCGTCGTGGGCCCCGGCCACGAAGACCTGGGTGGCCTCGTCCTCCTCCTTGGTCTTGCCCGCCAAAAGACCCTTGCCCCCCCGGCCCTGGGCCCGGTAGCTCTCCAGGGGGAGGCGCTTCAGGAACCCCTGGGCGGTGAGGGTGATGACCATGGGCTCGTCCTCAATGAGGTCCTCGGGGTTGAAGCTCTCCTCAAACTCGGTGATGAGGGTGCGCCGCTCGTCCCCGTACTTCTCCTTGACCCGGAGGAGGTCCGCCTTCACCTCGGCGAGAAGCCGCCCCTCGTCCTCGAGGATGGCCTTAAGCCGGGCGATCTCCTCCATGAGCTCCCGGTACTCCTCCAGAAGCTTCTCCCGCTCCAGGGCCACCAGGCGCTGCAGGCGCATGTCCAGGATGGCCTGGGCCTGGACCTCGCTTAGGCCAAAGCGCTCCTGGAGGCCAGCCCGGGCCTGGGCCGCGTCCTCGGAGGCCCGGATCAGGGCGATGACCTCGTCAATGTGGTCCAGGGCGATGAGGAGGCCCTCCAGGACGTGGGCCCGCTCCTCCGCCTTCTTGAGCTCAAAGAGGCTGCGGCGCCGCACCACCTCCCTGCGGTGGTCCAGGTAGTGGCGCATGAGGGCGAGGAGGGAGAGCACCTTGGGCTCCCCGTCCACGATGGCCAGGAGGTTCACGGTGAAGGAGGTCTGGAGGGCGGTGTGCTTGTAGAGCTGGTTGAGGACCACCTGGGGGTTGGCCCCCCGCTTGAGCTCAATGGCGATCCTCAGGCCCTGGCGGTCGGACTCGTCCCGGAGGGCCACGATGTCCTCAATCTTCTTGGCCTTCACCAGGGCGGCGATCTGGGCGATGAGGCTCGCCTTGTTCACCTGGTAGGGGATTTCCGTGACCACCAGCATGGGGCGCTGGCCCTTCTCCTCCACGCGCACCTTGGCCCGCACCTTCAGGCTTCCCCGCCCCGTGGCGTAGGCCTCCTGGATGCCCTTCCGGGAAAGCTTCCCCCCGGTGGGGAAGTCGGGGCCGGGGAGGAGGCGCATGACCTCCTCCAGGGTGATCCCCGGGTTCTCGATCATGGCCACCAGGGCGTCCACCACCTCCTTGAGGTTGTGGGGGGGGAGGCTGGTGGCCATGCCCACGGCGATGCCGCTCGCCCCGTTCACCAGGAGGTTGGGGATGGCGGAGGGCAGGACCTCGGGCTCCTTTAGGGAGCCGTCGTAGTTGGGGCGGAAGTCCACCGTCTCCTTGTCTATGTCCAGGAGCATCTCCGCCCCCAAGGGGGAGAGCCTGGCCTCGGTGTAGCGCTGGGCCGCCGGGGGGTCCCCGTCTATGGAGCCGAAGTTCCCCTGGCCGTCTATGAGGGGGTAGCGCAGGTTCCAGGGCTGGCTCAGGCGCACCAGGGCCTCGTAGATGGCGGCGTCCCCGTGGGGGTGGTACTTGCCCATGACCTCGCCCGTTATCTTGGCGCTCTTCACGTGCTTCCGGTTCGGGAGCACCCCCTCCTGGTAGGCGCCGAAGAGGATCCGCCGCTGGACCGGCTTGAGCCCGTCCCGCACGTCGGGGAGGGCCCGGTCCACGATGACGGACATGGCGTAGTTGATGAAACTCTGCTTGAGTTCCTCGGTGATCTCTACGGGCAGAACCTGGGACATGGCACTCCTCAAGGCGCTTAGACGCCGTCTTTCATTATAGCACGGGCCTTCCTCTCAAGACCCGGGGCGGCTTTTGGGATCGGTTGCAAGGAGATGGGGAAGGGTCCCCAGGCCGGCTTGCGCCGGCCTGGGGTGGCCTCTCAGCCCCCCACCTCCAGGACCTCGGCCAGGTAGACCAGGGCCAGCTTGTAGGAGAGGGGGCCGAAGCCGGAGATCAGGCCCCGGCAGGCCCCCGCCGTGACCGAGTGGCGGCGGAACTCCTCCCGGGCGTGGAGGTTGGTGAGGTGGACCTCCACCACGGGGAGGGGCTGGGCGCGGATGGCGTCCAGGAGGGCGTAGGAGTAGTGGGTGAGGGCCCCGGGGTTCAGCACCATGGCCAGGAAGCCCTCCCGGTGGGCCTGCTGCACCCACTCTATGAGCTGGCCCTCGTAGTTCGTCTGGCGGAAGGCCACGCTCAGGCCCAGCTCGGCCCCCCAGGCCTCGCAGAGGGCCTCCAGCTCCTCGAGGGTGGTGCGGCCGTAGACCTCGGGCTCCCGCCCGCCCAGGAGGTTCAGGTTGGGACCGTTCAGGATCAGCACCATAGGGGCTCCTTTCCCCATAGGATAAGCCCATGCCCAAGCACCTCGGCCTTGCGGTCTTGGCCCTTTTTGCCTTGGCCCAGACCCACACCGTGGAGCGGGGGGAAACCCTCTCCGCCATCGCCCGCCGCTACGGCACCACCCTGGAGGAGCTTGTCCGGTTAAACGGGCTTGCGGACCCGAACCGCCTCCGGGTGGGGCAGGTGCTCCGGGTGCGCCCGGCGATGGAGGCGGCCCTTCCCCGGGGCTGGCTACGCTACCTGGCCCCCGTCCAAGGCCGGGCCTTCGGCCTCCAGGTGACGGGGTACCGGGAGGGGTTTGCCGAGTTCCTGGGGGCGCGCTACCCCCTGTGGCCTGGAAGGGGGGGGCTTTGGGGGCTCTTGCCGGTGGGGGCCCTGCAGGAGCCGGGGGAGTATCCCCTGCGCCTCCACCTGGACGGGACCTCCCTCCTTTGGCCCCTCCGGGTGGCCCCGGGGGGGTACCCCAAGGAGGTCCTCCGCCTTTCCCCCTCCCTGGAGGGCCTCCTCCAGGACCCCGGCCTGAAGGCGGAGCGGGAGAGGGTGGTGGCCGCCTGCCCCAAGGGAGGGGGCTTGGGGCCCTGGAAGGCCTTTGTCAAGCCCCTCGCGGAGGGGCGCATCACCAGCCCCTTCGGCACGCGCAGGCAGTACGGCACCCTCTTCACCTCCTACCACGAGGGGCTGGACTTCGCCGCCCCCCCGGGGACCCCGGTGCGGGCGGTGGCCGAGGGGGTGGTGGTGCTCTCCCAGAGGCTCAAGGTGCGGGGGGAGGCGGTGCTGGTGAGCCACGGGATGGGGCTTTGCACCGGGTACTGGCACCTGGCGGAGCGGAGGGTGCGGGTGGGGGAACGGGTGCGAGGGGGGCAGGTGATCGGCCTCTTGGGCAGCACCGGGCTTTCCACCGGGCCCCACCTGCACCTGGAGGTGCGCCTCATGGGGGTGCCCGTGGACCCCTACCCCTTCTTTTCCGGCCTTCCCCTACCCTAGGCGGAGCAGGGAGAGCACCTCCACGTGGTGGGTGAAGGGGAAGAAATCGTACGGGCGGGCGAAGGCCAGTCCGTACCCCTCGCGGGCGAGCTCCCCCACGTCCCGGGCCCAGGTGGCGGGGTCGCAGGCCACGTAGAGGATCTCCCGGGGCCGGGTGGCCTTGAGGTAGGCCCGCACCTCGGGGGAAAGCCCCGCGCGGGGCGGGTCCAGGACCACCAGGTCAAAGGCCCCAAGCCGCGCCGCCTCCCGGGCATCCCCCCGGTGGAAGCGCACGTTTTCCACCCCGAGCCGCTTCCGGTCCGCCTCCCCCCGGCGCACCGCCTCCTTGCTGATCTCCACCGCCACCACCTCCTCGTAGCGGGGGGCGAGGAGGAGGGAGAGGAGGCCCGAGCCCGCGTAGAGCTCCAGGGCCCGCCCGCCCCCCGCCACCAGGCCCTGGGCCTCCGCCAAGAGTTCCCCCGCCGCCAGGGGGTTCACCTGGCTGAAGCTTTCCACGCTCACCTGGGCGGTGAGGGGGCCGAAGCGCTCCAGGAGGGTTCGCTCCCCGGCGAGGAGCGCCACGCGGCCCCGGAAACGGCCCTTGGGGGAGGGCTCGGCCCAGACCACCCCGGCGAAGCCCTCCTTCACCAGGGCCTTGGCCGGGCGCCTCAGGGCCTCGGGGCTTCCCCCGATGAGGCCGAGGAGCACCCGGCCTTGCCAAAGGCTTCCCCGCAAGGCCACCTCCTCCACGGGTAGCGGCCAGGTGGAGAGCACCCCTAGCGCCCAGGCCAGGGGCTCGGCCACCAGGGGGTCCTCCTCCACCCGCACCAGGGCGTGGCTTTCCGGAAGGCGGTAGGCCAGGCCCCCCAGGGGGTGGCGGGCGTACTGGGCGGCGGTGCGGTAGGCGAGGGCCCGGGGCGAGGGGCGGATGGGGGCGAGGGGGGCGCTTATGCGGGCGATGCGCTCCAGGGCATCCCGCACCAGCCCCTCCTTCAGGGGGAGCTGGGCCTCGTAGACCAGGGGGAGGTCGGCGGAGGGGGGGAGGGGCTTGGGGTAGCGGTCGGGCCGCCTTTGCACCACCTCCACCGCCTCCAGGAAGAGCGTTCCCTTGCGGCGCACGAGCTCGCCCCGCACCACCTCTCCCGGCAGGGCCCCCCGGACCAGGACCACCCCCTCCTCCGTGCGGGCCAGGCCCAACCCCCCGGGCACCAGCTTCTCCACCGCAAGAACCTTCACCCCTCCACCATACCCCAGGCCCCTTGGCGCTAAGATGGAAGGGTGATACGCGTACTCTTAGCGGACGACCACGCCCTCTTTCGCCAGGGCTTGAAGAGCCTCTTGGAGGCGGAGGGGGACTTCCGGGTGGTGGGCGAGGCCAAGGACGGTTGGGAGGCGCTCCGGCATGCCCTCGAGGCCAGGCCGGACATCATCCTCATGGACATCCAGATGCCGGGCCTGGACGGGGTGCAGGCCACCCAGGCCATCCTCAAGGAGTGGCCGGAGGCCCGGGTGATCATCCTCACCATGTACCGCCAGGACGCCTACGTCTTTGAGGCGGTGAAGGCGGGGGCCCGGGGCTATCTCCTGAAGGACACCGACGCCAGCGAGCTCATCGGGGCCATCCGCCGGGTGCACGCGGGGGAGGTGCTCCTGGACGCGGAGCTGGCCGGGCGCATCATCCAGGACTTCCGCGCCAAAAAGGAGGCCAGCACCCCCTTGCACGCGGAGCTCTCCGAGCGGGAGATCCAGATCCTCAAGCTGGTGGCCCAGGGGTACACCAACCTGGAGATCGCCGCGGAACTCCAGCTTTCCGAGAAGACGGTCCGCAACCGCCTCTCGGAGATCTTCCAGAAGCTTCACCTCAACAACCGCACCCAGGCCGCCCTCTACGCCATCCGCGAGGGGCTGGCCCAGCCCGAGCCGGAAGAGTAGTGGCCTTCCTGGACCCAGTCCGGTTTCTCCACGAGCTAGCCCCCCTGGCGGGGGAAGAGGCCAGGGGGGCGTACGTGGCCTCCCGCCTGCCGGGGGCCAGGCAGGACGGCCTGGGGAACGTCTGGGCCGGGGAGGGGCGGGTCCTCCTCCTGGCCCACCTGGACACCGTCCTCCCCCCGGCCCCGCCCCGGCGGGCGGGGGGGCGGCTTTACGGCCCAGGGGTGGGGGACAACACGAGCGGGGTGGCCGTCCTGCTCTCCCTGCCGGAGATGCCGGGGGTGGTCCGGGGTTTCACCGTGGGGGAGGAGGGCCTCGGCAACCTCAGGGGGGCCCGGGCCCTGGTGGCCGCCTTGAGGCCCGAGGTGGTGGTGGCGGTGGACGGCTACCTGCCCGGGGTGGTGGACCGGGCCTTGGGCGCGGTGCGCTTCCGGGCCACCTTCCTGGGCCGGGGCGGGCACGCCTGGGGGGACCGGGGAAGCCCTAACCCCGTCTTCGCCCTGGCCGAGGCCCTGGCGGGGCTTCACGCCCGCTTCCGGGAGGCCTTCCCCCCCGGGCAGGGCCTCCCGGAGGCCAGCCTGAACGCGAGCCTCCTGGAAGGGGGAAAGGCGGTGAACGCCATCCCACCCCGGGCCTCGGCCCTCCTGGAGATCCGGGCCCTCTCCCCGGAGCTTCTTGAGGGGCTTTTCCGCCAGGCCCAGGAGGCCCTGGGGGAGGCCGCCCGCCGCCACGGGGTGGAGTTCTCTTTGGAGGTGCTGGGGGAAAGGCCCGCGGGGAGCACGGCCACCCCCGGGCTCCTCCGGGCGGCGGAGGAGGCCTTAGCCCAGATCGGGGAAAAGCCCCTCTTCCAGCCGGGCTCCACCGACGCCGGGGCCGCCGTGGAGCGGGGGATTCCCGCCCTGGCCCTGGGGGTCTACCGGGGGAGCGGGGCCCACACCGAGGGGGAGTGGGTTCTACCGGGAAGCCTCCGGGAGGGGCAGCGGGTCCTCCTGGCTTTCTTGCGCGCCCTTGGCGTAGGATAGGGCGTATGCGCGTGGGCGTCCTCGAGGGCTTCCTTTCCCGCCGTTACCTGGACTTCTGGGTGGCCTACCTGGAGGCCTTGGGGGTGGAGGTGGTGCGCTCCGCCTCTTCCCCGGACCCCCGCCAGCCCTACTGCCTTCCCGTGCAGGCCCTCCTGGCCCAGGTGGCGGACCTGAAGGCCCGGGGGGTGGACTACCTCCTCCTGCCCGACCTCCAAGGGGGGGTGGAGTCCGAGCGGGGCGGGGGGGCTTGCCCCTGGCTTTTGGACCTCGAGGCCTCCCTCCTCCGCTACTTCCCCGGGGCCCCGCCCGCGCTGAAGGTGCCCGCGGAGCTCTCGGAGCGGGCCCTGGGCCGGGCGGGGGAGGTGGGGCACCTCCTCACGGGGAACCCCATGGTGGTGGGCCGGGCCCTGGACCGGGTGCGGGGCCGCCTCAAGCCACCCCCGCCCCTCAAGACCCCCCAGGGGAGCGTGGGGGTGGTGGCCCAGCCCTACCTCCTGGAGGACGAGGGCTTTCGGGAGCGGGTGCGGGAGGCCCTGGCCCGGGAGGACCTCGCCCCTTACTTCCCCGACCTGCCCCCGGAGCGGCTGAGGGAGGAGGGGGACCGGCTCCTTCCCATGGACCTCCCCACGGACCGGGAGCTTCTGGGCATGGTCCACTACCTGCACCGGCTGGGAAGGGTGAAGGGCCTCCTCCTGGTGGTCTCCTACGCCTGCCCGCCCATCCCGGGCCTCTTGCGCAAGGCGGCCAGGAGGCTGGCCAAGCCCCACCGCCTGGTGACCCTGGGGGAGGACTGGAGCGGGGCCCTCAAAGACCTCAAGCGGGAGCTCCAAGGGGGATAAGTGGGCGGGGTCCCGTTTGCTGGCTGGGATTGGGGTAGACTCTAGCTTATGACCGACCGGTCAGCCCTCCTCCGCCGCCTCCTGCCCTACCTGGCCCCCTACCGGGCCCGGTACACCTGGGGAGTCCTGGCGGGGCTACTCTCCATCTTCTTCTTCGTCCTCACCCCCTACTTCCTGCGCCTGGCGGTGGACGCGGTGGGGCACGGGGGGGCTTACGGGCGCTACGCCTCCTTCCTCCTCCTATCCGGGGGGGTGAGCGCCCTCCTCTCCTTCTTCATGCGCCGCCTGGCGGTGGTGGCCAGCCGCCAGGTGGAGTACGACCTGAGAAAGGACCTCTTCCACCACCTCCTCACCCTAGACCGGGGCTTTTACCACCAGACCCGGGTGGGCGACCTCATGAACCGCCTGAACAGCGACCTTTCCGCGGTGCGGGAGATGGTGGGGCCGGGCATCATGATGGGAAGCCGCCTCTCCTTCCTGGTGCTCTTGGCCTTCCTCTCCATGTACTGGGTGAACGCCCGCCTGGCCTTCTACCTCACCCTGGTCCTTCCCCTGATCGGCGGGGCGATGTTCTACCTCCTGAGGCTCATCGACCGGCGCTACCGCGAGGCCCAGGAGGCCTTTGACGCCATCAGCACCCTGGCCCAGGAGGCCTTCAGCGGCATCCGGGTGGTGAAGGGGTATGCCCTCGAGGGGCGGATGCTGGCCCGTTTCCAGGACCTCAACCGGGTTTACATGGCCAAGAGCCTGGCCCTGGTGCGGGTGGAGGGACCCATGCACGCCCTCCTGGGCTTCCTCATGGGCTTCGCCTTTCTCCTGGTCCTGTGGGTGGGGGGAAGGATGGTGGTGGAGGGCGAGCTCTCCGTGGGCCAGCTGGTGCAGTTCAACGCCTACCTGGCCCAGCTCACCTGGCCCATCCTGGGCCTGGGCTGGGTCATGGCCATGTACCAGCGGGGCTTCACCAGCCTGAAGCGGCTCCTGGAACTCCTGGACCAAAAGCCCGCCGTCCGGGACGAAGACCCTTTGCCCCTGCGGGCGGAGGACCTCTCCGGGGAGGTGCGCTTTGCAGGGGTGGGGCTCCAGATGGAGGGGCGCTGGCTCCTCAAGGACATCACCCTCACGGTGCCTGAGGGCATGACCCTGGGGATCACCGGGCGCACGGGGGCGGGGAAGAGCCTCCTCACGGCCCTCATCCCCCGCCTCCTGGACCCGAGCGAGGGGAGGGTGTTCGTGGGGGGGTACGAGGTGAGGCGCATCCCCTTGGCCGCGCTCCGCAAGGTGGTGGGGGTGGCCCCCCAGGAGCCCTTCCTCTTCAGCGAGACCCTCCTGGAGAACATCGCCTTCGGCCTCGAGGCCCCTGACCGGGAGCGGGTGGCGTGGGCGGCGAGGCTGGCCGGGGTCCACGAGGAGATCCTGGCCTTCCCTAAGGGGTACGAGACGGTCTTGGGGGAAAGGGGGGTGACCCTTTCCGGGGGGCAGCGGCAGCGGGTGGCCCTGGCCCGGGCCCTGGCCAAGGGGCCGAAGATCCTCATCCTGGACGACGCCCTGAGCGCGGTGGACACGGAGACGGAGGCCCGGATCCTGGAGGGCTTGAAGACCGTCTTGGGCCGCCAGACCACCTTCCTCATCTCCCACCGCACCGCCACCTTGCGCCATGCGGACTGGATCGTGGTCCTGGACGGGGGGCGGATCGTGGAGGAGGGCACCCACGAAAGCCTCCTGGAGGCGGGGGGGCTCTATGCGGAGCTGGACCGCATCCAGCGCATGGAGGCGGAGGTTTAGGGATGACCCAGGAGGACGCCTTCAGCAAGGCCTTTGACCGGGTGCTCTTCGCCCGCATCCTCCGGTACGTGGGGCCTTACCGCCTGCAGGTGGGCCTCGCCCTCCTCTTCCTCCTCGCCACCACCCTCACCGCCGCCGCCACCCCCCTCTTCTTCAAGTGGGCCATTGACGGGGCCCTGGTGCCCCAGGAGCCCAGGCCCCTGGAGGAGCGCTTCGCCCTCCTCCTCTGGGTGAGCCTGGGCTTTCTAATGGTGCGGGGCCTGAACTTCGCCGCCACCTACGGCCAGACCTACCTCATCCAGTGGGTGGGCCAGCGGGTCCTCTTTGACCTTAGAAGCGCCCTCTTCGCCAAGCTCATGCGCCTGCACCCGGGGTTTTACGACAAGAACCCCGTGGGCCGCCTCATGACCCGGGTCACCTCCGACGTGGACGCCATCAACCAGTTCATCACCGGGGGGCTGGTGGGGGTCGTGGCCGACTTCTTTACCCTCTTCGGCCTCCTGGCCTTCATGCTGGTCCTGAGCCCCAAGCTCACCCTGGTGGTCCTCCTGGTGGTGCCCGTCCTCCTCTGGGTCACCGCCTGGGTGCGCCAGGGCATGCGCACCGCCTACCGGGAGATGCGCCTGAGGCTTGCCCGCCTTAACGCCGCGCTTCAGGAGAACCTCTCCGGGGTGGAGACCATCCAGCTCTTCGTCAAGGAGAGGGAGCGGGAGGAGAAGTTTGACCGCCTGGGCCAGGACCTCCTCCGGGCCTGGGTGGAGATCGTGCGCTGGTTCGCCCTCTTCTTTCCCGTGGTGGGGTTTTTGGGGGACTTGGCCGTGGCGGGCCTCCTCTTCTACGGGGGAGGCGAGGTGGTGCGGGGGGCGGCCTCCTTGGGGCTTCTGGTGGCCTTCGTGGACTACACCCGCCAGCTCTTCCAGCCCCTGCAGGACCTCTCCGACAAGTTCAACCTCTTCCAGGGGGCCATGGCGAGCGCGGAGCGCATCTTCGGGGTCCTGGACGCGGAGGAGGAGCTGAAGGACCCCGAGAACCCCAGGCCCATGGCCCGCTTCCGGGGGGAGGTGGAGTTTAAGGACGTCTGGCTCGCCTACACCCCCAAGGGCGTGGAGCCCACGGAGAAGGACTGGGTCCTCAAGGGGGTTTCCTTCCGCATCACCCCCGGGGAGAAGGTGGCCCTGGTGGGGGCCACGGGGGCGGGGAAGACCAGCGTGGTGAGCCTCATCGCCCGCTTTTACGACCCGCAGCGGGGCGAGGTGCGCCTGGACGGGGTGGACGTGCGAAAGTACCGCCAGGAGGCCTTGCGGCGGCACGTGGGGATCGTCTTGCAAGACCCCTTCCTCTTCTCCGGCACCGTCTTGGACAACCTGCGCCTCTTCGACGAGGGCGTCCCGGAGGAGAGGGTGGAGGAGGTGGCCCGCTTCTTGGGGGTGCACGAGGCCATCCTGCGCCTGCCCCAGGGCTACCTCACCCGGGTGGGGGAGCGGGGGGCGGGGCTTTCCACCGGGGAGAAGCAGCTCTTGGCCCTGGTGCGGGCCCTTTTGGCCAGCCCCGACATCCTCCTCATCCTGGACGAGGCCACGGCCAACGTGGACTCGGAGACGGAAAGGAGGCTCCAGGAGGCCCTTTACCGGGCCATGGAGGGCCGGACCTCGGTGATCATCGCCCACCGCCTCTCCACCATCCGGAAGGTGGACCGCATCCTGGTCTTCCGCAAGGGGCGCCTGGTGGAGGAGGGCTCCCATGCGGACCTCCTGGCCAAGGGAGGGTACTACGCCACCCTCTACCGCCTGCAGTACGCGGAGGGATGATGGGCTACCGGGAGGCCCTGGACTGGCTCTTCGCCCAGCGGCGAGGGGGCGAAAGGGGCACGGGGCGGGTGCGGGAGATCCTCAGGCGCCTCGGCCACCCCGAGGAGGCCTTCCCCGCGGTGCACGTCCTCGGCACCAACGGCAAGGGGAGCGTGGTGGCCTACCTCGAGGCCGCCCTGGCCGCTCGGGGCCTCGCCCACGGGGCCTACACCAGTCCCCACCTCCTGGACTTCCGCGAGCGCATCCGCACCCACCTGGGCCTCATCCCGGAGGAGGAGGTGGTGCGCTTCGCCGCCTGGGCGAGGAGGGAGGCCTGGCCCGAGCCTCCCGGCTTCTTTGACCTGGCCACCGCCCTCGCCTTCCACCACTTCCGGGAGGCGGGGGTGCGGCTGGCGGTGGTGGAGGCGGGGGTCGGGGGGGAGAAGGACGCCACCCACGCCCTTTCCCGGGTGGTCCTCACGGTGCTCACCAACGTGGAAGAGGACCACCTGGAGGCCCTGGGGGGCACCCTGGAGGCGGTGGCCCGGGAAAAGGCGGGGGCCTTCCGCCAGGGGGTTCCCGTGGTCACGGGGGCGGGGGGGGTGGGCCTCGAGGTGGCCCGGAAGGTGGCGGAGGCGAGGGGGTGCCCCTTCTACCTCCTGGACCCCCAGGACCCCCTCTTCGCCCTCCCCGCCCCCCCTGCCCTAAGGGGGGCCTTCCAGGAGGAAAACGCCCGGCTTGCCGCAGCGGCCCTAAGGCTTCTGGGCTTCCCCGAGGAGGCCATCGCCCAAGGGCTGCGGCGGGCGCGCCACCCGGGCCGCCTGGAGCGCTTCCTGGTGGAGGGGGTGGAGGTCTACCTGGACGGGGCCCACAACCCCAAGGCGGCGGAGGCCCTGGCCCGGGAGTTCACCGCCTACCACCTGGTCTTTGGGGCCTTTCCCCGGAAGGACGTGAAGGGGGTGCTCGCCCACCTCCTCCCCAAGGCGAGGAGCGTGCGCTATACCCGGGCGGGGGAGGGGGCCTTGGGGGAAGAGCTCGGGGATCCCTTCTTTCCGGTGCCCTGGGAGGCCCTCCTCCACGCCTTGGGGGCCGCTAAGGGGGACGGGCTTCCCGTTTTGGCCACGGGCTCCTTGTACCTGGTGGGGGCCCTGAGGGCCGGGCTCCTCGCGGCAAAGCCCTAGGGCTCCTCTCGTTCGCTTCGTTGCCTCCGGATACCCCCATGCTGGCGCAGGCCAGCATGGGGTGGCATTATTCCCTGGCCTCCGCCAGCACCCGCCCCGAGGGGTCGGCGAAGACCACCCGGCTCACCCTTTCCAGCTCCAGGATCACGTAGGGGCTGGTGAGGGCCTGGGTGACCACGGACCCGGGCCGGGGGGCGGTGAGGTTCAGGACCACCCGGGCGGCGCCGCCCCCGTAGGTGACCCCGGCCACCTCGAGCCCGTACCCCCCGGTGGGCTTCAGCCCCCAGAAGAAGGCGGCCACGCTCCGGGTGCGGAAGTCCACGCTGGGGGCCGGGGGGCGGGGCAGGCGGTTGCCCACCGCCAGGTTCCACACCTCGGCGAAGCGGGTGGGGTTGTTGGCCAGGTAGGCCCGGGCCTCCGTTTCCTGGTAGGCGGCGTTCAGGCCGCGGTCCAGGACCCGGTAGGGAGGGGTGGGAGGGGTCACCAACTCCACTCTAAGCCCGTACTGCACCAGAAGGGCCCCCGCCCGGTAGCCGTCGGGGGCGGGGCTAAAAGCCAGGGGCCGGAGCACGGGTTCGGCCAACTCGAAGAGGACCACCTGCTTTCCCCCCCGCCGCGCCAGGATCTCCCGCAGGAGCACCTGGGTCTCCGTGCCGGTGAAGGCGTAGAGGTCCGGGGTCTGGTAGGTGGCGGGTTGGACCAGGGAACGCCGTTCCCCCTCCCGGAGGCTCCCCGTGAGCCTGACCCACCCCACCCCGTCGTAGAGCCAGCTGGCGCGGAGGTTGGTCTGGGTGCGCACCTCCAGCAGGCTGCCGGAGAGCCCCCGCACCGCCTCGGCCGGGGGCCGCAAGGCGGGGCCCACCTCCCGCAGGACGGGGGTTCCGTCCACCCAAAGCGCCCCCGGCACCGCCCAGAGGCTCTGCCCGGCGGGCTTTTCCAGGCGGAGGGTCCTTTCGCCTAGCCTCACCTCCTGGGGCTCCCCGTAGAAGTAGGTCCAGCGCTCCGTGGCCTCGGGGAAGAGGATCTGGGCCTCGGCCACGCGGTAGCGGGAGCCCTCCAGCACCTCGCAGGCGGCGAGGAGGGGGAGGAGAAGGAGGGGGAAAACCAGGCCCTTTCTCATGACCCCATGATACCCGCCCCTTCACCCCCGGTCCTTAAGGCTTCGTTGAGCCTGGCTAGCGGCTACGGGGGTCCAAGGCGTCCCGGAGGCCGTCCCCCAGGAGGTTGAAGGCGAGCACCGTGAGCATGATGAAGAGCCCGGGGAAGATCATGGTCCAAGGGGCGTTCATGGCGTACCCCCCTTTGAAGCTGTCGGCGATCATGGCCCCCCACTCCGGGGCAGGGGGCTGGGCCCCCAGGCCCAGGAAGCCCAAGGCGGCGGCCTCGAGGGTGGCCGTGCCGATGGAGAGGGTGGCCTGGACCACCAAAGGGGCCAGGGTGCCCGGGAGGATGTGGCGGAAGAGGATGCGCCCGTTGCCTGCTCCCAGGGCGAAGGCCGCCTGCACGAAGTCCTGCTCCCTTAGGGAGAGGACCATGGACCGGGCCAGGCGGATGTAGACGGGAACCTGCACGATGCCGATGGCCAGCATGGCGTTTTGCAGGCTGGGGCCGGACACGGCCACGATGGCGATGGCCAGGAGGGTTCCGGGAAAGGCCAGGAGGAGGTCGGCCAGCCAGCCGATGAAAAGCTCCACCCTTCCCCGGTAGAACCCGGCCAAGAGGCCGAGGAGGGTACCCAGGAAGAGGCCGATGCTCACCGAGATCACCCCCACCTGCAAGGAGATGCGGCTTCCGTGCAGGACCCGGGTGAAGACATCCCGGCCCAGGTGGTCGGTGCCGAAGGGGCGCTCGAGGGAGGGGGGTTTGAGCCGGTTCAGATAGTCCCGGTCGGTGGCCGGGTCGTAAGGCTTCAGGAAGGGGATGAGAAGGGCCAGGAGCACCAGGAAGAGGGTGAGGACCAGGCCCACCTTGCCGGAGGGGGATTTCAGGAAGCGCCTAAGGGCTTGACGCGTAGGGGTTTCCATGGCTTCACCGGTACTGGATACGGGGGTCCAGGAGGGCGTACGAGAGGTCCACCAAAAGGTTGACGAGAACGAAGGCCGTGGCCACCACCAGCACCCCGGCCTGCACCACGGGGTAGTCGCGGTTGAGGATGCCCTCGTAGATGTAGGAGCCGATGCCGGGCCAGGAGAAGATGGTCTCCGTGAGGATGGCCCCGCCCAGAAGGGTGCCGAACTGCAGGCCCACGATGGTGACCACGGGGAGAAGGGCGTTCTTCAGGGCGTGCTTCAGGATGACGTGCCGCTCGGCCAGGCCCTTGGCCCGGGCGGTGCGCACGTAGTCCTGGGAGAGCACCTCCAGCATGGCGCTCCGGGTGATGCGGGTGAGGATGGCCAAGGGGATGGTGCCCAGGGTGAGGGCGGGGAGGAGGAGGTGCCTGAGGGCATCCCCCAACACCTGGGGCCTGAGGGACAAGAGCCCGTCCAGGACGAGAAACCCGGTGATGGGCCGGAAGTCGATGGCCAGGTCCGTGGAGAGCCGGCCCCCGGTGGGGAGCCAGTGGAGGTTCACGGCGAAGAGGTAAACCAGGAGGAGCCCCAGCCAGAAGACGGGCATGGAGACCCCCACCAGGGAGAGGCTCATGGAGAGGGTGTCCAGGAGGCTGTTCTTGCGCACCGCCGCCAGGATGCCCACGGGGATGCCTAGGACCACGGCCACCAGGGTGGCGGCCAGGGCCAGCTCAAAGGTGGCGGGCCAGCGCCGCTTGAGCTCCTCGGCCACGGGGATGGTGGAGACGGCGCTTTGGCCCAGGTCCCCCGTGAGCACGCTCTTCACGAAGGTCAGGTACTGCACGTAAAGGGGTTTGTTGAGCCCCATCTTCTCCCGGAGGGCCGCCAGCTGCTCCGGCGTGCCCCGCTCCCCCAGGATGGCCTGGGCGGGGTCGCCGGGGATGAGCTGCAAGAAGAGGAAGACCAGGAGGGTGATCCCGAAGAGAACGGGAATCAGGCCCAGAAGGCGCCGCAAAACGTAGCTCCACATTTTTTGGCCTCAAAAAGCCCGGACCCCCCGAAGGGGGCCCGGGGCGGAAGCGCTCAGCGCTTCTCTATGGTCTCAAAGGACTCGGAACCCAAGGGGCTGGGCACCCAGCCTGCGATGTTCTTCCTCTTGGCCAGGAGGGGCTGGGAGTGGACGATGGGGACGCGCAGGGCCAGGTTGAAGGTGAGCTCGTCCGCCTGCTGGTAGAGGCGCTTGCGCTCCTCCAGGTTGGGGGTGGTGGCCGCCTTGGTGAGGATGTCCCCCAGCTCCTTGACGCAGAGGGGCTTGCCCGTGCCGTCAAAGAGGTCGGCGATGGGGCAGGCGAAGTGGGGGTCGTAGAAGTTCTGCGGGTCGCCGTAGTCCCCGGTCCAGCCCAGCATGTAGGCCTGGAAGCCGGGGGCTGCCTTGCGGTCGCTCAGGTAGCTGGCCCAGTCCTTGGTCTGGAGCTTGACCCGGATGCCGATGGCCGACAGGTCGGCGGCCATGGCCTCGGCGATCTCCTTGGGGGTGGGGAAGTAGGGCCTCGAGACGGGCATGTACCAAAGCTCCAGGTCAAACCCACCCGGATAGCCCGCCTCGGCCAGGAGGGCCTTGGCCTTTTGGGGGTTGAACTCGTAGTCCGTGACCTTAGGGGACTGGAAGGCCTTCATGGAGGGCGGGGTGAAGTGGCCGTCGGTCACGCCCAGCTTGCCCCAGAAGGCCTGGACGATGGCCTTCTTGTTGATGGCCATGGCGATGGCCTGCCGCACCCGGGGGTCGGAGAGGGGCTTGTGGGCGGGGTTCAAGGCCAGGTAGCCCACGTTGAAGGAGGGGCGGAAGACCGCATCCAGGTTGCGGTCCGCTTCGATGTCCCGGAGGTTGGCGGGGGGGATGTCGGTGGTGAAGTCAATGGTTCCCGCCTTCAGGGCGGCCAGGCGGGCGGCGGGGTCACGGATCACCCGGAAGACCACCCGGTCCACCTTGGGAAAGCCCTTCTTCCAGTAGGTGGGGTTCCTCTCCAGGACCACCTGCTCCCCGGGGCGCCACTCCACCAGGCGGAAGGGGCCGGTGCCCACGGCGCTGCCGGTGGGGGAGCCGTACTTGGCCCCGTCCTTCTTGATGGCCGCGGGGCTGGCGATGCCGAAGTAACCGGAGCCGATGGCGGCGGGGAAGGCGGGGAAGGGCCGGTTGAGGACGAAGCGGACGGTGTACTTGTCCACCACCTGGACTTCTTTCAGGATGGAGCCAGCGTCCCCCTTGAAGCCGCCGAAGAGCTCGGGCCAGATCTCGTAGCGGGCGGCGGCGTCAATGCGGGTGGGGTTCTTGGGGTCCCACCAGCGCTCCACGTTGAACTTCACCGCCTCCGCGTCCAGCTCGGTGCCGTCTTGGAACCGCACCCCTTGGCGCAGGCGGAAGGTCCATACCTTGCCGTCCGGGGAGCTGAACCAGCTGGTGGCCAGGCCCGCGGTGACCTCGGTGGAACCCGGTTTGAAGTCCACCAGGGTGTCGTAGATCTGCCGCTGCACGTAGATGGAGATGCCGTCGGTGATGTTGCCCGGCTCGAGGCTCACCGGTTCCCCGTTGGACCCGAAGACCAGGGTCTTCTGGGCGAACCCGAGGCCCAGGGCTACCAGAAGGCCAAGCAAGACTTTTCTCTTCATACGGCTCCTTTCTGGGGTCTTTCCCCTTGTCGTGCCGGACCAAGTATAAAGCGCCCCCCCATGGGGGCGCAAGCTGGGGTATCCCGCTCAGCCCTCGCCCAGGTAGGCCCTTTGCACCTCGGGATTTTCCGCAAGCTCTTTGGCGGGGCCAGAGAGGGTGATCTCCCCCGTGGCCAGCACGTACCCCCGATGGGCGATCTGCAGGGCCAGGCGGGCGTTTTGCTCCACCAGAAGGATGGTCCGCCCCTCCTGGTTGAGCTTCTGGATGATCTCAAAGATGAAGTCCACCAAGACCGGGGCGAGGCCCATGCTGGGCTCGTCCATGAGGAGGATCCGGGGGTTTTGCATGAGAGCCCGGCCGATGGCCAGCATCTGCTGCTCGCCCCCGGAGAGGGTGCCCCCCTTCTGGGCGCGGCGCTCGTAGAGCCTGGGGAAGAGGCTGAAGACCTGCTCCTTGCGCTCCTGCACCACCTTCCGGTCCTTCTCCAGGTAGGCCCCGATCTCCAGGTTCTCCTCCACGGTGAGCCGGGGAAAGATCCGCCGCCCCTCGGGCACGTGCCCCACCCCCAGGGCCACGATCTGGTGCGCGGGAAGGCGGTGAATGGGCTTTCCTTGGAAGCGCACCTCCCCCTGCCTCGGCTTCACCAGGCCGCTGATGGTGCGCAAGGTGGTGGACTTCCCCGCCCCGTTGGAGCCGATGAGGGTTACGATCTCCCCCTCGCTCACGGAGAGGGAGATGCCCTTAAGGGCGTGGATGTGGCCGTAGTAGGTGTGGATGTCCTTTAGCTCCAGAAGGCTCATGCCCCACCTCCCGCGGCGCCCCGGCCCAGGTAGGCCTCGATGACCCGGGGGTTCTGGCGGATCTCCTCGGGGGTGCCCTCCGCGATCTTGGAGCCGTACTCCAGCACGGCGATGCGGTCGGAGATGCGCATGACCAGGCGCATATCGTGCTCGATGAGCACGATGGTGATGCCGAGCTCCGCCCGGAGCTTTTGGATGAAGGCCTGGAGCTCCTCCGTTTCCCTGGGGTTCATGCCCGCGGCGGGCTCGTCCAGGAGGAGAAGCCTGGGCTTTAAGGCCAAGGCCCGGGCGATCTCCAGCTTGCGCTGCTCCCCGTAGGGGAGGTTTTTGGCCAGCTCGTCCTTGCGGTGGAGGAGGCCCACGTAGGCGAGTAGCCGCTTGGCCTCCTCCTCGGCCCGCCGCTCCTCCCGCCGGGCCAAGGGGGTGCGGAAGACCGCGTGGAAGTAGGGGACGCGGATGTGGATGTGCATGCCCACCAGGAGGTTCTCCAAAACGGTCATGGCCCCGAAGAGGCGGATGTTTTGGAAGGTGCGCCCCACCCCCTCCTTGGCCACCTGGTCGGGGGAGAAGCCGGTGATGTCCTTGCCGAAGAGGCGGATTCTGCCCTCATCGGGGGCGTAGATGCCGGTGAGGAGGTTGAAGAAGGTGGTCTTCCCCGCCCCGTTGGGACCGATGACGGAGAAGATCTCCCCTTGGTCCACCGAGAGGCTCACCTCGTTCACGGCCACGAGGCCGCCGAAGCGCTTGGTGGCTTGCGTGACCTCCAGGGCCTTCATGCTTCCTCCATCTCCGCCTTGTGGCGCTTCTCGGGGATAAGGCCTTCGGGGCGGAAGATCATCATCAGCACCAGGATGAGGCCGAAGACCAGGCGCTCGTACTTGGCGGGGTCCACCTGGTTGGGGATCTGGGGCAGGCTGGTGCGCACGAACTCGCTGAAGGTCTTGAGGATGTCCAGGTTCAGGATGGTCAAGGCCGCGGCCCCCAGGATGGCCCCGGGGATGGAGCCCATGCCTCCCAGGATCACCATGCCCAGGATGGTGATGGAGGCGAGCAGGGTGAAGGACTCGGGGGAGACGAAGGTGCGCTGGGCGGCGAAGATGACCCCCATGACCCCGGAGAAGGCGGCCCCGGTCATGAAGGCGAGGAGCTTGGTGGGCAGGAGGGGGATGCCCATGGAGCGGGCGGCCACCTCGTCCTCCCGGATGGCCACCCAGGCCCGGCCAAAGCGGGAGTTGGCCAGGTTCACGTTCACCAGGACCACCAGCCCGATCATGAGGAGAACCAGGAGGTAAAAGAAGAGCTGGTAGTCCGTGGTCTGGTCCAGATGCACCCCTAGGGCGGCCATGAGGTCGCGGAACCAGTCTATGGGGGGGCGGGCCACGGGGGTGATGCCCTGGGGTCCGTTGGTGAAGTTGATGGGGTGGTCCAGGTTGTTGGCCAGAATGCGCACCACCTCCCCCAGGCCCAGGGTGACGATGGCCAGGTAGTCCCCCCGGAGGCGCAGGGCGGGCAGGCCGATGAGCAGGCCGGTGATGGCGGTGGTGACCACGGCGATGCCCATGAAGAGGTACATGAACTCCCCGGGCAGGGGGAAGTGCCCCTGCATGAAGTTCCGGGCCTGCTCGGAACCGAAGATGGCCCAGGTGTAGGCGCCCACCGCGAAGAAGGCGGCGTAGCCCAGGTCCAAAAGCCCCGCCATGCCCACCACCACGTTGAGGCCCAGGGCCATGGCCGCGTAGATGCCGATCTGGATCCCCAGCTCAAAGATGAAGGTGTTGGCGAAGCCCGCCAGGGGCACGGAAAGGAGGAGGATGACCAGCCCCAGGAGCACCTTGACCCCGGTGGGGATCCTGGGGAGGGTGGTGAGGGCCACCAGGATGCCCACCAGGCCGATGAGGCCCAGGGTGTTGCCGGAGCGCTGCAGGCCCACGGTGAAGGCCAGGGTGAGGAGGGCCAGGCTCAGGGTGCGCCCCTGGGGGGAGAGGCGGGCGAAGGCGGCCACCGCCAGGGCCCCCAGGCCGAAGAGGTTGGCGAAGACCCCGGGGGCGAGAAAGGCCAGGCCCAGGGAGGCCAGGCTGAGGAGGAGGGAAAGGGCGCTCATACCTTCTCCTTGACCACCTGCCCCAGGAGGCCCTGGGGCCTTAGCAAGAGGATGAGGATGAGGATCAGGAAGGCCACCACGTCCTTGTACTCGGTGCCGAAGTTGCCGTTAGTCAGGATGGGCAGGTAGGTGCCGAAGAAGTTCTCCAGCTGGCCCAGGACCAGCCCCCCCACCATGGCTCCGGGGATGTTGCCGATGCCCCCCAGGACCGCGGCGGTGAAGGCCTTGATGCCGGGCAGAAAGCCCACGTAGGGGGTGATGGTGGTGTACTGCAGGGCGAAGAGCACCCCGGCCACCCCGCCCAAGGACCCCCCGATGAGGAAGGTGCGGGAGATGATGCGGTCGGGATCTATGCCCATGAGGCTGGCGGTGGAGAGGTCCTGGGCCACCGCGCGGATGGCCACCCCCAGCTTGGTGCGGTTCACCAGGTAGGTAAGGCCCAGGAGCATGAGCAAGGAGACCCCCATGAGAATGAAGGACTTGTTCTGGGCGAAGATGGCCCCGCCGAAAAGCTCCAAGGAGCCCTCGAGGTCCTCCACCGTGCGCATGCGCAGGAAGAACTCGTTGTGCCAGAGGCCCTCGATGAGGCGCACCAGGTCCTGGAGGATGAAGGAGACCCCGATGGCGGTGATGAGGGGGACCAGGCGGTTGGTGGTGCCCCGCTTGCGCAGGGGGCGGTAGGCGAAGCGCTCCACCAGGATGGCGGTAATCCCCGCCACCACCCCGCCCAGGACCAGGGCAAGAAGGAGGAGGAGCAGGCCGCTTCCCACGTGGGGGGCCAGGTAACGGAAGACCTCCACCCCCACCACCGCCCCGATCATGAAGATCTCGGAGTGGGCGAAGTTGATGAGTTCCAAAACGCCGTAGACCATGGTGTACCCTAGGGCCACCATGGCGTAGACGAAGCCCAGGATGAAGCCGTCGAAGATCACCTGGGGCAGAAGGGCGAGGATCTGCTCGAGCAAGACGCCTCCTTTTCCCTAGTTTAGGGGGTGGCCGTTGGGCCACCCCCTCCTGGTTGCCTCAGGTTACCGGGCGCCCGGGGCCGCCATCTCGATGACGCGGATCAGCTTGTTGTCGGCCCAGTTGCCGGTGGAGGCCACCTGCATGACGAAGTACTTGGCCTTCTTGTTGTCGCCCTTGTCGTCGAACTCAATGGTGCCGGTGAGCCCCTCCATCTTGACCTTGCGCACCTCCTGGCTCACCTGCTCCCGGGTGGGCTTCTTGCCGCCTGCGGCCTTGATGGCGTTCTCCAGGGCGGCCATGAGCACGTTGGCGGAATCGTAGGCGTAGATGCCGAAGCCCTCCAGGTCCTTGCCGTACTTCTGCTTAAAGCGCTGGGCCACGGCCTTGGCCTTGGGGAAGGCGGAGACAGGGCCCGCCACCGTGGTGTAGAAGGTGCCGGCGGCGTTCTCCTTGCCCGCCAGGCGCACGAACTCGCTGGCATCCAGGCCGTCGCCGCCCATGAGCCGGGTCTTCACGCCCCGCTCGCGGAGCTGCTTCACGAAGGGGCCGATCTGGCTGTAGATGCCCCCGAAGTAGATGAGCTCGGGGACGGGCCGGGCCCCGCGGATCTGGTTGATGATGGGCACGAAGTTGGAGGTCTCCTCGGTGCCCACGAAGGCCACCGCCTTGCCGCCCAAGGCCTCGAGGCGCTTCTTGAACTCCTCCGCCAGGCCCTGGCCGTAGGCGGTCTTGTCGTGGATGATGAAGACGTTCTTCACCTTCAGGTTGTTGAAGGCGTACTCCGCCCCCACCGGCCCTTGCACGTCGTCGCGCCCGCAGATGCGGTTCACGTTGGGGAGCTTGCGGTCGGTGACCCGGGGGTTGGTGTTGGCGGGGGAGACCATGGCCAGGTTCACCCGGGCGTAGACCTCGCTGGAGGGGATGGCCACGCCGGAGTTCAGGTGGCCCACCACGCCCAGGATGTCCGGGTCGTTGATGATGCGGTTGGCGTTGGCCACGCCCACGTCGGGGTTGGCCTGGTCATCGTAGGGGACCAAGACCAGGTCAAAGCCCAAGGCCTTGAACCGGGCCTTGGCCTCCTCCACCGCCAGCTCCGCCCCCAGCTTGATCTGCTCCCCCAGGGCGGCCTGGGGGCCGGAGAGGGGGGACTGGGTGGCGATCTTGATGACGTTGGCCTGGCCCAGGGCCATGCCCAGGGCAGCCACACCTGCTACCAGCACGCCGACTTTCCTCATACACACCTCCTTAGGCACGCGTTCGCGTTGCGGCCCCATTCTAAGGGGGGGGTAGCGGCCCTTGTCAATGCCCCCATGAAAGTTTATGCCTGACCCATGGGTCAGCCCCTCCTCCGGCAAGGGGGAGGGGCCGGATACCCCGCCTCAGTACGTGGCCAGGTACTGGTCCAGCTCCCACTGGTGGACGGTGACCCGGTAGTCGTCCCACTCCATCTGCTTGGCCTGGAGGAAGTGGGTGTAGACGTGCTCCCCCAGGGCTTCCCGGATCACAGGGTCCTTCTTCAGGGCCTCGAGGGCCTCCCGCAGGGTGCCGGGGAGCTCCCGGATCTTGTGCTTGCGCCGGTCGCGCACGCTCATCTGGTAGATGTTCCGCTGGATGGGGGGAGGGGGGAGGAGCTTGCGCTCTATGCCATCGCTGGCCGCGGCGGCCATGACCGCCAGGGCCAGGTAGGGGTTGGCGGAGGGGTCGGGCATCCTGAGCTCCGCCCGGGTGCCCACCCCCCGGCGGGCGGGCACGCGGATCATGGCCGAGCGGTTGGCGGCGGACCAGGCGATGTTGGTGGGGGCCTCGTACCCGGGGGTGAGGCGCTTGTAGGAGTTCACCAGGGGGTTGGTGATGGCCACCATGCCCTCCGCATGCTCCAGGAGCCCGGCGATGAAGTGGAGGGCGGTCTGGGAGAGCTGGTACTCGGCCTTGGGGTCAAAGAAGGCGTTCTCGCCATCCTTGAAGAGGGAGAGGTGGGTGTGCATGCCGCTCCCGTTGATGCCCCGGATGGGCTTGGGCAGGAAGGTGGCGTGGAGGCCGTGGTTCAGGGCGATGCGCTTCACCACCCACTTGAAGGTGGCGATGTTGTCGGCGGTGGTGAGGGCATCGGCGTACTTGAAGTCGATCTCGTGCTGGCCCGGGGCCACCTCGTGGTGGCTGGCCTCTATTTCAAAGCCCATGGCCACCAGGGCGTTCACCATGTCCCGCCGGGCCTCCTCCCCCTTGTCGATGGGGGCTAGGTCGAAGTAGCCCGCCCGGTCGTGGGTCTCCACGGTGGGAAGGCCCTCGGGGGTCCTGAGGAAGAGGAAGAACTCGGGCTCGGGGCCAGCGTACATGTTGTCAAATCCGAGCTTCTGCAGGCGCTCGATCTGCCGCTTGAGCACGTACCGGGGGTCCCCCTCAAAGGGGCGGCCGTCGGGGTAGGCCACATCGCAGATGAGCCGGGCCACCCGGCCCCGGGCGGGGTCTTCCACCAGGTCGGGAAGGATGACGAAGGTGTTGTAGTCCGGCTTGAGGAGCATGTCCGACTCCTCGATGCGGGTGAAGCCCTCAATGGAGGAGCCGTCAAACATGATCTCCCCGTCCAGGGCCTTCTCAAACTGGGACTCGGGCACCTCCACGTTCTTCACCACCCCGAGGATGTCGGTGATCTGGAGGCGGAGGAACTTCACCTTCTCCGACTCGAGGGCCTTGAGGATCTCTGCCTTGGTGTACCCCATCTTCTGCCTCCTATGCCGGCCCAGCCCGGGTGTTTCTCGGCATTCCCCCGCTGGGTTGTGCAGAGTGTACGGCAAAAGTATGCACGATGTCAACTGGGTGTTGAACATCTGTTCGCGGGCCCGGGTCCGAGGGGCCTTGACCTGGGCCTGACGGGGGCTGGGATAAACTGGGGCTCGGAGGTCTTTATGGTGAGAAGGCGTGCGCTATTGCAGGCGGGAGCGGCCTTAGGGGCCTTGGGGCTGGGCCTGGGGCGGGCCCAGGGGGCGTTTACCCTGACCCTGGTCCACACCAACGACACCCACGCCCACCTGGAGCCCATGGAGCTTACCCTTTCCGGCAAGAAGGTGAGGGTGGGGGGCGTGGCCCAGCGCATCGCCTTCTTTGACCGCCTCAGGGCCCGCGGCAAGAACCTCCTTTTCCTGGACGCGGGGGACGTCTTCCAGGGCACCCTTTACTTCAACCAGTACCGGGGCCTGGCCGACCGCTACTTCATGCACCGGGCCCTCTACCGGGTCATGGCCCTGGGCAACCACGAGTTTGACCTGGGCCCGGGGCCCCTAGCGGAGTTCTTGCGAGGGGCCAGGTTCAAGGTGGTGTCCGCCAACGTGGACGTGGAGAAGGAGCCCAGGCTGAAGGGCCTTTTCGCCCCCTACGCCATCGTGGCCGTGGGAGGGGAGAAGGTGGGCGTGATCGGCCTCACCACCCCGGACACCCGGGAGATCGCCAACCCTGGGCCCACCGTGGACTTCCTGGACCCCTACGAGAGCGCCCAGAAGGCGGTGTACGAGCTCCTGAAGCGGGGGGTTAACAAGATCGTGGTCCTCTCCCACCTGGGCTACGGCGAAGACCTGAAGCTCGCCCGGAGGCTCGTGGGGGCCCAGGTGATCGTGGGGGGGCACTCCCATACCCTCCTGGGAAGCTTCCCCCACAAGGAGCTCTCCCCGGCCGGGCCCTACCCCACGGTGGTCAAGAACCCCGAGGGCAAGGACGTCCTGGTGGTGCAGGCCTGGGAGTGGGGGAAGGTGGTGGGCCTTTTGGAGGTCACCTTCGGGGCCCAGGGGGAGCTTCTCGCCTACAAGGGCGAGCCCTTCCTCATGACCCCGGAGGTGGTCCCCGAGGACTTCTTCGCCAAGGAGGCCCTCCTGGCCTACGCCCAGCCCGTCCTGGCCCTCATGGGGCAGGTCATCGCCGAGGCCAAGGTGGACCTGGTGGGGGAAAGGGCCATCGTGCGCCGCCGCGAGAGCAACCTGGGGAACCTCATCGCGGACGGAATGCTCTGGAAGACGCGAAACGCCGGGACCCAGATCGCCCTGCAAAACGGCGGGGGCATCCGGGCCTCCATCCCCAAGGGCCCCATCACCGTGGGCAAGGTGTACGAGGTCTTGCCCTTCGGGAACACCCTGGTGGTGATGGACCTGAAGGGCAGGGAGATTTTGGCTGCCCTGGAGAACGGGGTCTCCCAGTGGGAGAGCCAGGCGGGCCGCTTCCTCCAGGTCTCGGGCCTGCGCTACGCCTTTGACCTTTCCCGCCCTGCGGGGAGCCGGGTGGTGCGGGTGGAGGTGAGAACGGAGAAGGGGTATGTGCCCTTGGACCTCGAGGCCACCTACCGGGTGGTGGTGAATAGCTTTATCGCCAGCGGGGGCGACGGTTTCGCTGTGCTCAAGGAGGCCCAAGGCTACCGGGTGGACACGGGCTTTAGTGACGCCGAGAGCTTCCTGGACTACCTCAAGGAGTTCAAGGCGGTGGAGGCGGGCCTCGAGGGCCGCATAGAGGTCTTGAACGAGCCCAAAGGGGAAAGGCCCGCCTACTGGGCCTACCGGGTGCCGGGGCTCGTGGGGGTGTAGCCGAAAAGGGCGCCCCCCGGGGAGGCCTCCCCGGGGGGTTCCCCTTTTGGAGCCTTTGCTTTGGCGAAAGCCAGAGCGGGGTACTTAGCCCGCCGGGGCGAGGACGAGGACTGGGTCTCCCACCCGCACCACCCCGCTCTCCAAAACCCGGGCGTACACCCCCCGGCCCCCGTAGAGGAGCTTGGGCAGGCGCAGGTCAAACTGGGAGAGGCTGCTGCACACCGTGCAGACGTAGGAAAGCTCCAGAAGGGCCTCCCCTACCTTGAGCCTTCCTCCCGGGGGAAGCCCGTGGGGGTCCAGGGAAAGGAGAAGGTTCTCCCCCAAGGCGCCGTAGGGGAGAGCGATCCCCGCCCTTTGCGCCCTCTCGTAGGCGGCAAGCCCTGCCACCAGCACTGCCCGCTCGGGGTCTTTGCCCGCGTGCCGGTCCCCCTTGGCCCCAAAGCCCGCCACCAGCTCCAAGGCTTCCACCTGGGGCTTGGGAAGGCCGGAGCCCAGGCCGAGGTGAAGGGAGAGGACGCGCCCTTGCATGCCCCTCTTACCCCATCTTCACGAAGGCCTGCTGCTCTGGGATCACGGCAGCTTCAGGCCCTGGCGGCGCCCAAGGACCTCCCCAGGGGTGAGGGGTTTGGCCCTTGCCGCCTGCACCTCCTGGGGCGTGTAGGGCCGGAAGCCCTCGGGGGCGCCCCAGGCGGCCAGGTGGTTCAGCACCAGGGTCAGGTCCTCGTCGGAAAGCCAAGCGAAGCCCGGCATCACGTTGTTGTACTCCTGCCCCAGGACCTTCATGGGCCCCTGGACCCCGTAGAGCACGGCCAAAAGGAGGTACTCCCGGCCGCCTTGGGCCTTGAGGAGGGCCTCCACGTGCCCCTTCAAGGGCGGGAAAAGGGGAGGGTTGCCCTCGCCCTGGGGGCCGTGGCAACCGGAGCAGTTGGCGTAGACCTGGGTCCCTGTCTTGGAGGCAGGGGTCTCCTGGGCGGGGGGCGTGGCTGGCGGGGGTTCCGTACCCAAATAGACCGCCAGGTAGTCCAGGATGGCGGCCCGCTCCTCTGGGGTTACCTTGAGGCCCTGGGCCACCATTTCGTTCAGCACGGCGTCCCACCGCTCCCGGGAAAGGCGCTCCCGGGTCACAAGACCGAGGTCGTGGCAGGTCTGGCACTTGGCCAGCACCAACTCCTTGCCCGGACCCTCGGGGAGGGTGGCCTGGCTCAGGGCCAGGTAAGCGCCGAGGCTCAGGAGAAGGGTTAGGGGAAGAAGGGTGCGCTTCATCTTTACCTTCAGTGTTGCGTGTACCCTGGGTATGTATGGGGAGGTAGCCCACAAAGGCCCCGGCCTCGAGGCCGGGGCCTGGCCCTTTAGGCCACGGTGAACTTGACCCGCATGACCCCGTTGTACTCGTAGCCGCGCTCGTTCCAGGCGATGTTGCCGTCCAGGGGCTGGCTCCGGCCCGCGGCGTCCCAAGCCCGGGCCATGACCTCGTGTTCCCCGGGGCGCAGGTACAGGGTGGCTTGCCAGCGCACCCAGCCGAAGCTCTTCCCCTGGCGTTCCAGCCTGGCCTGCTGCCAGGTGCGGCCCCCGTTGGCGGAGACCTCCACGCTCACCAGGGGCACGATGCCGTCGTTGAAGGCCACCCCCTCTACCCGCACGTAGGGGCCCTCTGCGGTCTGGCCCTCCAGGGGGGCGAAGATGAAGCTGTTGATGGTCACGAGCCAGTTGGGGCGGGAGTTGGTGAAGCTGTAGGGGTAGGTTTTGCCCGGCTCCTGGGGGAGGAAGGGGATGTTGGCGTTGGGGATGGTGGGCACCCGGTAGCGGGGCATCTGCTCGGTGGTGGTGTTCTCCCCCTCGGTGAACTCAATCTTCTCCACCCACTTCACGTTGTTCACCCCGAAGTACCCGGGGAAGACGAGCCGCACCGGCCCCCCGTGCACTGCGGGGAGGGGCTCCCCGTTCATGGAGAGGGCGAGGAGGGCGTTTTCCAGGGCGTGAATGGGCACGGAGCGCACGAACTCCGGGGCGTTGCCCTGACGGCTGGCGTGGGCGGTGATGTAGAGGGCCTTGGCCTCCAGTTTGGCCCCCTTGGCCTCCAGGAGGTCCTTGAGGCGTACCCCGCGGAAGGTGACGTTCCCCACCCCACCCCGCTTCCAGGGGTTGCCCGAGGCGCGGGGCTGGAAAAGGGAACGCCCGTTTCCAGAGCACTGGAGGACCATGGTCACCTCGTGCTGGGGGAGGCCGAGGAGCTCCTTGGCCTCTATGGCGAAGGGCTTATCCACAAGCCCTCCCACCTCCACCTTCCACCCGTCCAGGCTGGCCCCCTCCACGGTGTTGTAGCCGGGAAGGTCCACGTTGTTGCGGATGTAGAGTATCTCCTTCAGGGTACGCTCGGGTTGGCTGACGAGGAGGTCGTAGGGGGTTTCCAGGACGATGGGGCGCTGGGAAAGGACGAGGAGCTTGGCGTTTTTGCCCTTCACCAGCTGGTCCGCCGTGGGCGTTTGCTGGGCGAAGCCCCGCCCCCCTGCGGCCAAAAGGGCCGCGCCTAGGCTCATGAGCTTAAGGGTGGTTCGCCGATTGAGCTTTTCCATAAGCCCTCCTTCCGAGGGGACTTTCGTCCCTCTTTCCGGTCACCCTTACCTTAGAGGCAAATGGTACCGGTGTCAAGTTAGGGGTAAAGCGGCTTTAGCTCTCGTTTTCATGGGTTGGGCAAGGAGCCCTAGAAGGGGGTATGCCGCGGTTAAGATGGGAGTCATGCTCAAGGGCGAAGGCCTAGGCCCCCTTCCCCCCCTCCTCCAGCAGTACGTGGAGCTCCGCGACCGCTACCCGGACTACCTCCTCCTCTTCCAGGTGGGGGACTTCTACGAGTGCTTTGGGGAGGACGCCGAGAGGCTCGCCCGCGCCCTCGGCCTCGTCCTCACCCACAAGACCAGCAAGGACTTCACCACCCCCATGGCGGGGATTCCCATAAGGGCCTTTGACGCCTACGCCGAGCGGCTTCTCAAGATGGGCTTCCGCCTGGCGGTGGCCGACCAGGTGGAGCCCGCCGAGGAGGCGGAAGGGCTGGTGCGGCGGGAGGTGACCCAGCTCCTTACCCCGGGGACCCTCACCCAGGAGGCCCTCCTCCCCCGGGAGGCCAACTACCTGGCCGCCGTCGCCACCGGGGATGGGTGGGGCCTGGCCTTTTTGGACGTCTCCACGGGGGAGTTCAAGGGGACCCTCCTCAAGAGCAAAAGCGCCTTCTACGACGAGCTCTTCCGCCACAGGCCCGCCGAGGTCCTCCTCGCCCCCGAGCTTCGGGAGAACGGGGCTTTTCTGGAGGAGTTCCGGAAGCGTTTTCCCGTGATGCTCTCCGAGGCTCCCTTTGACCCGGAAGGGGAGGGCCCCTTGGCCTTGAGGCGGGCCCAGGGAGCCCTCCTCGCCTACGCCCGGGCCACCCAGGGGGGGGCCTTGGGCGTGCGCCCTTTTCGCCTCTACGACCCCGGGGCCTTCGTGCGCCTGCCCGAGGCGAGCCTGAAGGCCTTGGAGGTCTTTGAACCCCTAAGGGGCCAGGACACCCTCTTCGGGGCGCTGGACGAGACCAGGACCGCGCCTGGAAGGCGGCTCCTCCAGGCCTGGCTCCGCCACCCCCTTCTGGAGCGGGGCCCCCTGGAGGCGAGGCTTGACCGGGTGGAGCGCTTCGTGCGGGAAGGGGGCTTGAGGGAGGGCCTCCGCAGGCTCCTCTTCCGCCTCGCCGACCTGGAGCGCCTGGCCACCAGGCTGGAGCTTGGCCGGGCAAGCCCCAAGGACCTCGGCGCCTTAAGGCGGAGCCTGGAGATCCTCCCCGAGCTTGGAGGCCTTCTGGGGGAGGAGGTGGGGCTTCCCGACCTTTCCCCGCTTCTTGAGGAGCTCAAAGCGGCCTTGGTGGAGGACCCGCCCCTCAAGGTTTCCGAGGGGGGGCTCATCCGGGAGGGGTACGACCCCGACCTGGACGCTTTAAGGCGGGCCCACGCCGAGGGGGTGGCCTACTTCCTGGACCTCGAGGCCCGGGAGAAGGAGAGGACCGGCATCCCCACCCTCAAGGTGGGGTACAACGCCGTCTTCGGCTACTACCTGGAGGTGACCCGCCCCTACTACGGCCAGGTGCCCAAGGAGTACCGCCCCGTCCAGACCCTCAAGGACCGGCAGCGCTACACCCTGCCGGAGATGAAGGAGCGGGAGCGGGAGCTCTACCGCCTCGAGGCCCTGATCAAGAGGCGCGAGGAGGAGGTCTTCCTCGCCCTAAGGGAAAGGGCCAGGAAGGAGGCGGAGGCCTTGAGGGAGGCCGCCCGCATCCTCGCCGAGCTTGACGTCTACGCCGCCCTCGCCGAGGTGGCGGTGCGCCACGGCTACACCCGGCCCCGCTTCGGGGACAGGCTCCGCATAAGGGCGGGGCGCCACCCGGTGGTGGAGCGCCGCACCGCCTTCGTCCCCAACGACCTGGAGATGGCCCACGAGCTCGTCCTCGTCACCGGGCCCAACATGGCGGGGAAGAGCACCTTCCTCAGGCAGACCGCCCTCATCGCCCTCCTCGCCCAGATCGGGAGCTTCGTGCCCGCGGAGGAGGCGGAGCTTCCCCTCTTTGACGGGATCTACACCCGGATCGGGGCCTCCGACGACCTCGCCGGGGGGAAGAGCACCTTCATGGTGGAGATGGAGGAGGTGGCCCTCGTCCTCAGGGAGGCCACGGAGAAAAGCCTCGTCCTTCTGGACGAGGTGGGCCGGGGCACCAGCAGCCTGGACGGGGTGGCCATCGCCACCGCCCTGGCCGAGGCCCTGCACGAGAGGCGGTGCTACACCCTCTTTGCCACCCACTACTTTGAGCTCACCGCCCTCCCCCTCCCCCGGCTCAGGAACCTGCACGTGGCCGCCAAGGAGGAGGAGGGGGGCCTTGTCTTCTACCACCAGGTCCTGCCCGGCCCCGCCTCCAAGAGCTACGGGGTGGAGGTGGCCGCCATGGCGGGCCTGCCCAAGGAGGTGGTGGAGCGGGCCCGCGCTCTCCTCAAGGCCATGGCCGCGAGGCGGGAGGGGGTCTTGGAGGAGGTCTTAGAGCGCCTCCTCGCCCTGGACCCCGACCGCCTCACCCCCCTCGAGGCCCTGAGGCTCCTCCATGAGCTTAAGGCCTTGGCCCTGGGTGCCCCCTTGGGTAGCATGAGGGGGTGATCTGCCCACTTCCCCCGGAGCTCAGGGGCCTCCTCGCCCGGGGCGAGGTCCTCCTTTCGGTGAGGGACGCCGTGCGGGAGCTTCTGGAAAACGCCCTGGACGCGGGGGCCAAACGGGTGCGGGTGGAGCTTTGGGGTGGGGGGCTGGAGAGGATCGTGGTGGAGGACGACGGGGAGGGGATTCCCCTCGAGGACCTTCCCCTCGCCGTGGAGCCCTACGCCACCAGCAAGCTCCAGGACCCCGGGCGCATCCGCACCCTGGGCTTCCGCGGCCAGGCCCTCTACGCCCTGAGGCAGGCGGCCAGGCTCAGGATCCGCTCCCGGCCTCGAGGGCAGCTCGGCGGGGGGCTCCTCCTCGCGGAAGGGGAGCGGGTGGAGGTGCGCCCCGTCCCCGCCCCCCCGGGGACCCGGGTGGAGGTTTCGGGCCTTTTCCTAGGGGAGAAGAGGGACCCCAAGGGCGAGGCCCGGGGGGTCTTGGAGCTCCTAAAGCGCTACCTCCTCCACCACCCCCACCTCGCCCTGGCCCTCTTCCTGGAGGGGGAGGCCAGGCTCCTCTTCCCCGGGGCGGGGCTTAGGGAGGCCGCCCGCTTAGCCTTCGGCCGGGTCCTCGCCGAGAGGCTCCTCCCCGTGGAGGCCAGGCGGGGGGAGATGGCCCTGCAGGGCCTCCTCTCCGGCCCCCAGGCCTCCCGCACCCGGCCCGACCAGCTCTACTTGGCGGTGAACGGGAGGCCCGTGGCCCTTCCCGACGGGGTCCTAAAGGCGGTGCGCCGCGCCTACCGGGAGCTCCTCCCCGAGGGGCACTACCCCTTTGGGGCGCTCAACCTCTCCCTCCCCCTGGAGGCCTTCCGCCTGCGCCTGGACGCAAGGAAGGAGGAGGTGGCCCTCGCCGGGGAGGCGGAGGCTTTTTTGGGAGAGGCCTTGGCGGAGGCTTTCCAAGGCCAGAATCTGGCCCGCTCCCTCCCGGAGCCCAGGCCCCTCCTCCCCTTGAGCCCCCCCACCCCCTCCGGCCTTCCCCGCCTGCGCTTCTTGGCGCAGTTCCGGGATAGTTTCCTCCTGGCCGAGGCGGGGGACGCCCTCTACGTGGTGGACCAGCACGCTGCCCACGAGCGGGTCCTCTACGAGGACCTCCTCAGGCAGGCCGCCGAGGGGCCAAAGCCCCTTCCCCGGCCCCTCCTCGTCCTTTTGGAAGCGGAGGAGGAGGCCCTTTTGGAAGCGGGGCGGGAGGCTTTGGCGGAGCTTTTCCGCTGGGAGCCCTTCGGCCCTGGGAGGGTGAGGCTCCTCATGGCCCCCGCCTTCCTCCACCCCTATCCCCTCCTCCTCCCCGAGGTCTTCAAGGAGGCGGTGCGGGGGGGAGGGGAAGGCCTCAAGGTGGCCCCCTCGGGGCTGACCAAGGCCCTCCTCGCCCGCCTGGCCTGCCTTCCCGCCGTCAAGGCAGGCCACCCCCTGGGCCAGGCCCAGGGCCAGGCCCTCCTGGACGCCCTCATGGCCTGCGAGACGCCCTGGGCCTGTCCCCACGGGAGGCCCGTCCTCCTCGCCCTCAGGGAGGAGGACCTCATCCGCCGCTTCGGGCGCCGCTCGGGGGCTCGGGGAGGAGGAGAAGCCCGTCCTCGTCCGCAAGGAGAAAGCTTCCCGGAAGCACCTGCGCCCCAAGAACCCTAAGGGGCACGTCCACCTCTCCCTTCCCCTCCTTGGCGCTCTTCCTCGGCGTGGCGGCGAGGGCCAGGAGGCCGATGGGAACCTCCTTAAGCTCCCCCGTGTCCCGCACCGCCCCGTGGACCACCACCCCGGCCCACCCCTTTTCCCAGGCCAGGCGGGCCAGGTTGCCCCCAAGGAGGGCCGTGCGCAAGGAGCCCCCTCCGTCCACGAAGAGGACCTGGCCCGCGCCTCCTTCCTCCAGGACCTTCCGCACCAGGGCGTTGTCCTCAAAGACCTTTAGGGTCCTTACCCGCCCTGCGAAACGGGCTTTGCCGCCGAAGCTTTTGAAGACCATGGGGAGGGTTTCGCCCTCCGGGTGGAGGTCCGAAAGGTCCGTGGTGTGCGCCTCCATAGGGATATAGTAGCCTCCATGGAGGAGGCCAGGCTTCTCGTCACCTGTCCGGACCGCCCCGGCATCGTGGCCGCCGTAAGCGGCTTCCTCTACGCCCACGGGGCCAACATCACCGATCTGCAGCAGCACTCCACCGACCCCGAGGGGGGCACCTTCTTCATGCGGGTGGCCTTCACCGCTTCCCACCTGGACCTGGCCCGTCCCGCCCTGGAGCGGGCCTTCCAGGAGGTGGTGGCGAGCCGCTTCCAGATGCAGTGGCGCCTGGCCTACGCCTCGGAGAGGAAGCGGACGGCCATCCTCGTCTCCAAGCCCGCCCACGCCCTCTTGGAGCTCCTGTGGCGCTACCGGGTGGGGGAGCTTCCCATGGAGCTTCGCATGGTCATCTCCAACCACCCCGACCACCGGGAGGAGGTGGAGCGCTTCGGCATCCCCTACCACCACGTGCCCGTGGAGAAGGGCAAGAAGGAGGAGGCGGAGGAGAGGATCCTCGCCCTTCTGGAGGCGGAGAGGGTGGAGCTCGTGGTCCTCGCCCGCTACATGCAGATCCTCTCCCCCGGCTTCGTGGAGCGCTTCCCCATGCGCATGGTCAACATCCACCACAGCTTCCTCCCCGCCTTCGCCGGGGCCGACCCCTACCGCCAGGCCTACGAGCGGGGCGTGAAGCTCATCGGGGCCACGGCCCACTACGTCACCGAGGCGCTGGACCAGGGCCCCATCATTGAGCAGGACGTGGTGCGGGTCTCCCACCGCCACTCGGTGCGGGAGATGAAAAGCCTCGGCCGGGAACTGGAGAGGACCGTCCTGGCCCGGGCGGTGCGCTGGCACCTGGAGGACCGGATCCTGGTCCACGAGAACCGCACCGTGGTCTTCGTCTAATCGCCGCCTAACGGGGCGGGGGTAAGGTTAGGCCAGGAGGTGGCGCATGAACCTAGGCCGTTCCTTCCTGGGGTTTTTGGTGCTCTCCGTGATGGCGGGGGCGGTGCTCTGGTGGGGCCTTTCCCAGGGCCAGACCCCCCGCCCCCAGACCGCCCCATCCTCGGCGGGCGGGGGCCTTCTGGAGGACGAGCGGAACACCGTGGAGATCGTGGAGCGCTACGGGGACGGGGTGGTCTACGTCTCCGTGGTGACCCGACCCCAGAGCGTCCAGCTTCCCCCGGGGTTTGAGTTCTTCGCTCCCTTCCTGCAGGTGCCGCCCCAGCAGGGCACGGGCTCCGGCTTCGTCATAGACAAGGAAGGGTACATCCTCACCAACTACCACGTGGTGGAGGGGGCAAGCCAGATCACGGTGAAGTTCCACAACGACCCCAAGGAGTACCGGGCCCGCCTGGTAGGGGCGGCGCCCCCTTTGGACGTGGCCCTCCTCAAGGTGGACGCGCCTAAGGACAGGCTGGTGCCCCTGGTCCTGGGGGATTCCGACCGGATCCGGGTGGGACAGAAGGCCATCGCCATGGGGAACCCCTTCGGCCTCGAGTTCACCGTGACCCAGGGGATCGTCTCCGCCATCCGGGAAAACCCCGGGGCCATCGGGGACGAGTCCGGCCTCGTGCCCCAGGTCATCCAGACGGACGCCGCCATCAACCCCGGGAACTCCGGGGGGCCCCTCCTCAACTCCCGGGGAGAGGTCATCGGCATCAACACCGCCATCTTCACCCCCACGGGCCAGTTCGGGGCCGCCCAGTTCGCCGGGGTGGGGTTCGCCCTGCCCATCAACTTGGTGAAGCAGTACCTGCCCGAGCTCAGGGCGGGGAAAACCCTCACCGCCGAGGCCATCATCAGAAACCGGCCCCGGCTTGGGGTGTCCTTGACCCCCCTCTCCCTTTACCCGGAAAGGCTCCGCCAGCAGTACAACCTGCCCGACGCCGGCCTCATGGTCCAGGAGGTGGAGCGGAATAGCCCTGCCCAGAAGGCGGGCCTCAAGCCCCCCACCCGCTTCGCCTACATCCAGCTGCCCACAGGGGAGGCCCTGCAGGTGGGGGTGGATGGGGACGTGCTTCTAGAGGCGGACGGGGTTCCCCTCGCCTCCATCGCCCAGCTCCGGCAGGTCCTCTACGCCAAGAAGCCGGGGGAGGCGGTGGTCCTCAAGGTCTGGCGCCAGGGGCGCACCCTAACCCTCAGGGTGGTTCCCCAGTTGATCCGCTAAGGAGGCCAAAGGAGCCTTACCCTCAGGCATCCGCCCTCCGCTTGGAACCAGCTTTCCCCCAGGCGGAGGGCTAGGCCCGTTTCCGAGCAGTAATAGAGTTCCTTCCGCCTCTCCTTGGCCAGGGCCTCGTTCCAAGGGTAGGCCCCGGCGGTGTAGTAGGCCTCCGTCTCGGCGTCGGTGTAGGCCCGGAAGCCTTGTAAGCGGAAGAGGGGCCGGAACTCCAGAAGCACGGGCTTTCCCGTCACCGAGTTCACGAACTCCACCTGCCCCTCCTCCCAAGGAAGGAGGAGGAGGAAGCGCCTGGTTTCCCCTTCCTCCACCGCTACCAGGCGGACCAAGGAGAGGGTCCCCAGGCCAAACCAAAAGGTCCAGCTCCTCAGGAGCTGAGGCCAGGGATTTGGCAAAGGCGCCTTCCCCACCCCTTCACTTCAAGGCCCCTGCCTCGCGGAAGTAGCGCAGAGCCCCCTCGTGGTAAGGTAGGGTGCCGCCCACGAAGCGCACGGCGTTTTCCGAAGAGGTGTCCTTGGCGGCGGCCACCGCTTGCCGGAGGGCTTGGAGGTTTTCAAAGGTGGCCTTGGTGAGGGCATAGGCTGTTTCCTCGGGGAGGCTCGCTGGGCAGACGAAGAGGTTCCAGAAGGTGAGGGTGGGGGTGTCGGCGCGGGTGTTGTAGGTGGCCTTGGGGATCACCCCGGTTCCGGCGAGGCCGGGAAAGCGCTTCTGGAAGGTCTGGGCCACGGTGCTCTTGGGGTCAATGGGCACCAGGTAGAGGCGCTGCCCCTTGCGGGCCAAGGCGGCGGAGAGCTCGGTGATGGCCCCGGTGGGCAGGCCCCCCGACCAGAAAAAGGCGTCCAGGTTGCCCTCGGAAAGGGCGTTGGCGCTCTCCTGTGCCCCCAGGCGCTCCTGCTTGGCGAAGTCCTTGGGAGAGAGGCCCGCCGCCTGGAGGACGAGAAGGGCCTCCACCTCGGTGCCTGAGCCCGGGGCCCCGGTGGAGACCCGCTTGCCCTTCAGGTCCTGGATCACCCGGATGCCGCTGCCCTCCCGGGCGGCGATGTGCAGGTAGTTGGGGTACATGGCGAAGAGGATGCGGACGTTCTTGGCGGGCTTGTCCTTAAAGCGCTCGTGCCCTCCCGTGTAGGCCAGGTAGGCGGAGTCGGGGAGCACGGTGGCGCAGTAGTAGGTGCCTCCCCCGGTGCGGTTTTCCAGGAGAAGGAGGTTGTCAATGGAGGCCGCCGTCTGGATGGCCTGGGCCTCCGCCACCCCCGCCTTGTTCCAGATCTCCGCCAGGGTGGTGCCGTAGTAGAAGTACACCCCACCCACCCCTCCCGTGGCGATAATCACCTTGGGTTTCTGGGCCAGGGCCAAACCGCTCAGGGCTAGAAGGGCCAGCAGGACTCGCTTCATCCCCTTCCTCCTTTCCTTCGGCCCTACCCTAAGCCCCCTTAGGCCCTCCCGTCAACCCCTTGCGGAAGAAGGGGAGGCCCAGGAGGAAGGCGGCCAGGTTCAGGTAGGGCTGGGGCACGAAGAGGAGGACGGCCAAGATCCCTAGAGCCCAGGCCTCCCAGCGCTTAAGGGGCCTCCTCGTGTACCCGGCCCCCGAGGCGGAGAGGTAGACCACCCCTGCGCCCACCGCCAGGAAGCGCCAGAGGATGAGGGCCCAGGCCTTTTCGGGTGGGGCGGTTTCCAGTACGGGCACGATGAGGAGGGCAGAGCCCGAGTACGCCAGGAGGAAGAAAAAGCCCACCAGGTACTTGGAAAGGGCCACCCGGGCGGCGTAGACCCCGGTCTGCAAGGGGTTGGTACCGAAGACGCTGGCGGCGGCGTAGGCGGAGAGGGCCACGGGCGGGGTCACGTCGGCCAACACGGCGTAGTAAAAGAGGAACATGTGGGTGGCGAGGAGGGCGGCCTGCTGGGCAGCCTCCTGGCTTAGCCCCTCGGCGGTGAAGTTCTTGGCCGCCAGGCCGATGATGGCGGGGGCGGTGAGGGCGGAGGTGAGGACGTAGGTGGCCGTGGGCGGCACGCCCATCCCCAGGACGAGGCTGAAGACCGCGGTGATCAGGGTGGCGAGGAGGAGGCTTTCCCCCGAGACCTGCTGCAGAAGCTGGCTGAACTTGGAGGGGAGGCCGGAGATGACCATGTTGGCGAAGATGAGGTTGGCCGCGGTCACGGCGGTGCCGATGGGGAGGAGGGTGCGGAAGCCCTCGGCGAGGCCCTGGAAGATGGGGGCGATGCCCTTGGGCCTTAGGGTGGGGTCCAGGTAGGCCAGGACCACGAAGAGGACCAGGGCGAGGCTTGCGGCGGTGCGCACCTCGTACCCCAGGTAGAGCATGGCCACGATGAGGAGGATAGGGAGGAAGATGAAGCTGTAGCGGAGGACATAGGCCCTGCGGCCCATGCCGAGCTCGGGGGCCACGGGGGCAAGCCCCGCCTTCCTGGCGTAGAACTCGTTGAAGGCCAGCACGGCGGCGAGGTAGAGAAGGGCGGGGCCGATGGCCATGACGATGACCTTGAGGAGGGAGATCTGGAGGATCTCCACCATGATGAAGGCGATGGAGCCCAACACGGGCGGGGTGATGAGGGCGATGGTCCCGGCGGTGGCCACGAGCCCAGCGGCCATCAAGCGGTGGTAGCCTGCCCGCTCGTAGAGGGGCTTGGTGAGGGCGGCCACGAACTGGGTGTCGGCGGCCCCGCTTCCGGAGAACATGCCCATGAAGACGCTGGCGATGCCCGTGACCCGCCCGGGGGTGGCGGGGTGCTTGCCCACCAGGGCCAGGGCCATGTTGGCCACCACCTTGCCCAGGCCCAAAGCGGCGATCATCCCGGAGAGGAGGGTGAAGTAGACCAGATACTTCGCGGAGACTCCGGTGATAAGGCCGTAGATCCCGGCCTCCGTCTCGTTATAGGTCTTGCCCAGGAGAAGGTCTATGCCCTGCCGCGTCCCTCGGAAGGCCCCGGGAAAGACGTCGGCATAGAGGTTGTAGGCGAAGAATAGAAGGACCAAGACGGGCATCACCGGTCCCAGGAGACGGTAAACGAGCCCTAGGACCAGCATGATGAGCCCAAAGGACATGGCCATGTCCCACGGCTCCGGCAGCACGGCCCGGTAGACGAGCGCCTCAAAGTGGCGGAGCTGGTAGAGGGTGGGGAAGAGGGCAAGGAGGACCGCCAGGAGGTCGGCGGGGCGCTTGAGGCGGGGAAGCAGGGCCGGAAGGGCGGCCACGCCCCAGTAGAGGAGGCCCACGGCCTTGGCTTCCCAGGGGAGGCTAAGGCCGGGCACATTAGGGAAGAGGAAGTTGTAAAGGGGCACCAGGGTGAGGAGGAAGTAGAACCAGGAGCCCAGGGTCCTCCTCCTGGGGAGGTAGAAGGAGACCAGATACCCCCCCAGGAGGAGGAAGAGGACGTGGGTACTCCGCTGGAGCTGGACGATGTCCAGAATGGGTATCTCCGCCCTGGCCAAGGGAGTGAAGGGGTGGAGGACCAGGTAGAGGCTGTAGAGGGCCCCCAGGACCAGGATCCAGTCCGTGAGCCGGGCCAGGGGGGTCTGAGGGGTTGCCGGGCGCTCGGGTTCCATAGGGGGTTCCTCCAAAAGGGCCCGGGGCCTGGGAAGGCCCAGGACACCCGGGCGGAGCTCGGCGCTACTTGATCAGGCCCTTTTCCTTTAGGTAGCGCTCGGCGCCGGGGTGGAAGGGGATGGGGAGCCGGCCGTGGAGCCTGGCGGTGGCCTCGAGGCTCGTGTCCTTGGCGGCGGCCACCGCGGTGCGCAGGGTGTCCAGGTGGTCAAAGACGGCCTTCATGATGGCGTAACCCGCCTCCGCGGGGAGGGTGTCCGGGCAGACCACGATGTTGCCCGTGGCCAGGCCCGGCACATCGGTGCGGGTGTTGTAGACGCTCTTGGGCACGGTGTAGGGGTCCACCAGGCCGGGGAACTTCTTCATGGCCACCTGGGCGGTGGTGCTCTTGGGGTCTATGGGGACGAGGTAGATGCGGTCCCCCTTGCGGGCCAGGGTCTGGGAGAGTTCCACGATGGAGCTGGTGGGCACGCCCCCCACCCAGAAGAAGGCGTCCAGGGTGCCCTCGGCCAGGGCCTTAGCCCCCTCGGCCACGGGCAGGCGCTCCCGCTTGGCGAAGCTCTCCGGCTTTACCCCTGCTCCCTGGAGGACCAGAAGGGCCAGGTTCTCGGTGCTGGAGCCGGGCTGGCCGGTGGAGACCCGCTTCCCCTTGAGGTCCTGCACCACCTTGATCCCGGTCTTCTCGGTGGTCACCAGGTGGATGAAGGAGGGGTACATGTAGAAGAGTACCCGCTGGTTCTTGGCGGCCCTCTCCTTGAAGCGGGGGTCTTCCCCCGTGTAGGCCACGTAGGCGGAGTCGGTGGTGGTGAGGGCGCAGTAAAAAGTGTTCCCCTGGGGGTTGGTGCGGTCGCGGAGGAGCTGGAGGTTGTCGTAGGAGCCCCCGGTCTGCACCGGCTGGGCCTCGGCCACCCCGGCCTTGTTGAGGATGTCGGCCAAGGCGGTGCCGTAGTAGAAGAAGACGCCCCCGGTGCTTCCCGTGCCGATGACCACCTTGGGTTTCTGGGCCAGGGCTAAGCCGAAGGCCGCTAGGCCGAGGAGGATAAGGATTCTTCTCACGGTCACCTCCCGTATACTTTTGCGCCCCTAACCTACCCCACCTCCTTGGGCCTGTCAAGGCCGAGAAGCCGCACCTGGAAGGCCCTGAGGAGGTCGGTCTTGCTAAGGATGCCCACCAGCTCCTCCCCTTCCAGCACCAAAGCCCGGGCGTACCCCCGCTCGGCCATGCGCTCCAGGGCGGAAAGGGCCTCCTCCTCCGGGGAGAGGACCAGGGGCACCTGGAGGTGGCGGGCCACGGGAGCCGAGGGGTCGGCCCCCTCCAGCCCCTCCAACCCCACCACGCCCAGGACCCGCCCTCCCTCCACCACCGGGAAACCGGAGACCTTGTAGGCCAAGGCCAGGGCCAGGACTTCCTGCACGGGGGTCTCCGGGGGGACCGTGAGGGGGTCTTCCGTCATGAGGTCCCGCACCTTCAGGCCCTCCAGGGCCTGGGCCAGGAGGGTGGCCTCGGCATCGGCCCTCGAGGCCATGTACACGAAGAAGGCGATGAGGATCAGGAAGGGGTTCATGACCAAGAGGCCGAAAAGGCCCAGGGCCAAGGCCACCGCCTGGCTTAGGGCCACGGTCTGCCGCGTGGCCACGGGGTAGGGCTTCCGCATGGCCAGAAGCGCCCGGTACACCCGCCCGCCGTCCAGGGGCAGGGCGGGGAGGAGGTTGAAAAGCCCGAGCATGAGGTTCACCAGGGCCAGGTAGTGGGTGAGGAAGCCCAAGGGGCCACCACCCTGCTTCAGCAGGTGGAAGAGGAGGGCCAACAGGAAGCTCACCCCCGGGCCCGCCAGGGCCACCCCAAGCTCCTTTTGGGGTTCCCGGGGAATGCGCTCCATCTGGGCTACCCCGCCCAGAAGCCAGAGGGTGATGCGCCGGGTGCGGATGCCGAAGCGCCTTGCGGCCAGGGCGTGGCCCAGCTCGTGCAGGAGCACGGAGAGAAAAAGTCCCAGGGCCGCGAGAAGGCCCAGGAGGAAGGGCCAGGGCCCCTGGAGGAGCCCGGGGTCTTCCGGCAGGCCGAAGAGCCTCAGGTAAAGGGGCAGGTTGCTGCCGATGAGGAAGGCCAAAAGAGGCAGGACTAGGAGGAAGGAGAGGTCCAGGTGGACGGGAATCCCCAGGATGCGGAGGAGGGGAAAACCGTGCTGGAGCATGCCTCAGTATAGGCGAGGGAGAGCCTGGGCTTGGAAATGACCGGTCAGTCAATGGGTAGGATGAAGGGGTGCTGGCGCTTACCCTCCTCAGGGACCCCACGTACCGCGCCTACTGGCTCGCCCTCTTCACCTCCCAGATGGGCACCTGGATGCAGGCCGCCGCCCAGGGGTGGCTCGTCCTGCTGCTTACGGGGAGCGCCGAGCGCCTTGGGCTGGTGGTGGCCCTGCAGTTCCTCCCCTCCTTGCTCCTTTCCCTCCCGGCGGGGGTCCTGGCCGACCGCTACCCCAAGCGCCACCTCCTCCTCCTCACCCAAGGGGGCATGATGCTCCTGGCCCTCTTCATGGCCCTCCTCATCCTCACGGGGTGGGTGCGCTACGGGCACGTCCTCCTCTTCGCCTTCCTCTACGGGGCCTTAAACGCCATGGACCAGCCCGTGCGCCAGAGCTTCACCGTGGAGCTGGCGGGCCGGGAGCGCTACCCGGGGGCCATCGCCCTCAACTCCTTCGGCTTCAATACGAGCCGCCTCCTGGGGCCGGCCCTTGCGGGCCTCCTCATGGCCGCCTTCGGGGTAGGGGTGGCTTATCTGGCCAACGCCCTCTCCTTCCTTCCCCTCCTCCTCGTCCTCCGCCGCATCCCTCCGGTCCAGGGTGGGGAGGGAGGAAACGGGCGCTTCCTGCGGGAGGCCTTGGAGGGGGTGGGCTTCGTCTTGGGGCACCCTTTGGTGCGCCGGGTGGTGGGCCTCATCCTCTTCGCCAGCCTCCTGGGCATGAACTTCCAGACCCTGGTACCCGCTTACGCCCGGTTGGTCCTCTCCCTCTCCGCCACCGGCTACGGCTTTTTGGTTTCCAGCGTGGGGGCGGGGGCCTTGGGGGCGGCCTTGGTCATGGCCCTGACGGGGAGGCCCAAGCCGGGCCGGCTCCTCCTCGGGGTCTTCCTCCTGGCCCTGGCCCACCTGGGCCTCTTCCTGCCCTACCCGCCCGCGGTCCCCCTGTTTCTGGCCCTGGGGGGTTTCGGGATGATCTCTGTCCTCATCAACGCCAACACCCTGGTGCAGCTTTCCGCCCCCGACCGCCTGCGGGGCCGGGTCATGGCGGTCTACAGCCTGGTGATGCTGGGCACGGGCCCCTTGGGGGCTTACCTCACCGGCCTCCTCTTTGAGCTCTTAGGGGGGCGCTGGGCCGCCGTTGTCTTGGGCACCGCCCTCCTCCTCGTGGGGCTTTACCAGCTCCGCCCCTGGCTTAAGGACGCCAGTCCTCCGGCCTAGGCTCGAGGCCGAGCCGCCAGGCCACCCCCCTCGCCACCCTAAGCCCCGCCTTTCCGTCCCCATAGGGGTTTTTGGCCTTCCGCATGCGGGTAAGCTCCTCGGGGTCTTCCAGAAGCCCCTTCACCGTCTGGAAGACCCTTTCCGGGTCGGTGCCGGCAAGCTTGAGGATCCCGGCTTCTAAGCCCTCGGGCCTTTCCGTCACGTTTCTCAGGACCACAACGGGCACCCCTAAGGCTGCCCCCTCCTCCTGGAGCCCCCCGGAGTCCGTGACCAGGAGGAGGCTCTCCCGCATCAAGGCCGCCATGGGCCCGTACTCTAAGGGCTCCAGGAGCACGAAGTTTTTCACCCCCTTGAGCACCGGGATGACGGCCTCCCGCACCACGGGGTTCAGGTGCACCGGGTAGACGAAGGTGAGGTGGGGGAAGGCCTGGGCCAGCCTCCTGAGGGCCCTGGCCAGATCGGAAAGGAGGGGCCAGTTCTCCCGGCGGTGCATGGTGACCGTCACGTAGGGGCCGGGAGGGAGGCCCTGGGGCAGCCTCCCCAGCCGGGCGGCGAGGAGGACGGCGTCCACCCCCGTCTGGCCCGTGACCAGGATCCCCTCCTCCCGCTTCCCCTCCCGGAGGAGGTTCTCCTTGGCGAGGGGCGTGGGGGCGAAGTCCAGGTCCGTGAGGACATCGGTGAGGCGGCGGTTCGCCTCCTCGGGGAAAGGCTCTTTCAGGTTGTGGCTCCTCAGCCCCGCCTCCACGTGACCCACGGGGATGCCCTCCAGGAAGGCGGCCCAGGCCACGGCGAAGGTGGTGAGGGTGTCCCCGTGCACCAGGACGTAGTCCGCGCGCATCTCCTTTAGGGCCCGGGCGGCCTGGGGCAGGATGCGGGCGGCGAGGTCGGGGAGGGCCTGGCGTTCCTGCATCACGTCCAGGTTCTGGTCCTCCGCGATGCCGAAGAGGCTTAGGGCCTGCCTTAGTTGCTCCCGGTGCTGGCCGGTGAGGAGGACCAGGGGCTTCACGTGGGGGATCTCCCGGAGGGCCAGGTAGACCGGGGCCATCTTGGTGGCCTCGGGCCGGGTGCCGAAGGCGAGGACCACGCGCTTCACGGTCACCCCACCCCCTTCCAGAGGGCCCTGAGGCGCCGGTAGGTGACCCAGGCGAGCCCCCCCACCACGGCCACCAGGTTGGCCAGGATGGCCTCCCAGGGCATCCCCAGGTAGGCCATGGCCAGGAGGTTGAAGAGGAGGGCCACCCCCCAGAGGAGGAAGGCCACCCGCCTCTGGGAAAGCCCCCGGGCCAAAAGCCGGTGGTGGATGTGGTCCTTGCCGGGGGTGGCGAGGGGGTTTTGGCCCCTGAGGAGCCTCCGCACCACCACCTGGGTGGTGTCCAGGATGGGGAGGAGGAGGAAAAGGGCCGGGGGGAGGAGGCCCAAGAAGGTGGTGAGCTTGAGATTCCCGAGGAGGGCGGTGGCCGCCAGGGTGTAGCCCAGAAAGTAGGCCCCCGCGTCCCCCAGGATGATGCGGCTTGGGTGGAGGTTGTGCCGGAGGAAGCCCAGGGAGGCCCCCGCCAGGGCGGCAAGCACCAGGGTGCCCGCGGCCCAGAAGGGGAACTGGGCGGAAACCACGAGGAGGCTCATGGCGCTGATGAAGGCGATGCCCCCGGCGAGGCCGTCCAGCCCGTCCATGAGGTTTAGGGCGTTGGTGATGCCCACCACCCAGAGCCAGGTGAGGAAGAGGCCCAAGGCGGGGTCCAAGGGGGTGCCGAAGGCGGCCTCAAACCGCACCCCCACCGCCATGAGGAGGAGGGCGGCTAAGGTCTGGACGAAGAGGCGGAAGAGGGGGGGAAGGCCGAACTGGTCGTCGATGAAGCCCACCAGCACGAGCCAGGCCCCCCCCAGGAGGATGGCCAGGACCTGGATGAGGACGCCCTCCACCAGGATGGGCCGGAGGAAGGCCGCCACCACCAGGGCCAGCACCACCCCGGCGTAGACGGCGAGCCCCCCGGCGTTGGGGAGGGGCTCCCGGTTGAGCCTGCGCTCGTTGGGCTGGTCGGCCCAGCCCACCTTCAGGGCGAAGCGGCGCACCTGGGGGAGGAAGCGCCAGGTGAAGAAGAGGGCCAGGAGGAAGGCGAAGGCCACGGTGAGCCAGCCCGTGCCCGTGGGCTCGGCGATGCCGATGCGCTTCAAAAACTCGCTCATTTCGTGCCGTAGATGCGGTCGCCCGCGTCCCCAAGCCCGGGGACGATGTAGCCGTGGTCGTTCAGGCGCTCGTCTATGGCCGCCACCACCACCTCGGTGTCGGGGTGGTCCTGGGCGATGCGCTCCAGGCCCTCGGGGGCGGCGAGGATGGCCATGAGCTTAACCCCGGTGGCCCCCCGTTCCTTCAGGAGGGCGAGGGCGTGGCTCGCGCTCCCCCCCGTGGCCAGCATGGGGTCCAGGAGGAAGACCCTGCGCTCGGCGATGTCCGGGGGCAGCTTGGCGTAGTACTGCACGGGCTTGAGGGAGAGGGGGTCGCGGTAGAGGCCGATGTGCCCCACCCGGGCGTGGGGGACGAGCTTCAGGATGCCCTCCACCATCACGAGGCCCGCCCGCAAGATGGCCACCAGGGCGAGCTTCTTGCCGGAGAGCACCCTAACCCTCGCCGGGGCCACGGGGGTTTCCACCGTGGTCTCCGTAAGCTCCAGGTCCCGCATGGCCTCGTAGGCCATGAGCATGGCGACCTCCTCGGCGAGCTCCCGGAAGTCCTTGGGGCCCGTGCCCTTGTCCCGAAGGTGGGCCAGCTTGTGCTGGACCAGGGGATGGTCCACCAGGGTGATCCTCATCCGGAAAAGCCTAACACGTCCGCCCTCTTGGGGAAAGGCAGTCCCGGAAGAAGCTTTGGGCGCGGGGGAGCTTCGCCTCCAGGGCCTCCCGAAAGCCTCCCGGGGCCTTGGTGCGGAACCAGTGGAGGTCGTGGAGGTAGGTGAGGGGGACGTAGAAGGCGAGCCTTTCCCGGACCTCCGAGGGGTAGAGGCGGGCCAGGCGGAAGAGGGCTTCCCGCGCCGCCTCCTCCCCCAGAAGGTCCAGGCTTCCCGTCTTGAGGAGGGCCAGGTCCCGCGCCGGGTCGTCCCCCCCGGAGCGCACCCAGTCCACCAGCATCACCTCCGGCCCTTCCGCCCCCGCCTCCTTGAGGAGGAGGTTGCCCGCCCAGGCGTCCCGGTGGCAGAAGCGCCGTTCCGCCCCGGCGGCAAGCCCCACCTCCCGCCGCAAAGCCCCGATGAGCCCCATGGCCTCGGGGACGTCCTGGAGGCTTTCGGCGAAGCTCTCCAGGCGGGCCAGGAGTTCTTCCTCGGAGACGTACCCGGGCTCGGGCAGGCGGTGGAGGGCGAGGAAGAGGTGGGAAAGCGCGGCGAGGGTCTTGGGGGTGAAGGACCCCGGGGCAAAGGGCCTCCCGGGGAAGCGGCGCATGACCAAGACCCCTTGCCCCCCTACCTCCTCCACCCCCAGGACAAAGCTCCCCAGGCCCGCCCGGGCCATGCGGCGGGCCTCGAGGTCCGCCAGGTGGGCCTCGGAGGCTGGGTAGACCTTATAGACCCGCTCCCCGTCCGTGTAGACCCGGGCCTCAAACCCACCCAAGGGGGTCAGGCGGGCGAGGGTTTCCGGGGAGAGGAGGCCCTTCGGGGCCGAAAGCGCCACGGGCCTTATTGTAAGGGCAGGGGGTCAGACGTATGCCCTTTCTCCCCTAGGGGGTCCGGCACCCGGCCCTTACGGCGGGGCCCCCATGCCGGCGCAAGCCGGCATGGGGTGGTCTTGCCGGGGCCCCCATGTCGGCCTAAGCCAGCATGGGGTGGCGCTTGGGGTACCCTGGGTCTGGTGGAGCTTCTGCGCCCCGAGGCCACGGTGCTTTCCCTGGGGGACAGGGTCCTCTCCTTTGACCGGGAGGGGAGGCCCTACCACTACTTCCGTCGGGGGCTCACCTACAAGCGGGCCCTGGACGGAAGGCTTCACCTGCGCTACCGGGTGGGGGAGAGGGAGCGGCGGGTCCTGGGGGAGGAGGAGGCCTTGGCCCTTTACGGGGAGATCCTCTCCCTGGCGGAGGCCCACCTAAAAGACCCCGGGCGGCGGGCCGAGGTCCTCCGCTGGACCCCGGAGGCCCTCCTGGACCCCACCCCCTACCGTAGGGCCTACGCCTGGCCCATTAGCATCCTCCCCCCCGATGCTTACCTTTCCGTGGTCCTCCAGGCCACCACGGGCTGCACCTGGAACCGGTGCGCCTTCTGCAGCTTCTACCAGGACCGCCCCTTCCAGAAGCGAAGCCTCGAGGCCTTCCTGGAGCACATCCAGGCCGTCTTGGCCCTCCTCGGGCGGGGAAGACTTCTCAGGCGGGGGGTCTTCCTGGCGGACGGGAACGCCCTGGCCCTTTCCGAGCCCCTGCTTCCCCTCTTGCGGGCGGTTTCGGAGTCCTTCCCGAAAGAGCCCATCCTGGGCTTTTTGGACCTCTTCACCGGCCTCAAGAAGGAGGCCTCCTGGTGGGCGAGGCTTGCCGCCTTGGGCCTGAGGCGGGTCTACCTGGGCCTGGAGACGGGGCACGCCCCCCTCCTCGCCCTCCTCCACAAGCCCGGCCACCCCAAGGAGGCCCTGCCTTTGGTCCAGGCCCTGAAGGCGGCGGGGCTTTCCGTGGGGGTGATCCTCATGGTGGGGGCGGGGGGGAGGGCCTACGCGGAGGCCCACTTCCGGGAAAGCCTCGCCCTCCTCGCCGGGCTTCCCCTGGGGAGGGAGGACGTGGTCTACCTCTCCCCCTTCCAGGAGGAGCCCGCCACCCCCTATGCCCGCCTGGGCCTCGAGCCCCTGGGGGACCTGGAGGCGGAGCTTGGGCGCTGGGCCGGGGCGGTGCGCCGCCTGGGGCTCAAGGCGGCCCGGTACGATATCCGGGAGTTCCTCTACTGAACCTCCATCTCCCCGCCCTCCGCCCGGAAGCCCACCCGCTTGTGGGTTCCGTCGCAAAAGGGCTTCGCCCCCGAGTGGCCGCAGCGGCATAGGGCGAGCTTGGCCCGTTCTAGGCACCTTTCCTCCCCGTCCATGCGGAAGGGGGCACCCTCGGGCAGGTCCAGGACGTAAGGTCCGTCTTCCCGAAAGCGGAGCCGCATGGCCTTAGGATACGGGGTATGGACCTCCTTGGGGCCTTCCGGGAGCGCCTGGGCCGCCTGGCCCCCAAGGACCCCCTGGTCCTGGCGGTCTCCGGGGGAGGAGACTCCGTGGCCCTGGCCCACCTGGTGCACCGCGCGGGGCGGCAGGCGGTGGTGGCCCACCTGGACCACGGCCTGAGGCCCGATAGCCCCCAGGACCTGGAGTTCGCGCGGGGCCTCGCCCAGAGGCTGGGGTTCCCCTTCTTCGCCGAGCGGGTGGAGGTGGGGGAGATCGCCCGGAGGCGGGGGGAGAACCTGGAGGCGGTGGCTCGGGAGGTGCGCTACGCCTTCCTCTACCGGGTGGCCAAGGCGGTGGGGGCCCGGGCCATCCTCACCGCCCACACTCTGGATGACCAGGCGGAGACCGTGCTCCTCAAGCTCCTCCAGGGCACGGCCCGGGGCCTGGGCATCCGGGAGCGGGAGGGCCTGGTGGTCCGGCCCCTCCTTCCCTTTCGCCGGGAGCTTCTGAGGGGCTTCCTCCGGGCCCTGGGGGAGGATTGGCGGGAGGACCCCAGCAACCAGGACCTCTCCCTGGACCGCAACTACCTGAGGCTCGCCGTCTTCCCCCTCCTGGAGGAGCGCTTCCCCAAGGCCAAGGAGGCCCTGGCCCGCTTCGCCCACCTGAGGGAGGAGGAGGAGGCCCACCTGGAAGGGGAGGCCAGGGCCCGCCTCCTCCCCGACCCCCGCTTCTTCGTGCCCGCCTTCCGGGTGGCCCCCCTCCGCGAGGCCCCCCCTGCCCTCCGCCGCCGGGCCTTGCGCTGGGTGCTGGAGGCCCTGGACCTGAGGCCCGAGGCCAGGCTCGTGGCCCTCCTGGAGGAGGCCCTGGCGGGAAAGGCCGCCACCCTGCCGGGGGGGTACACCGCCCGGCGCAAGGGGGGCACCCTCTTCCTCATCCCCCCTGCCCCCCAGGTGCCCCTGCCTCGAGGCTTCCGCCGCCCCGCCCCCGGGGACCACCTGGAGCGGCCCTTCGGCCGGAAGCGGCTCCTGGACTTCCTGGCGGAGAAGGGGGTGCCCAGGGAGCTGAAACCCCTCTGGCCCGTGCGGGCCGAGGGGAAGCGGGTGGTGGAGGTCCTGGGCCTCTTCCCTCCTCCGGAGGCGGAGCGGTACATGGCCCTGGCCCTGGAGGAGGCCCAGGCCGCCTTCCGGGAGGGGGAGGTGCCCGTGGGGGCGGTCTTGGCGGTGGGGGGGGAGGTCCACGGGGCCCACAACCGGGTGGAGGCCACGGGGGACCCCACGGCCCACGCGGAGATGCTCCTCCTGCGCCAGGTGGGAAAGAGGGCCCGGGGGGGCAGGCTCTACGTGACCCTCGAGCCCTGCCGCATGTGCCACCACGCCCTCCGGCAGGCGGGGGTGGAGGTGGTCTACGGCACGGAGAACCTGAAGGAGGGGGCCCTCACCCGCTTCGGGGACGGGAAGGGCATGCGGGGTGGCGTCCTGGAGGGGGAGTGTGCTAAGCTTCTGAGGGACTTCTTCGCCCGGCTCAGGGAGGGGTGCCGGAGCGGTTGAACGGGCCGGTCTCGAAAACCGGTAGGCTCCGCAAGGGGCCTCGCGGGTTCGAATCCCGCCCCCTCCGCCAGCGGGGCCCCGGCCTTTAGGGCCGGGGCGCCTTTATACCACCTGGAACCCCCAGCGCCCGCCCAGGACGCCCAGGGCCTCCAGGAGGGCCTCCGCCCCTTCCCGGTCCTCCGGCAGGCCCTGGAGGAGGAGGTGGAGGAGGCCCACCATCTCCCCCAGGACCAAGAAGCCGTAGCGCCTTCGCTCCTCCTCCCATAGGGCCTCCATCCTTAGGCGGGCCATGCGCCAGGGCACGGGGAGGAAGTGGCCCCGGGGGGGCTTGGCCTCGGGGGCGCAGAGGGCGGGGTCCCCTTCCGTGAGAAGCCCCCGGCAGGCCAGGGGCCTCTGGGGGTAGACCCCGCAGAGCCCCCCTTCCAGGAAGGGGCAGGGGGTGCGGCTTTGGAAGAAGCGGCTCGGGAAGTCCTCCTGGTCCTTGCCCCGCGCCAGGAGGGCGAGGCGCCTCGGGCCTTCCTCCCGGACCCTGGCCCTCTGCGCCTCGCTGAGGTGGGGGAGGAGGGCCTGGCCCTCGAGGCGGGACAGGGTGACCAGGCCGAAGCAGCAGGCGGCGCACCCGGCCCGGCAGGAGGGCTTCATCCCCCTTTCCTCCAGGTAAAGGGCCAGGTCCCGGTCAAAGGCCCGGTGGAGCTCCTCCACCTTCATCGCCGCTGGCGGTAGAGCCCCCGCCTCGGATCAAAGGGGCAGGCGCGGAAGGCCACGTGGGGGCAGAAGCGCCGGTGGCGGGATACCTCCAGGGCCAGGGCCCGGGGCAGGCCGCACCGGGGGCAGGTAGGGGCCTGCCGCCTCCGGAGGAGGAGGTACGCCGCCCCCGCCAGGAGGAGAAAGCCCAGCACCCCCACGGGGGCCAGTCTACCGGGTGTAGCATGGGGACATGGCCGCGCCCTTTTTGGAACCCCTGGAGCCCGGGGTGCCCCCGGTGGTCTCCGCCTGGATCAAGGGGCTGAAGGAGGTGGAGGCCCACCTGGAGCGCTGGGCCTTTGACCTTTCGGAGGAGGGCTTCTGGTGGCGGCCCAAGGAGGGGGTGAACCCCATTGGGGGCCTGGTGCGCCACATCGCGGGAAGCTCCCTGCGCCTCGCCCACTACGCCCTGGGCCTGGACCTCCCCGAGTGGGCGAGGAGGGGCCGGGAGTGGGAGCTTTTGGGCGAGGCCGAGCCCAAGGAGGCCGTGGTGGCCCGCTTCCGGGAGGCCTGGGGGCACCTCCTCCCCGCCTTGCGCCGGGTGGGGGAGGAGGACCTGGGGGCCTCAGTCCGGGTGGGGGGGCAGGGGGTGGAGGCCCCCAGGGTCCACGTGCTCCACCACCTGGTGGAGCACGCCCAGCACCACGCGGGCCAGGTGATCTACGCCCGGAAGCTCCTTTAGCGCGTAAGATGGGGGCATGGAACGCGTGGGTTTGCGGGGTGCTCCCCGTGTGAGCCTCGAGGCTTTGAAGGAGGCCCTACGGGGCCTGCGGCTTTCCGAGGCCAAGGTCTACCTCATCACCGACTGGCAGGACCGCCGCTCCCAGGCCCGTTACGCCCTCCTCATCCACGGGGGCAAGAAGGACCTCCTCGTCCCCGATGCCTTCGGCCCCGCCTTCCCCGGGGGGGAGGCGGCGCTTTCCGAGGCCGTGGGGCTCCTCCTCGCCCAGGGGGCGAGGCGGTTCTACGAGGCCGTGGTCTCCCCGGGGGAGATGGCGGCCCTCCTGGACCTCCCTCCGGAGGCCCTGGTCAAGCGGGTGATGGCCATCGCCAACCCCACGGACCCCGGCATCTACCTCCCCGTTCAGGCGTAAAGGGCCCTAAGCCTCGCCGCCTCCTCCGCCAGGAGGGGGAGGCGGCTTAAGTCTATTCCCGTGGCGAGGCCCTTCTTCTCCAGGTGGGGGAGGACGACTTCCGTGGGGAGGTTCCCCACGAGCTCGTCCCCGGCGAAGGGGCACCCCCCGACCCCCGCCAGGGCCCCTTCCAGCCAGGTGATCCCCGCCTCCAGCACCGCCTCCACCTTGGCCAAGACCCCTTCGGGCCGGGCGTGAAGGTGGGCGCCCAGGCCCTCGGGGCCGAAGCGCGCCACGGCGGCCCCCAGGACCTCCCGGATGCGCTCCGGGGAGGCCACCCCGTAGGTGTCGGCCAGGGCGATCTCCTTTACCCCGAGCGCCCTGAGGCGGGCGATGGCCTCGAGGACGGCCTCCACGCTCCAGGGGTCCCCGTAGGGGTTGCCGAAGGCCATTGAGAGGTAGACCACGAGGCCGAGCCTCCCCCCGGTCTTCTCCACCATGGCCGCCACCAGGGGCCAGGACTCGGCGATGGAGCGGTTGGTGTTCTTGCGCTGGAAGGTCTCGGAGAGGGAGAAGGGGTAGCCCACGTGGGTGAGGTTGGGGGCCTGGAGGGCCCTTTCCAGGCCCTTCTCGTTGGCCACGATGGCGAGGTAGGTGCGCCCTCCTGGGGGCGGGAGGGCGCTTAACACCGCTTCGGCGTCCGCCATCTGGGGCACCCACTTGGGGGAGACGAAGCTGGTGAGGTCCAGGTGGCGGAAGCCCGCCGCCAGAAGTTCCTTAAGGAAGGCCACCTTCTCCTCGGTGGGGATGAAGCGGGAAAACCCCTGCCAGGCGTCCCGGGGGCACTCCACCCACTTGGCTTCGGCCATCCCTCCCCCCTACACCTGGAAGACCCCGATGCGGAAGGGCTCGCGCTCCGGGTTCAGGGCGCAGGCCTCGAGGGCCTTGATGAGCCACTTCCTGGTCTCGTGGGGGAAGATCACCCCGTCCACCCAGAGCCTGGCGGCGGCGTACCGGGGGTCCAGGGTCTCCTCGTAGCGGCCCTTGATGCGCTCGTAGAGCTCCTTAAGCTCCTCGTCCGAGGGCTCCTTCCCCTCCCGCTTGAGCTTCTCCACCTCTAGCTCCAAAAGGGTCTTCGCCGCCTGGGCCCCGCCCATCACCGCATACTTGGCGCTGGGCCAGGCGAAGAGGAACCGGGGGGCGTAGGCCTTGCCTGCGAGGGCGTAGTTCCCCGCCCCGAAGGACCCCCCGAGGATAAGGGTGATCTTGGGCACCACGGAGTTGCTGACCGCGTTCACCAGCTTGGCCCCCCGCCTTATGATCCCCGCCTGCTCCGACTCCTTCCCCACCATGAAGCCCGTCACGTCCTGGAGGAAGAGGAGGGGGATATTCATCTGGTTCACCTCCAGGATGAACCGGGCCGCCTTGTCCGCGGCCTCCGCGTAGATGACCCCCCCCACCTCAATCCGCCCCCGCTTTTTGAGGACAAGGCGCTGGTTGCCCACGATGCCCACGGGAAAGCCCCCGATCCGGGCAAAGCCCGTGACCAGGGTCTCCCCGTACCCCCCCTTGTACTCCAGAAACTCCGAGCCGTCCACGATCCGGGCGATGACCTCCCGGAGGTCATAGGGGCGGCTCCCGTCCGGGGCCACGAGGCCGTAGAGGTCCTCTATAGGGTAGAGGGGCTCTTTAGGCTCCTTCCGCCCTTCCGCCCAAGGGGCGAGGCGGGGGGGCGGGTAGAGGGCGGCAAGCTCTCTTATGCGCGCCAAAGCCGCCTCGTCCGTGGGCTCGTAGAAGTCCACCGTCCCCGAGACCTCGTGGTGCATCCTGGCCCCCCCGAGCTCCTCGGAGGAGACCTCCTGGCCGATGGCCGCCTTCACCAGGGCGGGGCCTGCCAGGTAGAGCCCGCTCCCCTCGGTCATGATGAGGACGTCCGTCATCACGGGGAGGTAGGCCCCCCCGGCCACGCAGTTCCCCATGATGGCGCTGATCTGGGGGATCCCCAGGGCCGACATGCGGGCGTTTAAGTAGAAGATGCGGCCGAAGTCGTCCTGGTCGGGGAAGACCTCGTCCTGTAGGGGCAGGAAGACCCCGGCGGAGTCCACCAGGTAAACCGTGGGGATGCGGTTTTCCAGGGCGATGGTCTGGGCCCGGATCACCTTCTTGGCGGTGATGGGGAAGAAGGCCCCCGCCTTCACCGTGGCGTCGTTGGCGATGACCATCCAGTCCCGGCCCGCGATCCGCCCGATCCCCGTGATGACGCCTCCCGCCGGGGCCCCGCCCCACTCCTCGTACATGCCCAAGCCGGCGAAGGCCATGAGCTCGTGGAACTCGGCGCCGGGGTCCAGGAGCTTCTGGATGCGCTCTCTGGCGGTGAGGCGGCCCTTTTTGTGCTGGCGCTCTATGGCCTTGGGGCCCCCTCCCTGGCGCACCTTCTCCAGGCTTTCCCTGAAGTCCCGCACCAGGGCCACCCAGGCGTCTTTGTTGGCCTTGAAGGTGGGGTTCTCCCGGTCCTCGGGGCGGAGGGCGGTTTCCAGCATGGTCCGATTATAACGCTTTTCTGCTTATTCGTGGAAAAGCGTGGGGGCTTGGGGCGTGCAGGGCACCCTGGCCTGGGCCCGGGCCTGGCGCCTCGCCTCCCGGTCCACCCGTTCGTTCTCCGGGTGGCCCGCGTGCCCCTCCACGAAGTGGAAGCGCACCCTATGGGGGGCCATGGCCGCAAGGAGGGCCTCCCAGAGGTCCCGGTTCTTCACGGGCTTGCCCTCCGCCGTTTTCCAGCCCCTTTTCCGCCAGCCCTCCAGCCAGCCCTCGGTGAAGGCCTTCTTGAGGTAGTGGCTGTCCGTGTAGAGGTCCACGGCGCAAGGCTCCTTCAGGGCCTTGAGGCCTTCTATGGCTGCCTTGAGCTCCATGCGGTTGTTGGTGGCGCAGGCCTCCCCCCCGGAGAGGAGCCTCTCGTGGGCGTTGAAGCGGAGTAGGGCCGCCCAGCCCCCGGGGCCCGGGTTGCCCAGGCAGGCCCCGTCGGTGTAGAGGGCCACCCGTAATAGGCGGCCAGAACCTTGATCCCGCTCCTTGACGGTCATAGGCCCATTTTCCCATGGTCTAGGGTAAAGGCCTTAAGGGAAGGTGGGTGGTGCCGCTTACCATGGCGGTGAAGACGGCGCGGCTGCCGTTGAGAAGGTATTGGCTGTTGAAACCAAAGAGGACGAGCCCCACCTGGTCCCCGGGGGCTAGGGCTTCGCCTACCCCTACAAGCTCCCCTTGGTGCCAACCCCATCCCTTCAAGGGTAGAACTTGTTCATCAACGGGCTCGGCCGCAAGCTTTCCGGCACGCCGCACCCCCACTCCCACGAAAACGATGGGGTTAGCTGCCTCAACGACCCCTTGGAGGTGGAGGCGGAAGGTGGGTATACCTGCCAGGGCCGTGGGCGCCTGGACTGTCTTTAGAGGTACGAATACCGGGCCTACGATCGCAGAAGCGGCCTCCCTAAGGAGGCTTTCGGGAAGAAAGCCCTTGAGCCCCGCCGAGCCTAAAACGCCTTGGAGGAGGTTGAGGAGGGCTTCGTTGATCCCGTTCAGCCCGTTTAAGGGGGTAAGGAGGGTTGAGGGAACGGTGAAGGCTTCCCCGCCTACGGGCATTTCCCCTAGCTCTGCAAGGGCCAAGGCCCGTTCTTGGTCCAAAGAGAGGCAGAGCCTAGGGATTCCCTGGGCTGCGTTGGGCTGGCCTTTTAGTTTCTCGGCAAACCAGGCAAGAACCATGCCCGCAGGGTCCTCGCGACCGAAGGCCCCACAGCTCAGGCCTCCGGAAGGGGCTTGGAGGTAGGGGAGGATGTGTCCCCCTTGGATGGAAACCAGGCGGACGTCTCCCCCTGAACGTTGAAGGGCCAGGGCGTTCCAGTAGGCTTCGTTGAGGTTAAAAAGGGTGTCCCGCATGCCTTGGACCAAGAGGACGTCCACCTTTTGCCTAGGCTGCCCTTGAGGGTAGAAGTAGGCGGGGGAGTGGTAGTGGAAGAAGGCCTCGGCTTCTGGGGAGATGGAGTTTTGCAAAAGCCCTCGGAAGTAGGTCTGGTAGATGACTTGGTCCATCCTTCCTTGGCTACCTGCGGTTCCCCCAAGGGTAAGGAGGGTGGCCCAGGCCGTCTTAGGCACCCCGTTGGGGAAAAGGCTATAGGGGAGGTCGTACCAGGTAACGAGAGGCACCATGGTTTGGATTCGCTCGTCCTGGACTGCGGTCATTAGCTGGAATCCTCCTCCATAGCTGGCTCCGAAAGTGCCCACCCGCCCGTTGAACCGAGGGAGGTTGTCCTGGGCCCAGTCTAGGATGGTCCGAACATCTCGGACCTCGTAGTCGGGATCCATAACCCGAACCGTGCCCCCGGAATCGCCAAAGCCCCGTTGATCAAAGCTGATAACGTAGTACCCCGAGCGCCAGGCCCGAAAGACCACCTCGCTGATGACCGGGTTGTCTGTCGAGGTGTCCTCAGGGGAACGAATCCGGTGGCCACCGAAGCCGTGGCCGTGAAGGATTAGGGGCGCGGTTTGGCCGGGAGCTAAGGCGGGTTGGAAAACGGTCACGGCGATGGGGGTCCCGTCAAAGGAGGGTATGGTCACCGTGTACCAGGTTTGGGGCAGGTGGGAGGAGGGGCCTGCAGGCGGATTAGAGGGCGAGGGCCCGCTCGAGGGCTCCGTGGGTGTCCTTTGGGTTTGGGTTCCGCAACCGTCCAAGACTAAAACCAAAGCCAAAACCCCAAGCCATCTGTGCATCGCCATCACCTCCCTGTGACCACTGGAACCTCCACCCGGCCCTGGAGGTGGGCCAAAGCGGGGAGCCTAGATCCGTGGGAGAAGTACTCGGGCCTAAACCCGGTGAGGAGGAGCCCCAGGGTCTCTCCCCCCTTCACAAGGCCGCTCACCCCCGGGAGTAGGCCCCGATAGCTTCCCTTGCCCCTCAGGGGAAGGAACTGGTCGTTGAGGGCTTTGAACCGGCCCTCCTTACCGACGGCGAGGCCCAGGAAGAGGATGGGATCCGGGCCTATGGCCTCGAGCTCCAGCTCCACCTGGGGAAGTCCCACCACCGCCACGTCCTCCTCGGGTGTCCAGAGGGGGGCGAAAAGGCCCTGGGGGCTCGGTAGGAAGAAGCTCTGAGGAGGAAGGGTAAAGGCCTTTCCTCCAAAGGGCAGGTCCTCTCCTTGGTAGGCTGTGCCCCCACCGAGGTCTGCGCAGACCCGGGGAATGCGGCTTGCGGCCAAGGCCTCCCCCTTGAGCTTTTCCCGGTACCAGGCCACCACAGCCTCAAAGGGGTCCAGGGGGCCGCAGAAGCTGGAGGCGGGCGGCCCTTGGATTTCCGGAATGAGGTGGCCGTTGGGCACTACCCAGAGCCGAGCATCCCGGCCACGCTCCTGGAAGCAGCGCAGGTTCCAGTACCCTTCGGTGAGGTTGAAAAGGGTGTCAGGTGCGCCCTGGACGAAGAAGGCGTCAGCGTGGGGGATTCTTCCGTCTTCGTAGAATCGGGCAGGGCTACGTTTATAGAGCCGATCCATGGTTTCCCGGCTTAACCGTCCGGCCTGGGCCTCGAGGAAGGCCTGGGTGATCCAGGGCTCCATGCGCCCGTAAAGGGTCCCCCCCGTGTAGAGGGCATCGGCGTGGAGGGATTTCACCACGCCGTTGGGGGCGAGGCTATATCGGAGGTCGTACCAGGTAACCCAGGGAGTGATGGCTTGAACCCTTGGGTCCAGGAAGGCCAGGAGGGTTTGGAACCCGCCCCCGTAGCTTCCTCCCACCGCCCCCACCATGGGCCGGCCCTCCCGCCAGAGGACGGGAAGGTGCGTCAAGGCCCAGGTGAGGACCGTGGAGACATCTCGGACCTCCTTTTCGGGGTTCATGAGGTCCACCCGGCCTCCACTGTCGCCCCAACCCCTTTGGTCCAGAGAAACCACAATGAAGCCCGCTTGCCAAAGACGTGTGACGAGGCCCGTGTGCATGTCGTGGTAGAACATGCTGGGGTCACGCGTGAGGGGAGACGGTTCCTCCGCCCTGCGGTCGGCCCAACCGTTTCCATGCAGGATGAGGGGAGCCTTTTCGCCGGGTGCCAAGGAGGGCACGAATACCGTGATGGCGATAGGGGTTCCATCAAAAGAGGGGACAGAAGTGGAGTAATAGCGGGGTGGTTGCTTGGGTGTGCTCTCTTCAGCAGCTATAAAGGCGGGTTGACCACAACCTGAACCTACCAGGAGAATGGTTGAGGCTAGGGGAAGAAGGAGTTGCTTCACCATCTGCCCACCACCGCTACGGTTTCGCGGAGGAGTCCGAAGGGGTTTGCGGCCGAACAGGGTAACGCCTGCTGATGGACAATGCCCCGGGGAGAGGCCACCTTCAAGGCCACCACCTGGCCTTCAATTCCCTGGGCGCTCTGGTGGCCAGCGGCCTTCGGCGCTCCAGCCTCCTAAGGTGGTTTGCAGGTTGGGGTCTTGGTAAACGCTTCCCTTGAACCTCTGGGATCCTAGGGCAAGGGCGTGCTTCGGGAAGGCGCAGGCGCTCCAGGGGAACCGGCGGGCGGTAGTCCTCGGGGCGGACGCCCAGCAAGGGGGCTACGGTCCGGTGCCACTGCGCCACTGCTTCCGGGGAAAGACCTTCCCCCTCGTGTCCATACCCCTTCCACCTGCGCCTTCCCGGCATGCTATTCCCCTCCTAGAACGAAGCGGCTACGGAGCAGAACCTCGGCACCTTTCGCGCCCAGGAGAATCCCGCCCTTGTTGGCCATCCAGAACTCCAGCTTGGCCCCCGCGAGGTCCAGCGTGGTCCCAAAGCCCAGGCTGAAGAGGGCTGGGCCGCCCAGGGCCAGCTCGCTGCGCAGGTTGAGGTGGGGGGTGGGCTGGAAAGCGCTACCGAGGGCGAGGCGCCAGCCTGTGGCCAGCGGGCCCCCAAAACTTCCCGTGATCCGCCCCGTAAGGAACAAGGGCTCGTCCATGCCCTCGAGGAAGAGCGGGTAGAAGCCGGAAAGCTCCACCTGCGTGGGGAGGTAGAGGGTGTAGTCGGCGCTGGAGGTCTGTGCGGAGTCCTTAAACTTGTTTAGGAGGTCGTAGGCCGTGTCGTCCTGGGCCTCGGCGTAGAGCCGGGTCAGGGTGAGGTTGGGGTAGTGGATCCGGCCCAGGGTCCTCAAGGTGAAGGCCACGCCAAAGGTGGGCAGACGGGTCCTCAGGCCCAAGGCTGTTTCAAACCCCATTCCCCCGCCGCCGCGGTAGAAGCTCATGCCCAGCTGGCCGCTATAGCCGTTCTCGCCGTAGGTAAGCTGGCTCTGTTCGTTGAAGGCCCCCGAGGCCACAAGTCGGCCCAAGAGAAGGGATACCTCCACTCCGGCCTCTAGAAGGCCATCTAGGACCGGGACGGCCCCGCTTAGGGCCAGCCGGTCCCACAGGGCTACTGTCCCAAAGGTGTCCGCGAAGCGGAGGACGTCCCCCGGCCGAGAGCCCTCCTGGGCCAAGGCCACCAGATCCTTCCCCACCTGGAGGCCGCTTTGAATGCCCAGCGCGTACCTCAGCCCTATGGCATACTGCCCTGTACCGCTCAAGGGGTCCTCGCCAAAGCCAAAGGGCACGGCCAGCCGAATTACATCGAGCTCGGTCCCCACCTGGGTTGTGGAAGCCTGGCCCTTGGGCACCCGGCCTGCCAGGAGCAAAAGGTCCGTGGGCCTGGGGTCTTGGAGAAGCGCCAGCACGTTGAGGAGATCTGCCTGGGTTAGGGTGTTGTTTTCAAAGGCCAGGCTAGGTGCGAGAAGGCTGAAGTGAATCCCCTTCTCCAGGGGAAGTTCGGCCGGGTTTTCCGGGCGGCCCGGCGCCTGGGCCAGGGCCAGCCCCCAAAGGATGCAGAAGGCAAGCCAGGCACGCATCAGTTACCTCCGATTTGTAGCCGTGCGGTTCCCTTGGCGTAGATCTTCAGGAAGTCGCTTGCCTTATAGCGGAAGAGCCCGCCCGTGGCCTCGGGGCCTATCAGGGTAAGGCGCACCGCCGCGTGGACATTGGGCTGGGTAAGAACGTTGAGGAAACGCTTGAGGTTTTCCCCGGAAAGCTCGGTACGGATGGTGGTTTGACTCATACCGGTGGAGCGACCTTGGCCGTCCACGGGCGCTGCGGGCACGGGGTCGGTTCCCGCGTAGACGAAATCGTCGGGCCCAGGGTCGTCAAAGCGGGGGATGGTGCCTGGGCCGATCCACAGGGTGAGCCCCTGGGTTTGGGTGGGCAGGCTGGACTGGATTTCCAGGGTCAGGGTCGTGGCCACGGTGTACCGCTTCAGGTCATCTATCCAGGAGGCGGGGAGGTTGCTTATTGGGGAGGGGAGGGGCTCGCTTTCCACGGTGAAGGGGTTGGGGGCGACGGCTCCAAAGGGGGCGAGGACGGAGATGTCAGTGACGCGTTGCCTCACAGTGCACCCTGTGAGTGTGCATCCGCCTTGTCCGGCGTAGTCGGTCAAGCCTCCCCGTGGGATGAGCTTCAAGGTGAGAGGGGTATCTCCCTGGAAGGGAAGGGCCTTCAGGGCGTTAAAGAGGGTACTGGCCTCGCCCTTCAGGGGCTTGGGCTGGCCGTTGATGAAGCGGAGGTTGTCCTCTTGGTTGCTGGTGTCTTTGAAGACCTGGGAGCAGTTGTTCCCGTTCCGGTCGCAGGTACGGATCCGGCCGGCCAGGGCGTACTGGGAAGGGGACTCCAGCACGATGGATTGGAAGAGGTAGGCCTCGGGGAGCTGGGTCTGGTCCAGCAGAGCCTGGATTTTCGCCCCTACTCCGGGGATTTGGGGGAGGTTAAAGGGAACCGAAACCTCTGTGTTCAGGGCCGTGAGGGGGACCTGGAACTCCAGGGTAAACTCCGGGACCCCGATTCTCAGGGCAAGGTCCCCAGGGAGCATGTTGCCTATGGCGCTTTGGCTGTCCAGGGTGAGGAGCTCGGCGTTAGGGTTTTCCCCAAAGAGGAGAGGGAAAAGCTCCCCGGCCTTTACCTCCAGCCGCAAGAGGGGCACGTCCCGGTACTCGGGGGTCAAGGGTGGGCTGGGTGCCAGGTCCCTCCTGGCTTGGTCCGGGGAGGGCAACCCGCAGGCCGCGAGCGCCAGGGGAAGGAGCCACAACAACCGCTTCACACCCCACCCCCTTGTGCCCCCTCCCGCAGGGCCCGGCGAAGCACCTTGCCCACCAGCGTCTTGGGTAGCTCCTCGCGAAACTCCCAGAGCCTGGGCACCTTGTAGGCGGCCAGGTTCTTCCGGCAGTGTTCCTCCAGCTCCTTCTCAGTAACTTTTCCGCGGTATTCTGGTTTGAGAACCACAAAAGCTTTCACCGTCTCCCCCCGGTAGGCATCGGGCACCCCGACCACCGCCGCTTCCAGCACTGCCGGATGGATGTAGAGGACCTCCTCCACCTCCCTTGGGTAGATGTTGTAGCCTCCGGCGATGATCATGTCTTTCTTCCGGTCCACGATGTAGAAATAACCCAAGTTGCTACCCAGCCATCTTCTGGGTCAGGAGACTGATGTTATGGGCCAGGACGAAGGTGAGAACTTTGATGACGAAACCCTCCTGGGTCACGGCGTGGATGCGCCTGGGGAAGAGGTGATGGAGCATGCTCCCCACCGTCTCCACCACCCTCCGCCCCACGATGGCCAGGTACTGCATCCAAGGGAGATACCGCCGGCTGTTCCTCCTGCGGATGACCATGGGAAC